>NZ_JBHTCO010000019.1:0-165443 GCF_042665295.1 Scopulibacillus cellulosilyticus
TTTAGAATTTGTTTAATAACACCACTTTTATGTTTCCCCATGTTCCCACCCCAAGGTAAATCTACGAACATTTTACCGAACAATTATCCACAAGTCGACATTTTATAGTTTCCTAAACAATAAAAAAGGCAGGCTGCTATAAAAGCTGCCTGCCTTCGGAATAGATTGAGAGAATTAAATTTTTTCTTTTATACTTACTTACCGGTATTAATAGAAATACCCAGGCCTTCAGCTACGCGTTGGCCATATTCAGGATCCGCTTTACGGAAATGTTCAATTTGCCGTAATTGGATTTCTTTCTTAACCGGACGCATGGCATTAACAATGTTGTCAACTAAGCGTCCTCGTTCTTCTTCACTCATCAAACGATATAAGTCACCTGGCTGGGTATAGTGGTCGTTCTTATCATAAGGCACACTTTCCGCAATACCGGAAACCGGCAGCGGTGCCTGGGCAGCGTCTGAGACCTCTTGCGGTCCATTGAAACTGTTAGGTTCATAGTTTCCAGAACCTCCGCCATTATCGTCGAAGCGCATCGCTCCATCGCGCTGGTAGTTATTCACCTCATTTACCGGACGATTGACAGGCAGCATTTGGTAGTTTGTACCAATTCTGTAGCGGTGTGCATCATTATATGCAAATAATCTGCCTTGCAACATTTTATCAGGTGAAAAATCAATCCCAGGGACAATAGTCGCCGGAGAGAAAGCAGCTTGCTCAATTTCCGCAAAGTAGTTTTCAGGATTTTTGTTTAATACCATCCGGCCAACTTCAATAAGCGGATAGTCTTTATGCGACCAGACTTTTGTTACATCAAACGGATCAAATTTATAATGTTCTGCATCTTCAAGAGGCATGATTTGCACATACAGTGTCCATGCTGGGTAATCGCCTTTTTCAATAGCGTTATACAAGTCTCGTGTTGCATGATCAGGATCTTCGCCGGCTAATTTTACCGCTTCTTCAGCAGTTAAATTTTCTATACCTTGTTCTGTTTTGAAATGATACTTTATCCAAACGGATTCACCGTCTTCATTCGTCCATTTAAACGTATGGCTCCCAAAGCCGTGCATATGTCGCCAAGATTTTGGCGTACCGCGATCTGAGAATAGCGTAGTTATCTGGTGTAATGACTCAGGAGACAAAGAGAAAAAGTCCCACACCGCATTTGGATCCTTGCAGTTCGTTGCCGGATTTCGCTTTTGTGTATGGATAAAATCCGGGAATTTAATGGCATCGCGGATAAAGAATACAGGTGTATTATTACCGACAAGATCGTAGTTGCCATCCTCAGTATAAAACTTCAGTGCAAATCCCCGCGGGTCCCGTTCTGTATCTGCTGATCCTTTCTCACCTGCCACTGTTGAAAAACGGGCAAGCATCGGCGTGCGTTTTCCAACTTTTGATAGAAACTTGGCTTTCGTCCACTTTGTTACATCGTTAGTTACCTCAAAATATCCGTGCGCTCCTCCGCCTTTCGCGTGTACAACCCGCTCAGGAACACGTTCGCGATTAAAGTGTGCCAGTTTTTCTACCAAATGAACATCTTGTATTAAAACCGGGCCTCTTGATCCGGCTGTTATTGAGTTTTGGTTATCGGCAACCGGAGAACCGGTATTCGTCGTTAAGTATTTTTTACTGTTTGGATCGGTCATTATGCAATCACCTCATAAATGAAATTTATATGGTTACATGTATTATTATAATAGTTATGTTATAAAAGTAAATATCTTTTTATAATAATTATAAACTAATTAACCCATGTAATTCCATTTTACGGTAACCATCATAGCTTATTAGTGAAATATAACTTAGAAAAAAGATATCCCAATAGCAAAAATAATACCCGAAACAATCAAAGTGGTTACACAATATCCCATAATATCCCTGACCCCTAGTCCAGCGATGGCCAGTGCCGGTAAAGCCCAAAATGGTTGAGCCATATTCATCCAAGCTTCCCCGTAAGCAATTGACATAGCGGCAACACCCGGGTCAACCCCAAGCTGTTTGGCAGCTGGCATGATGAATGGGCCTTGAACTACCCAGTGTCCGCCCCCGGAAGGTACAAAGAAATTTACAACTCCGGAACTAAGAAAAGCAAAAAATGGAAACGTCGCATGCGTTGAGATAGAGATAAATGCGTTTGTTAACATACCGCCTAATCCCGAAAGTTCCATCATTCCTTGAATTCCCGCATAAAAAGGGAATTGAATGAGAATACCTGCCGTCCCTTTGACACCATTTGATACAGCATTCATATATGATATTGGTGTACCGTGTAGAAGTAATCCTGTTGTGAAAAAGAGCAGGTTCACTGTATTTATATCAATATTAAATCCTTTGGTTATAAAGTAATAGATCAAATAAGAATAGCCAAGAAGTGAAATGATAATACAAAGTATACGGCTGTTCTCCATTCGGACAGCAAATGTTTTTTCACCTGACGATTCGGCAGTTTTAGATGTTTCCTTTGTTTCATCTTCATCTAGAAGTTTCGGATCAATACCTACTATATCTTTCCCTCTAGGCATCATTAACCGTGTCATGATCGGCAAGACTATCAGCAAGGCAACCGTAATAAAAATATTATAATTTGCAAAAATCGTTTTTGACAGCGGTATTAATCCTCCAACTGTTTTCTCCATCGGATTACCCGGGGTAGCGGCTTCTAAAGGAATCGATCCAGAAAGACCGCCATGCCATGTAAGAAACCCAATATACGCACAGGCAATAAGAAATCGATAATCCGTACCAGGAACCCGTTTTGCCACTTCTTTTGCAAATAATGCTCCAACAATAAGTCCAAATCCCCAGTTAATAAAGCAAGCAATAGATGCTCCTAAGGTTACGAGAATAACACCTTGCCCAGGTGTTTTCGCAAGACCAGCAATAATCCGCAGCCATTTTTTCACAAGCGGTGAGCTGGCAAGGGCATGACCCGTGACAATGACTAGACTCATTTGCATGGCAAAGGCTAGCAGGTTCCAAAATCCGCTTCCCCAAAAATTAACCATGTCAATCGGGCTATGATGAGTAAATACAATTCCAGAAACAAATAAAATGAGTGTCAGAAGCAATGCAAATACAAATGGATTGGGTAAAAATCTTTGCACTAAAGCCGTAAAAAAGTTTGATAGTGTCCTCATTATATCCTCCCCTGCAATTAAACAGATTTATAATAAAAAGATAATTTTTTAATAGACTAAAGCTGATTATGCCTGGAAAATTCGGGCTGAAGAATTCATTAGCAAAACATTAAAATATGTAAAACTGCCTGCATATAAGTTTTATACCCCCTCATAAATCCCATTATTAGAAACATAAGGTATTAATTCGGTAAATTATTTCCATAGTCCTCTTAAAAAAGCTCATCTATTTAAAGAATTAGATCTATCAGCGGCTGTTTCTCTTTAAGCCCTTTCTCCTATTCTATTCCCTTAACTTCTTTAAAAGTTAAATGCCATATTCAAATTTATGATTGACAAGATAAATATATAATGAAATAATGAAACTGCCCTGGTTGATAATGATTATCATTACCAATCTAAACGCATATAATTAACATTCAACTACATAAGGAGGATGACTAATGGGATCAACTAAAAAACTACGGTATGGACTCATGGTTGGGGCAACCGTTTTATCGCTAGGTGTAATGAGCGCATGCGGCAATGCAAATGATTCGTCAAAAGCTAGTAAATCGGAGTCTTCTCAATCAGATTCAAAAACTTTAACACTATATAACGGCCAACACGAACAAACGACAGATAAATTGGTGAAGGCTTTTGAGAAAAAGACCGGCATCAAAGTGAAAGTCCGTAATGGCGGAAGCAGTGAGCTGGCCAACCAAATTACAGAAGAAGGCAAAAATTCGCCTGCGGATGTCTTTTATTCTGAGGAATCCCCGCCTCTTTCAATGCTTGCAGAAAAAGGGATGCTCGCTAAGGTTAATTCAAATACCCTTAAGCAGGTACCTAAACAGTACAGTGATAAGAACGGCGATTGGATTGGCGTTACAGCGCGGACGCGTGTTGCCGTCTACAATACTAATATGATTTCTGAAAAAGAATTGCCTAAGTCTGTTCTTGACTTTGCTAAACCGGAGTGGAAAGGTAAAGTCGGCTATGTTCCAACCAGCGGTGCCTTCCAAGAACAAATCGTCGCTATTGCAAAAACTAAGGGTGACGCTGCAGCTAAAAAATGGCTGGAAGGACTTAAGAAATACGGTAAGAAGTACAACAATAATGGCGCTGCATTAGATGCGGTTCGCCGCGGCCAAGTGGCAACAGCTCTTATCAACAACTATTATTGGTTCCGCGAAGCTAACGAATTAGGCAAAGATAAAATGCATTCTAAGCTATATTATTTCGGCAACCAGGATCCAGGCGGATTAGTCACGATTTCCGGCGTCGGGGAACTTAAATCAAGTAAACATAAAAAAGAAGCAGATGAATTTCTTAAATTTATAACAAGTAAAGAGGGGCAAGAGGTTCTTGCTAAAGACAGTGAAGAGTACCCACTGCACCCGGGTGTCACATCTAAATATAATCTTAAACCGTTTAATGAACTCGAACCGCCTCATATCTCACCTTCCGATTTAGGTGACGGTCAAAAGGCATTAAAACTTGAGCAGGAGGTCGGATTGAGTTAATGTCTGGGGCAGTTTCAAGCGGTAAGCGCCATCAGCGGAGGAAATTTCACTTTCCTCCGCTATGGATGTTTGTGCCGACAATTATCGTCATCTTATTGGTCTTAATGCCCTTAGCTTATATTGTGTTAAGAGCAAAGCAAGCAGGATGGCATACCGCGGTTGAATTAATTTTTCGTCCAAGGGTCTATGAGCTCCTTGGCAACACTGTTCTTTTGACTGTTACAGTTACAGCGGCTTCAATAATTATCGGTTTAGTAACAGCCTGGTGTGTTGAACGAAGCAACTTACCAGGCCGAAGGATATGGAATGTCATTCTTACATTGCCTTTCGCAGTTCCTGCTTTTGTCAGCAGTTACAGCTGGGTCTCTTTGAGCCCTAAACTCCAAGGATTTGGAGGTGCGGCTTTAATATTAACTCTATCAAGTTACCCGCTTGTGCATCTTCCAGTAGCGGCTTCATTACGAGGCATGGATCCGGCACTGGAAGAAACAGCACGCTCATTAGGTTACGGCCAGTGGCGTACTTTTTGGCGGGTCACACTGCCGCAAACACGCCCTGCTTTATTTGGCGGCGCCTTGCTGATTGCTTTACACATGCTTGCGGAATTCGGCGCTTTATCATTATTAAGATTTGAAACCTTTACAACCGCTATTTATGATGAGTATCAGCTGGCGTTTAGCAATGCTTCGGCAGCCATGCTTGCAGCGGTATTGCTCGTCCTTTGTCTCATATTACTCTTTTTTGAGGTCATTATACGCGGTCGGGCGCGTTATGCTAGAATAGGAAAAGGCGCAGCTAGAATACAAAAACATGTACCGCTCGGTAAATCAATGCCATTAGTCATCGCTATTTTTTTTATACTTTCCTTCTTGGCAATCGGCGTGCCAATGATCATGCTCGTCTATTGGTTAATTGTCGGAAGCTCAAGGGCTTTTCCAATCCATGAGTTTTTGACGACCATTTTTTCTTCACTCGGATTGGCCTTCGGCGGTGCCCTATTGACAACTATTTTTGCGATTCCGGTTGCAGTACTTGCTGTTCGTTATCGCGGCAGCCTGGCAACGTTAGCCGATAGGCTCCCATATATGCTGCGTGCGGTACCAGGACTTGTGATTGCACTTGCCCTTGTATTCTTTTCTGTTAATTATGCTTATTCTTTGTATCAAACAACATTTCTTCTGTTAATTGGGTATGCATTATTGTTCCTGCCGCTTGCCTTAACATCCATTAAAGCTGCTGTTGAACAGGCGCCGCCGCGGTTGGAAGAAACCGCCCGATCGCTTGGAAAACGTCCGCTGCGGGTATTTTTCTCGGTTACTCTGCCGCTTATTTTACCTGGAATTGGGTCGGGAGCGACGCTGGTTTTTCTTGAAGGAATGAAAGAACTGACTGCAACTTTATTGCTTCGGCCGACAGGGGTTGATACACTGGCTACCGAGATATGGACACATACATCTAATACTGAATATGCAGCGGCAGCTCCGTTTGCGGCACTGTTAGTTCTTGTTTCAGGTATACCCGCTTATTTACTTACTCGGCATAAAAATAAATGATGAAATAAGAAACTTTAGTATGAAACCGTTTGTTGGGGGGATTTTATAATGAAAGATTTGCGGATAACGTCACTCAATAAGTCTTTTGGAAAAGTTAACGTATTGCGTGATGTTAATTTACATGTGCCATCCGGTCAAATTGCGGCTGTTCTTGGGCCTTCCGGATGCGGTAAAACGACCTTACTCAGAACGATTGCCGGATTTGAAGAGCCTGACCGCGGCTGCATTGAAGTGGGAGAAATAACTGTCTGTGACAACAGCCGCAGTCTTCCGCCGGAAAAAAGAAGAATCGGTTATGTCCCGCAGGAAGGTGCACTGTTCCCCCATCTGACAGTTGCTGACAATGTTGCTTTTGGATTACCGCGTAAGCTGCGCCGTTTAGGCCGTGTTGAAGAGATGCTGGAATTAACGGGAATGGCTAATCTTGGCCGCCGTATGCCGCACGAACTTTCCGGCGGGCAGCAACAACGTGTCGCCCTTGCTCGTGCACTGGCACCTTCACCTTCACTGATCCTTTTAGATGAACCGTTCAGTGCATTGGATGCCGGACTGCGAACAACTCTGCGTGAAGATGTCCGTACAGCACTAAAGGAATCCGGTACAACAGCTGTTATCGTCACCCATGATCAGGAGGAAGCTCTTTCAATGGCTGATGTGGTATCAGTCATGAAAAGCGGGCAAATGATTCAAACTGCCGATCCTGTTACATTATATAAGTCCCCTGTCGATCTTGACATTGCTACATTTGTCGGTGAAACAACTCAACTTACAGCAAATGTGCATAATGCCTGTGCCAATTGTATACTTGGTCAATTACCTATTCAGGCATGCTGTATGGCTTCAGTTAACCAAGCAACTATCATGATCCGCCCAGAACAATTTATCATCCAGCAACCGGAGGAAGGCATCCGTGCACAGGTAACCGCAGTGAAATATCTTGGTCATGACGCATTGCTTACTTTGCGCATTCTTGACGATAATCCTCAAGAAGATCTTGAAGTCTCCGCCAGGGTAAGCGGCCTATCCAACTATAAAATTGGCGATATTGTCGGTCTAAAAGTGGACGGTGAAGTCATGGCTTACCCTTCTGAAAACAAACGAGATCAAATGACAATTTCTGTATAATAATAAAACCATCCCTCGATTCTTTTTAAGGGATGGTTTTATTAAAATGACTTATTTTGCTAATATTCCGCTCTTTAAATATCATATATTATGTCAAATGGCATACTGACTACTCCCTATTTATTAATAGTTCATCCCGGAATATAATGAAATAATCTCTATTAACGTCTGTTAAACAGTTTAATATAAATAAATGTACTTAAGGGTTGTGCATTGAAAATTAAAATAATATATGCTATCGTATATGATATATTACAACCCTTCTGAAAATTAACGAAATTGCTTCATTGTACAACTGCAGGCTACACATGAATAAGGTTGAATCCTCGAATAACTCACTTTTCTTATTATGATGTATCAATTTTTTGTATCTATTAATCGTGGGGTGATTATATGAAGAAAGCAACAACTAAGTTTCGCGGTTCAAGACAGACAACCGAGGTTTATGTCAATCCGGCTGACGGTACTGCCGTTTTAAATGATATGTATAATAGTTTAAAAGATTTGCCATGGGATGTTCCTGTTTCAGGTACAATCTACGGGACTGCATTGAATTACAAAGGTGCACTCGCTGCTCTGGGTGAATCTGTTAATGAAAAGCCTTATCAAGCACCGCCCAAAGCACCTATTATGTATATAAAGCCAGTAAATACTATCATTAGCTATGGTATGCCGATTCCATTACCTACAGATTTTTCAGAGGTTGAAATAGGTCCAGCGCTCGGTATTGTCATTGGGCAAACAGCGACACGCGTAAGCGAGGAACAAGCCATGTCTTACGTCGCCGGTTACACGATCGTTAATGATGTCAGCATTCCTCATGAAAGCGTTTACCGACCAGCTGTAATGCAAAAGGCCCGTGACGGCTTTTGTCCAGTAGGTCCTTGGGTTATCGAGCGTGAAGCTGTCACAAATCCGGATGAATTAAATATAAGGGTTTTTATCAATGGTGAATTAAAACAACAAAACAATACGAAAAATCTTATCCGGTCTGTCCGCCGGTTAATTTGTGATGTGACAGATTTTATGACATTGAATGCCGGCGACGTTCTTCTTGTTGGTGTTCCAGAAAATGCGCCGCTTGCTAAAAAAGGTGATGTCGTTAGGATTGAAATTGATGAAGTAGGTATATTAGAAAATCATGTTGTAAACGAAAACGAGCTGGTTAAGGAGGTCGTACGATGAAACGAGCACGAGTTGCATACGGCGGCGCTATTCATGATGCCTCTGAAGTAAATGGCCAATTAAAACTTAACGATGGCCGAATTGTCTCTGAAAATGATGTTGTTTGGCTTCCTCCAATACAACCTCGTACGGTTTTTGCCCTTGGATTAAATTATGCTGATCACGCCAATGAATTGGCATTTAAAGCGCCAACAGAACCGTTAGTCTTTTTGAAAGGTCCGAACACATTCATCGGTCATAATGGGCAAACACGCCGTCCATCGGATGTGACTTACATGCACTATGAATGTGAGTTGGCTGTTATTATCGGAAGAAAAGCACGCAACGTAAAACGGGAAGAGGCTTATGACTATGTCAAAGGCTATACTGTTGCAAATGATTATGCGCTTCGGGACTATTTGGAAAACTACTATCGTCCTAACTTAAGGGTAAAAAACCGTGACACCTGTACACCAATCGG
This sequence comes from Scopulibacillus cellulosilyticus, assembly GCF_042665295.1. Lineage (NCBI taxonomy): Bacteria > Bacillati > Bacillota > Bacilli > Caryophanales > Sporolactobacillaceae > Scopulibacillus > Scopulibacillus cellulosilyticus. Next base: position 8,975 of record NZ_JBHTCO010000019.1, read on the forward strand.
TCCATGGCTTGTTGATGCTGAAGATGTTCAAGATCCAATGAATCTAACCCTTCGCACCTACGTTAATGGCAAAATAACACAAGAAGGAACGACAAGTGATATGATTTTCAGCATTCCCGATCTGATTGAATATCTTAGCGGATTTATGACATTAAATGAAGGTGATGTCATCCTTACCGGTACCCCTAAAGGGTCAGTTGATACTGCTGTCGGCGACGAAGTAGTCACGGAAATAGAAGGTATTGGCCGGCTTGTAAATACCATTGTCGGCGATGAAGCATTTTCAATTGCCGGTTCTGAAAATTAAATTACCAGTTTCGCATGGTATGCCTCTCATTTGACATCATATTATTTGCAAACCGCAAGTTAATAGAAAGGAGCTAAAATCATGCCGCATATTATTGTAGAATATACGGATAACATCAAGGAAGAAGCCAATATCCCGGAACTATTAAAAAAGCTTAACGGCGTTCTTATATCACGGAGCCGCATTTTCCCGACTGGCGGCATTCGTTCAAGAGCCATTGAACTCCATGATTACTATATTGCCGACGGCTCTGAAGATGATGCTTTCGTTCACGTCACTTTTAAAATCGGCTCGGGACGTTCCGAAGCCGATAAAAAAGAGACATGTGAAGCACTCTTCGATGTGATTAAATCACACTTTGCCGAACTGTTCGAAAAACGCTATCTCGCCCTTTCTTTAGATTTAGTTGAATTCGGCGAGGGCGGCACCTATAAACATAACAATATTCATAAGCGTTTTAAAAAGTAATACTTGCTTACCTTGAAAATAATTGATAATTAAAAAGTAACACATAAATAAAACAGCGACTTTTATTCTTTAGGCCGCTGTTTTACTTTAACCATTTAAACCACTTGTTTTTCAAACTAATTCTTCCGTAACGGCTAAAATGAAAAGTGTTGGAATATTCCTCTTTAATTTAGATTCCACTTTTTTCTCCCCATTCAGTCGCTCTTTACAATCCCAAACGTTCAATCTTTTGATCCCATTTTTTGCTAAATGTTGGTTGATCGTTTTCTTTAATATCCATTTCTCCAACAATCATAAAGCTTTCCTTATTAGACGTTTGTGTAATGGTAATATCCGCGTCAATCCACCAACCTTCACGGCCAATTTTCATTTTTTGATAAATGGTATATTTAGCTGAAAGCGGATCTGCGTTACTTAATATCAACTCTCGTTTCAGATTGTGTTCAACCGTCACATCGATGTCATCAAAGCGATAGACGCCTTCGCCAAATACACCGCCTACACCATTTGTTATACAAGTCCACGTATCGGTTAAAATATCATAAGAAAGGGAACGATCGACTATTCCTTCTTTAATAAAAGTGGTCGGTGTTAAAGGCGCACTTTGCGGATTCATATTAGGCCCTGCTGTCTGACTCCCCTTAAAGATTGGCAACGAAAGTTTAGCCGTTGCTAGATTCAACGTAAGCGTTGCCTCTTCCGGCATCGGCCAAAACATTGGCCAAAACGTTGTCGCTAATGATAAACGTACGCGGTGTCCCGTCTTAAACTTATGTCCGCAACAGTCTAAATCAACAAATGCTTTAACCTTTTCACCTGGGTTTAACAAGTCAATTCGATCATGACCATTTAAATGTGTTAAATTCATAACGCCATATGATACGCGAGTAACCGCTCCATCCGGTGCTACATCTGAGAGTTGAGCAAAAAGCATTGCCTTCGGTTTGTCGCTGGTCAATTCTACTTCAAACCTCGGGTAACCAACAATTTCCAATGAGTTTTCTAAAAGATCTCCTTCAAATACCATCGCCATCCCATCATCCAAGCGTTGATCTGACGGACTTTCTCCAAGTACTCCGGCACCCATCCATTCACCTGCTAAAAGGCCATGATTTAATGGCGTTTTCAATAGTACTTGTTCTTCTTTTTTATCTCGTTCATCCAGCAATTTCCCATGGGTCATTTGATACGTCTTCGTCACAACTTCGTTTGTTGGCCATGATTCAAGTCCGACCCAACGCCCTTTACTTATAGGTTTAATCGAAGAAGGCGGCATGCTATCTTCAAGCCATACATTAACCATAGGCCCATCCATTACATCATTCTCTTTTCCTTTCAGCCAATGATCCCACCATTTAACCGCTTCTTGCAAAAAGCCTATTGCAGGTCCCGGAACGCCATCATGAGGATAAACATGAGCCCATGGTCCAATAATCCCTTTTCTAGGTACTGATAGCCCTTTCATTAAACTTAATACGGTATTCGTATATGCATCTTCCCAGCCATCAATCGCTAGAACGGGTACTTCAATGTCTTGGTAATTTTCACAAACGGAACCATGCTTCCAATACACATCTCTTGTTGGATGCTCCATCCATTTCGCCATCCACAATGGCATATTTTCCAATCTTTCCAACCATTTTTCACGCCAGCTATTCCCGACAATATGAGGATCAAGGGGACGTAATTGATACGCTAACATAATAGACCCCCACCAGAAATTGTCGTTTAATAGACAGCCGCCTTTATAGTGAATATCATTGGTATAACGGTCATCGGTAAAGCCGACCGTAATAATAGCTTTTAAAGCTTTTGGTCTTCTCGCCGCAACCTGGAGAGAATTAAAGCCTCCCCACGATTTCCCCATCATACCAATATTTCCATTGCACCAGCTTTGGTTCGCAATCCAATCAATAACTTCCAGTGCATCATCTTGTTCCTGCTTTAAGTATTCATCTTTTAATAAACCATCCGACTCCCCGGATCCTCTCATATCGACTCTGACAACGGCGTAGCCGTGACCGGCAAAGTAACCGTGCATCGGCTCATCTCTTGCTCTTGTACCATCCGTTTTGCGATACGGAATGTACTCTAGAATAGCCGGTACTTTTTGACCTTCTTCAACCTCAGGCAGCCAAATACGGCTGGAAAGCCTGGTTCTATCTTCTAAAAATATCCAATTGTTTTCAATAGTTTGATAATTATAAGGAAACTGCATGATAATTTCTTTTTCTTTGTATTCGGCAGACATTTTATCTCCTCCTCTTAGTAAATTGACTGTTCGACAAATTTTTAAATTTCTTGATTTAAATAAGTTGTAACCGCTATCAATAAAAGTTACAATAAATTCATGGTTATTTTCTAATCATGATTAGAAAATAACCATGAATAGTATATCATTTGGAAATATTCTATACAACCCAAATTTTTTAAAAAGCAACTTGGTAAATAAGCTTGACGTATTTTACTTTGAAATTACCATTTTTATAGCATTTATCAAAAGTAACCAAGGATTTGATATTTTTTTCAATTGAGGGGGAATTAGTTTGAAAAAAAGGGAAATTCAATTAAGCCGCATGTGGAAATACTTCGTAGACGCAACAGCAGAAATTATAGAACAAGAAGGTGTGGAAAATGTAACCATAAGGAAAGTTGCGGATAAGGCCGGCTATAATAGCGCAACAATTTATAACTATTTTTCTGAAATCTCTCATTTAATCTTTTTCGCTTCGATGAGATTTATGAAAAGCTACACTGATGAGGTAGCTCTTTATATTCAAAAAGGGAAAGATCCAATTGAAAAGTATTTATTGGCTTGGGAATGTTTTTGCAATTACTCCTTTAAACAACCGCAAATTTTTCATGCTGTATTTATTATGGACTTAGGAGACCATCCGGAAAAACTGCTCAAACACTACTATCAAATCTATCCAAATGATTTGATTAACATTCCCGAAGATTTAAAACTGATCTTGTTTGAACGAAATATGTCAAAAAGAGGGCGCTCTCTACTAGAAGTTGCATTAAAAGAAGGATACATTAAAGAGGAAAATATTGATTCGATTAACGAATTAACCATTTTAATATGGGAGGGGATATTTACAAATATCTTAAATAATCGAAAAAGTTATGAGTTTCAAGAAGCCACAAAAATTGTGATGAACTATATATCGGAAATTGTCATGAACGCCAACATTTTTAATTTCCAAAAATGGGATTATACGAAATCACAATCCAGTATAAGTTAATTTTAAAAAGGGATTAATCATCTATCTATGATTGATCCCTTTTTCAGTTATTAGAACTATACCATACTTTCTTTCAAAAAGGGCATTTCTCTCTTTACAATGGTCAGTCAGCTATTTTCCTATAATCATTCTGCTACTTTCCAGCCTTGCATACTTTCCCCTATAAAAAATCAGAGGATCTCCGTCCTTAACCGCTCCATTTTTTGTCTCTCCAATAATAATTGTGTGATCGCCGCCGTCATAACGTGATTTAACAACACAATCAAAATACCCAAGAACGTCCTTTAAAATTGGAGATCCGGTAACATCCTCTTCATATCCAATCCCTTCAAAGCGATCAATATTTTTCTTTGAAAATTGCCTGGACAAGTTTTCTTGTTCTGCCGATAAAATATTAACCGCAAAAATATTTGATTTCATAAATGCATCATATAGACTTGAACTTTTCGCTATATTAAACAATATTAACGGCGGATTCAATGATAAAGATGTAAATGAATTGGCTGTCATACCGATTGGATGACCACATTCGCTTTTGGTTGTAATAACAGTTACACCCGTTGCAAAGCTTCCCGATATATCTCTAAATTGACGTTGATCCATTTTGCTCCTCCTAAACATTTATAGGCTATGGAAATGATTCATTAATGACTGAATTCATCGTATCAATTTTTATAAGACCTCTCCACCCCATTGGGCCTTCTGAATAAATCATATTAATCACGATTGTTCCACCTCTTCATTATTAATGATAATTTTACTGCTGTCAGATGATTTGATCTTGCGTTTCATCGGAAAATAATACAAAATAAACGGCAGAATTAAACCAATTGCCCAAGCAATATCAGCACCATGAAGGATTCTCGCGATTGGTCCTGTATAAAAAGAAGTTTTCATAAAAGGAATTTGTAAAACTATAGATATAATATATGCACTGATGGTGACCCAATTGACTTTTCCATATTTACCGTTAAGGTCAAAAATATCTTTAATACTGTAGTGACCTTTACGCAACAAATAATAATCAATGAGATTAATTGCCGTCCATGGGATTAAGCAGTATCCTAAAAACAATATAAAATTTGAGAATATCGCCATGAAGCTGTTTTGTCCCCAAATTGTTAATACTGCTCCTAAAAAGGTAATGGTTAAAATGAACAGGCCCCGAACCAATGGTGTCACTCTAAATTTTGTAAAAGGTTCCAAGACTGTGATTGTAGACATAAACGCACCATATAAGTTAAATATATTAATAGATAATTGTCCAAGAACAATGACAATAAACATAGGAAACACGACAGAACCGCCGAATACGATATGCGCTAAATGACTGCTTGGGTTATCAAGATAATGAGGAATCGCCAATGCCAGAGAAGCCCCGATAACTTCCATCCAAACCGATCCGAGAACCGTTCCAAGGAATGTGTACCAAAAGGTCCCCGATGCAGATGTATCAACCGGTAAATATCTTGAATAATCCGCAACATAAGGAGCAAACGATAGCTGCCATGCCGCATTCATGCTGACACCGAGCATAAAAAGGATGGGATCGAAGCCGCCTGGTGACCAGCTGCCTTCCGGGACCGGCAAGCGAAAGGCAATAATGGTTACAATAAAAAATACTATTAAAAAGATCCAAGAGAAATACTTTTGCAATTTGTGAATCAGATCGTATCCAAAGAGAACAACAAGAAATGTAGCCGCACTTAGAATTATTATTGCCGGCGTTAAAGGAATTTTGAAAGCGCTGGCTAAGGCTTGGGCGCCTAGCAAGCCGCTGCTGATTAAATACCCAAAGTAAATGAACATTGCGCTAATTAAAGGAATGATCGCCCCAATTACCCCGAATTGGGCCCGGCTTTGGATCATTTGCGGTATGCCTAATTGAGGACCTTGGGCGGAATGAGAAGCAACAAACAATGCGCCAATGGCATTGCCAATAATGATTGCCGCAATAGTCCAAAACAAACTGTGCATTAATGTAAATATAACAGCACCTGTGACAAGGGTTGTCAAATGCATGTTAGCTCCAAACCAAACCGGAAATAGGTGTCTTGCTTTCCCATGACGTTCTTCAACAGGAATGAAATCAATACTTCTTGTTTCAATTTTCAAAGGGCTACCTCCATTGAGTAAATTTTCAGGAACAAAACCTTTAAAGACTTTGAATCCTCACCCTATTATTCAACCAATATTCACATTAAGCGCTTTCAAAATTTTGCTTTTTACCATTTAAATACCATGAATTCCCTTTATTAATGGCCATACCTTTCTTTCGAAGTCTTCTTAAACGCGATGCAACATGGGATTTGAATTGTCCATTATCAATTTGGCTTGGGTGGATACAAGTCTCGCAATACCGTAAGATCCTTTTGTAACTCGATCCCGGATGTTCTTGCAGATAATTAATAATTAAAATTGAAGTTTTCAAATCGGCTCCCCCTTTCAATTCCTTTAAAATATTAAGATATTTAAGGAGACAGAACTTTAAATGACTTAAGAGAAATGAGAAACCTGCAGCATCCTGCCTCCTAAATTTGTCATTCAATAGATTAACAATCTTTTCATCTCTTTATGACATCATCCTGCAAATTGAACATGCTGCAAAGGCATTTTTAAAGCCTTCTGCATAAATACGACTTCTTCAGCCAAATGAGCCATTCTTGTTATAACATCTTGATCAATAATCTCTTTTTTCTCATTAAAGTGGTTATCATTCACATAGACATAACCTGGTGCAACATAAGACCTGAAATATCCCATAATAGGTTTTAATTGATTTTCAATAACTAAATAATGTTGAAAAGTTCCACCTGTTGCTACAAAACCTACCACTTTATTTCTTAAGGCGGTCACCGGAAGTAAATCAAAGAGATTTTTCAGTGCACCGGTAAAAGATCCTTGAAATATCGGTGTACCAATGACGTAAAAGTCTGCTTGGCAAATGGTGTCAATAACTTTTTTTGTATCTCCTGTATAGGTTGCCGGGTCGCGTCCATCACAAAACTGTAAATGATAATGTTTAAGATTTAGAAATTCGATGTCTAAATCAGGATAAAATTCCCGGGCATTATTTAAAACCTTTTGAACGGCAATTTCCGTTTTCGAACCAGTAATCGTTCCTGAAATACCTAAAAGCTTCATTATAAGAGCCTCCTATTTTGTAAAGTTTATCTCATAATAAACGGATCAGGCATTGGTTCTGCAGATGTATTAATCCAAACAGTTTTTGATTGGGTATATTCGTAAATCGATTCGTAGCCGCCTTCCCGACCGAAACCGCTTAATTTAGAACCGCCGATCGGCGCAATTGGTGAAATGCTCCGATAAGTATTTACCCAAACAATACCTGCACGAACAGCTTTGGCAATACGGTGTGCTTTGGCAACATCCTTCACCCATATGCCGGCTGCTAATCCATAATCTGTACTATTAGCAAGCTCAATGACTTCTTTTTCGTCTTTAAATGGGATGACGCTTAACACTGGGCCAAAAATTTCTTCCCTTGTTATTCGTGATTTATTATTGGTATGTTCAAAAATAGTTGGTTCAAAATACCAGCCTTTTTTACATTGTTCTGGTTTTTTTCCGCCGTAAACAATTTTTCCGCCTTCCTCGTGACCGACGGCAACATATTCTTCGACACGCTCTAATTGTGCTTTTGTCGCTAACGGTCCCATTTCGGTTTCATCAAGAAGAGGGTCACCAATTTGAATTTTCGAGACACGGTCAACCAGCCGTTCCATGACTTTATCGTAAATATCGATATGTAAAAACGCCCGTGATCCTGCGACACAGCTCTGACCGGAAGCGCCAAAGATCCCTGCAATAATCCCCATTGCCGCATTGTCAGGATCTGCATCATCAAAAACAATATTTGGTGACTTGCCGCCGAGTTCTAATGAAACTTTAGCAAAGTTTTCTGCAGAGTTGCGAACGACATGGCGAGCCGACTCTGCCCCCCCTGTGAAGGCAATCCGGTTAACAAGCGGATGAGAAGTTAAAGCATTGCCGACAGGTTCCCCAAATCCTGTGACAACATTAACGACGCCCTGAGGAAAACCGGCTTCTTCAACAAGCTTCATGAGCTCTAATAAGGATGCGGATGTGTGTTCAGATGGTTTAATGACAATTGTATTTCCTGCAACAAGGGCTGGCGCTAATTTTAATGTTGTCAAATATAGCGGTGAGTTCCATGGTGTTATCGCCGCAACAACACCCAACGGTTCTCTCGAAGAGAATACAAACATATCCCGTTTATCAATCGGCAGCACTTCACCGTGAATTTTGTCTGCTAACCCGGCATAATAGTAGTAAAATTCCGGCTGATAACTTAATTGTCCACGCATTTCCCGTATCAATTTTCCATTATCCAACGTTTCAAATTCCGCAAGTTCATCGACCCGATCAGCAATCAACTCTCCTAATTTTCTTACTAAACGCCCTCTTTCGGTATATGTCATATTGGACCATTCAGGATTTGAAAAGGCTTTGTTTGCCGCTCGAACAGCTCTGTCGACATCTTCAGCCGTCCCTTTCGCTACCTGGCACCATGGTTCACCGGTTGCCGGATTATAGCTTGGGAAGTATTCTCCGCTTACTGATTCCACCCATTCACCATTAATGTACATTCGGTATTTTTTCAATTCTGACATTTCGCAAGCCTCCTTATGCTGCTTATAAAAGAGTGAATCGTATCATTGACAATATCCGCCATTTCGATAGGTAACATATGTTTACCCTCAGGTACAATGACAATTTTTGAATGGGGTATTGCGCTATGCATTGCCTTTGCCATTTCGGGAGTGGACCCTATATCATTTTCTCCCGTCAAGATTAATGTTGGATGACTGATTTGACTAAGCATTGGCCAAAGTTCCTGGTCAGCAGCAGCAAAAAGTGTATATGCTGCCAGATAGGCGGATGGGTCATTGTTATTAAGACGTTCTCGAATCAAATTAATCGTCTTCTTGTTTTGATCAATAAATTCTTTATTAAACCATCTTGATATAGCTGGTTCGACTGTTCCCGAAGCCCCGCTTTCCTTAACCGCGGTTACACGGGATAATACACTCTTTTGCTGTTGTTCAGATCGGTTGGCAACTGCACTCATAACCGTAAGCGTCCGCACCTTTTCCGGATGCATAATTGCCATTGCTTGCGCTACCATACCGCCCATCGAAAAACCAACAATGTGGGCGCTTTCAACTTGTAAAACATTCATTAGTGCAACTAATTGATTAACAAATTGGGAGAGGTTATATGGAGCGGGAGGTTTATCAGAACCTCCATGTCCCAACATATCATAAACAATCACCCTATAATATTTCGATAAAGCATCCACTTGTTTTGTCCACATTGTGTGGTCCATGCCGACTCCGTGTATAAGAATGACGGGTTCACCATGACCTTTTTCTTCATATTGAATGATTTGCTTGTGACATGTTGCCATAGGCATATCACACAAGCCCCATTTCTTTCATATCTTGATGGCGGTTACCTGTCCGCGGGTGCGGGCGTCCGCCTGTTGATGCTCCAATCGCGACGACTATTTCATCAGCACGCGGTGCATCAGGGATGTTAGTTTCAAAGGTAATATAATGAGATCGCTGGGATTCATCTGTTTTATGTACCATTGGAATAGTAATAGAAGTACCTGCGCCCCCCCGCTTATTTGTAAAGCTTAAAATACTGGTTCCTTTAACGGCATCACGATATTTATTTCCAAACTTTAATGTGTGTATATAGGCAGAAGCATGTTCGATTTCGCCATCAACACCAACGACAGCGGCTTTCCCAAATGCTTCTACGTCGTCTGGTGAACCGACAACATTCAGCAGTTCTTCAACTAATAAAGTTCCTAATTCCGGGGCATAAGCATCGATTTCCGGCTTTAAATTCTCTACAAAACCTCTTCCTGCCCATGGATTTTTAATAACTGCTATCGCTGCTACCATCTTAACTGGATTGTCAACTTTTTTTCCGCCTTCAATAAATGTTTTCTCCATAACTGTAAATACTTTTCTAACTTCTAACATTCTCATTACCTCCAATTTAATTGAATAGATTTATCTTCAAATTTTGGCATAACTTCTTCTGTAAAAAGCTTCAAACTGCGCATAATCTTTTCATGTGATAATCCATTATGATTTATCCAAAGCAACAAGTTTTGTAAATTAAGTTCTTCTTTTAACTCTTGTATCTTCTCAGCAACATATTCTGGAGTACCAAACAATAGATTCCGCGGGTGTAAGAAGTCATATGTTAATTCTTGTCCGGGAGCAACTTCTTCGCCTGGATCCATTAAATTTCCAAGCCCTCTCCAGTGGCAAATCCACCGGTAATTATTTAAAACGGCTTCTGCTGCATCTTCTCTTGCCTGTTCCATTGAATCAGCAACGTAAATATCTCTAACTAAAGCAATGCCATCACCCAGTTCGACTTGCTTGCCTTGTGTTTTGGAAGCAGTCTCTCTGTATAGTTCAAAACGCTTCTTAAGTTCTTTAATTGTAGGCATCCAAAAGATACCTTTTATACCTTGTTCAGCAGCCCTCTTAATAGAACGAGGTGAATCAATGACTTGCCAAAAAGGAGGATATGGCTGCTGATATGGCCTTGGCATAAGAGCAATTTTATTAATTTCCCCTTTTTCCATATCCATGAAATCTGATGACGCCGGGCTCATTGGGTGGCTCCACTTTAATCCTTCCGGCGGGAACTGATAAAATTCTCCCTTATGCGAGAAGAAACGGTTTGACAGCGCTTTCTTTAATATCTCAAATGTTTCTTCAAAAATGGCACGGTTTTGTTCCTGATTCTTAGGATCAGCCAGCGTATTTAAATTAGCAGCTTCCCGTCCATATAAACCGCGAGCCAGACCAATATCGACTCTCCCTCCGCTTAACTGATCAAGCATGGCTATATCTTCAGCTAAACGCAACGGGTGCCAAAACGTAATCACGTTTGCCGCTTGACCAATTCTAATATTTTTAGTTCGGGCAGCAATATCGGCGCCGATTAGGATCGGGTTTGGAATTAATTCATTTCCTTCGTGTCCAAAATGATGTTCTGTATACCAAATTGAATCAAAGCCATTTTCATCGCAATATACAGCTTGCTCTCTTGCCTCTTCCAAAACTTTATCAAATTCATTATGCCGTCCAGGCCCGGCAAGATTTGCAAAAATACCAAACTTCATAGAATCTCAACCCCTCTTCATAAAGTGATTTTTCTGATATACTTAAAGCATATTAAGTTAGAGTTAATTAAGTATTTGTTAATTAAGTATAAGTGAATTATAATTATTTCTGACAATTTAGTCAAGGGGGAATTTTAATTATTATGGATAAAAACCAAAAAAAAATTGGAGAGCAAATAAGGAAAATTAGGGAATCGAAAGGCATAACTATTAATTATATTGCTAAAAAGACTGGTTTCACTTCAAGCTTTATCAGCCAATTCGAACGAGGATTGACAAAAGCTTCTATCGCTTCTTTGCAAAAAATCACAAATATATTAGATGTTCGTCTATCTGAACTATTTGATCAAGATACTGAAGATAGTTCACTCAATGAACTAAACCCTGTTATTATACGAAAATCGAACCGGCGCAAATTAGCCTATCCTGACGAGAAAGCGGTTGATCAATTACTTACAGGGTCAGGCGGGAAATTAGAAGTCACTTATAGTAAAGTCGAGCCAAACGGGGGCAGTGGAGAGCTCTATTCACATGATATCGCTGAAGAATGTATTATCGTGCTGAAGGGGCAAATGGAGATTACTGTTGGCGAAAATAAATATACATTAGACGAAGGGGATACGATCACTTTTTCAAGCCGAATTCCTCATGGATGGAAAAACATTGGTACAGAAGCATTAGAATTAATTTGGATTGTCACTCCTCCTACTTATTAGAGGATGTTTATATATTCCATAGTCAATATGAAAAAAGCACCACCCATATTTAATATGTGTGATGCTTTTTTACTGACTTTTAATCTGTGGTTATCTTGATAATTGAGGTGTACTTTCTCTGCCTTTTACTAATGTATTTGTGATATTGGCAACATGTTCTCCAAGAGCTTCACCCAATGCGAGACCTTTTTCAAAAAGTGAATTTCCCAATACATCATTGGCATCTTCTATCGGAGATGTTACACCTACGCCATAATAACTGCCGTATAATGCATTTTCAGGAATATTCGCTGGTAATCCGACGACCATCATTCCTTGGTGAAGCATTGGCGTAATTAAGTTAAGCATCGTAGCTTCAATGCCGCCATGGATAGTAGCTGTTGTACAGAAAACAGCACCTACTTTGCCGATGAGTTCGCCTTTAGCCCATAAGTAGCCAAGCTTGTCGATCCATTCCTTTAAACCTGAGCTGATGGTGCCAAAGTGTCCAGGGCAACCCCAGATAATAGCATCCATTTCTGTCAGATCTCTCACATTTGCTTGGTTTACGTGACTTAAGAAAACTTTCGCTCCTTCAACATTACGTGCCCCTTTAGCAATTGATTTAGCCAGCCGTTCAGTGTGGCCATCTTCACTATCATAAACGATGTAAATATTCATCGTTTTACCTCCTTCATTTTACGGTTAATTGTACGCATAGCTTCCCGAAATTCTTTATCTCCGCCAAAAGACTGAACCTCGGAGTGCTGAGCGTTTTGTTGAATTTTTCTTATAGCATCTCGAAATTCTTTATCATTGTTTATTTGTTCATTTATTTGTTCGTTAGCATTCCCAGCTTTGATATTTTCACGAAACATCTTAAGCGCCTTCCGGTAATCTGAATCATTTAAATATTCTTCATCACTATTAGAAGGATGAGCCGGCATTTGGAATTCCTTAATTGCTTTGCGGAAATCTGCATCTGCGCTTTTTTGTTGATTAACCGTACGAGTGTTTACCGTATGTTGATTTACCGCACTTGGAAAATACCTTTCCTCCTGAAAAGCGGTAACTGCTGTTTGATCCATATGGTCAACTTCACCAAATTGCTCAGATATGCTTTGCTGAGAGACAAAAGCTGGCTCAGGTTTAGGCTGTGCTTGAGCAGCAGGCTTAGGTTGTGCTTGAGCAGCTGCTTGCTGTGCAGAATGAGGATTATCCAAAAATTTCTTACCTGCAAAAGCCACACAAATTGAAAGAAGAAATGCAACCGCAGCAACATAGAAAGAAATACTTGGTTCAAACCACTCAGCAAGTTTACCGGCAAGAAAAGGTGCAATAGCCCCGCCGATAAAACGTAAAAAGCTGTATGCAGCTGATGCAGTTGAACGTTCAACAGGCGAAACTTCCATAACAAGAGTTGTAACCAAAGTACCATTAATACCAAGGAATGCACCTGCAATAATAACGAGCGTCGCAAGAGCTGTACGGGCTTGCATATGGATGCCGAGTATATTTATAACAGACGAATGAGTTTGTAAAATAAGACCCATCGCCAGCATAACCAGCAATAACAGCAAGAGCATCCAGCTCATCGTTCGGCGCACATTAAAGCGCCTTTGCATTATTGGTGCGATAAATACTGAGGTAATTGCCATAAATACACCCCAGCCAAAGAACACCCATCCGAGCGCATGGATGCCCATGTGCAAGACGAATGGCGTATAACCTAACAGTGTAAAGAAGCCGTAATTATACAAGAAGGCTGTAAAGCCCATTGTTAACAAACCGCCGTGACGCAGTGCCTTAATCGGATCCGCTACAGAAGTCGTTTTTTCCGGCTTAGGCAGTTTAGGAAGAAAAATCGATAAAAAGATAAATCCAATAAGCATAAGAACAGCGACGCCAAAGAATGGTCCGCGCCAGCTGATGCCGCCTAAGAGACCTCCGACAAGCGGTCCAACCGACATACCTAATCCGAGCGCTGCCTCATAAAGAACAACAGCTCCGGCTGTCCCCCCTGTTGATACCCCAACGATTGTAGATAGAGCAGTCGCAATGAACAGGGCATTACCAAGTCCCCAGCCTGCACGGAACCCAACAATAGCACCAACAGTATTGGACATACCAGCTAAAGCTGAGAACACAATGATCAATATAAGTGCAATAAGCAACGTCCACTTTGCTCCGATACGGCTTGAGACCGCACCAGTGATTAACATCATAATGCCTGTAACTAACATGTAGCTGGTGAATAGCAATTCAGTCTGGCTTGCTGTTGCATGCAGACTTTTCGCAATAGACGTTAAGATCGGGTCAACTAATCCAAGACCCATGAATGAAATAACACAGGCGAAACATACGGCCCACACAGCCATCGGTTGTTTGAAACTGATTTTATGACTATCAGTGTGTTCCGACGGTTGGGGTGTTGTAGTATGAGATGTTTCTGTTTGTTGCACCCCGAAAACCTCCTTTGATATTTAAAATTATTAAACTAGCAAATAGACATATCAACTTACAAATAAACAAAACTTGGCTGATACCAAGCTTTAGGCGCCGGCAGCAGCCTAGTTGCCGTTATACTAAGTACTTAAAATTGACTTCTGCGTCGAGTTGACAACATTGCTGTCAATTTATCCTTTCCTTACGTACAAAAAGAAGAACCGATGCGCTAATCAGCTCACGGTTTCATCTCCTTTCTATTGTCACCTGAAAGGTTATTCAAATAATTTTCGGCAAAGCCTTTCAAATTCAATTAATTCTTCAGGGGTAAGCTTCTTGTAATAATGTTTGAGCACATCATTTGTAGCTTCTCTAAGATCAAGAAGGTATTTTAATCCTTTATCAGTAAGAGCTACTTTTACGACACGGCGATCTTCGTCCGATCTCAATCGTTCTACAAGATTTATTTTGTGTAAACGATCAACAAGAGACGTCGCTCCTCCTAAAGAAATCTGCAAGTGATCAGCGACTTCGGACATTTTCAATGGACCGTAATGTTCTAATATTTGCAGCAGGTGGGATTGAGATCCTGTCACTTCGACGTTAATTTGCTTACGTATATCCATACGTACGAGCCTTATTGCCGCGATAAAAGGATTAACAGATGAATAAATGGATTCCCTTGTTATAATAAATCCCCCTTTTTTAAATCACTGATACTATCCTAACCTAAATAGTAAGGTGATGTCAATAGTTTAACTATGTAAAGTAAATATTTTTATTATCCCCTTTAATATTTCATATTAAATAAGTAATGATTTGTTCTAAAATTGGGCATTAAAAAACTGTTTACAGTTGTGTAAACAGTTTTTTAAACATTAGCTTATGAACAATGCTCATCAAAAAGTTTTTCTATTTTATTAGCGACTTCCATCGGCTCGTAACCTTCAATTTCGTGACGTTCAATCATTTGAACAATTTCGCCGTCTTTTAATAAGGCAAAGGAAGGTGACGATGGCGGATAACCTGTAAAATATTCTCGGGCGCGTTCCGTTGCTTCTTTGTCTTGTCCGGCAAAGACAGTAACGAACTGGTCCGGTTTATGATAACAGTTTGCAGCATATGCCGCCGCAGGACGGGCAACGCCTCCGGCACATCCGCATACGGAATTAATCATGACAAAAGTAGTCCCTTGTTTTTTTAAGGCTTCATCCACTTCATCGGTGGTTTTTAACTCCTTATAACCTGCTTCAGTAATTTCACGGCGAGCTGTGTTCACAACGTCATTCATGAAAATATTAAAATCCATGCTCATTTTACTCACTCCTCAAAAATTGCTTGTCAGCCTAGGTTAATTGTAACTTGAAATAACCTAAAAAAACAAATAAATAAGATTCAACTCTCCAGTTTGTGCAATAATACTTTTACTTGCCATCGATGAAATCAAACAATCCGCCTAAAACGCTGCCTTCATCTCTGCTTCCCCCCGGCACTCCCGGCATTGCACTAAAGACACGGCTGGCGAGCCGGCTGAACGGCAAAGATTGCACCCAAACAGATCCCGGGCCGCGAAGCGTTGCAAAAAACAGGCCCTCACCGCCGAATAAGGCAGTTTTAACCCCTTTCACAAACTCTATTTCATATGAAACATCCGGGGTCATGGCAACTAAACAGCCCGTATCGATACGAATCATTTGTCCCGCTTCTAAATTTACTTCTTTCATCGTTCCGCCGGCATGAACAAACGTTAAGCCGTCCCCTTCGAGTTTCTCCATGATAAAACCTTCGCCGCCGAAAAAACCGGTACCTAATTTCCGTTGAAATTCAACACCAACAGATACCCCTTTTGCTGCGCATAAGAAAGCATCTTTTTGACAAATAATTTTTCCGCCAAGGAGCGACAAATCCATTGGAATAATCTTTCCCGGATACGGGGCAGCAAATGAGACGTGCTTTTTACCGGCAACACGATTAGTAAAAGCGGTCATAAAAAGACTTTCACCCGTCACAAGCCGCTTTCCTGCCCCAAACAATTTCCCCATAAAACCTCTTTGGCTGCCGTCGCCAAAAATCGTCTCCAGTTCAATGCCGTCATCCATCATCATGAGAGCGCCGGCTTCAGCGATAGCCGTTTCATCCGGATCCAGTTCAATTTCAACAAATTGCATATCATCGCCATAAATTTTGTAATCTATTTCATGGTTGTTCAAGGACAGCCCTCCACATCCAATTTTGAGATATGTAAATCTGTAACTTCATTATAAGACAATCAATCCGGGGGGAAAAGATCATAAATAAATGTTTAACTTATTAATCTCAGGGTATACATCTATGTAACCCACATCTTAAGCACCTTTTACCCCTATTATTTTTTAAGGCAAACCATAAATGGTTCGCCTTTATTTTTATTAATATATTGATGTATTATCTTCAGATATATTCTCAAGGATTTCTTTTACACGGGCTAAGAAACGGCCTGCTACTAATCCATCAAGCACACGGTGGTCAAGAGACAAGCATAAGTTAACCATATCCCTTACGGCGATCATGCCATTATCCATGACAACCGGGCGCTTTACAATTGATTCAACAGAAAGGATAGCCGCTTGCGGATAATTAATAATCGGCTGAGACAGAACTGAACCAAATGACCCTGTGTTATTCACTGTAAAAGTACCGCCTTGCATATCATCATTAGTCAGACGATTGCCGCGTACTTTTGCTGCAAGTTCATTGACACCTTTAGCCAAGCCCTTTATGCTTTTTTCATCCGCGCCCTTAATGACAGGAACGTAAAGTGCTTCATCAGTGGCAACTGCGATAGAAATATTAATATCTTTTTTCTCAATAATTTTATCGCCTGCCCACATTGAATTAAGACGAGGGAATTCTTTTAAACCTTCAACGACGGCTTTAATAAAGAATGGCAAGAAAGTTAAGCTGTAACCTTCTTTATTTTTAAAATCATTCTTCACTTTATTTCTGTAGTTAACAAGGTTTGTTACATCAACTTCAACCATCGTCCAAGCATGGGGAGCTTCGTGCTTGCTGCGCACCATGTTGTTGGCAATCGCTCTGCGGACACCATTTACCGGAATTTCAATATCCCCTTCAGCGACAGGGACTGATACAGGCTGCGTTGTTTCTTTCTTAGCTGACGGCGCAGGTTGTTGTTTTTCCGGCTTAGGCGCTTCTTCTTTTTTCTTTTCTTCAGGTCTCGGTACGTTGCCGGATTCAATGAGTTTAAGAATATCTTTTCTCGTGATGCGCCCGCCTTTACCGGTACCTTCAACACGTTCTAAATCAATATTATTTTCCTGAGCCAGTCTTAATACCGCCGGAGAATATCGTTTCTTCATACTTGAATCTTTTTCAACGGATTCTTCCTGAATATTTTCACTCTCAGCTTTAGCGGCTTCGTTTGTATTTTCAGCGGTATCATTTCCTGCTGCTTCAGTTTCGATATAGCACATAAGGTCGCCGACTTCGAGTGTTTCACCTTCTGATGCAACAATTTCTTTTATGATACCTGTAAATGATGAAGGAACCTCTGCATTTACTTTGTCAGTTGTTACTTCTACAATCGGATCATATTTCTTAATTTCATTACCGGGTTCAACAAGCCACTTG
This sequence comes from Scopulibacillus cellulosilyticus, assembly GCF_042665295.1. Taxonomy (NCBI): domain Bacteria; kingdom Bacillati; phylum Bacillota; class Bacilli; order Caryophanales; family Sporolactobacillaceae; genus Scopulibacillus; species Scopulibacillus cellulosilyticus. The sequence continues at coordinate 26,966 of NZ_JBHTCO010000019.1, forward strand.
CTTATTGTACCTTCTGTAACACTTTCGCCAAGCTGCGGCATTGTAATTTTTTCTGTTGCCAAATCAATAACCTCCTATCTGCTAACCTTTAAAATTCAGCGAGTTCTCTAATCGCTTTTTCAACTTTTTCAGGATTGATCATGAAAAATTTCTCCATAGGCGGTGCATATGGCATCGCAGGGATATCTGGTCCGGCAAGGCGCTGAATCGGCGCATCTAAATCAAACAAACATTCTTCTGCAATGATTGCCGAGACTTCGCTGATGACACTGCCTTCTTTATTATCCTCTGTGACAAGCAGGACTTTACCTGTTTTCTTGGCGGCTTCTATAATCGCTTCTTTATCTAATGGATAAACCGTTCTTAAATCTAAAATATGAGTAGAAATCCCTTCATTTTCTAATTTCTCCGCTGCTTGAAGGGCAAAATGGACGGCCAATCCGTACGTGATAACCGTTACATCGTCGCCTTCACGCTTAACGTCAGCTTTACCAATAGGTAATGTATAATCTTCTTCCGGTACCTCGCCTTTAATTAACCGGTAAGCACGCTTATGTTCCAAGAAAAGCACTGGATCGTTATCCCGAATGGATGCTTTAAGCAAGCCTTTGACATCATAAGGCGTAGAAGGCATAACGACTTTCAATCCCGGTACATTACTAAAAATGGCTTCAATAGATTGAGAGTGATAAAGCGCGCCGTGAACCCCGCCGCCATAAGGTGCGCGAATCGTTAATGGCACATGCCAATCATTATTTGAACGATAGCGAATTTTCGCAGCTTCAGATATGATTTGGTTAACAGCCGGCAGAATAAAGTCTGCAAATTGAATTTCAGCAACAGGACGCATGCCATACATGGCGGCACCTATTCCAACACCTGCAATCGCCGATTCCGTCAGCGGTGTGTCCATCACACGGTTCTCTCCAAATTCTTCTATAAGCCCGGCTGTCGCCCGGAAAACACCGCCGCGAACACCAACGTCTTCGCCTAACACAAAGACATTCTCATCTCTTGCCATTTCTTCTTTTAACGCTTGTGTAACCGCATCAATATATGAAATAACAGCCATATGATCCCTCCTATTCCTCGTAGACATATTTCAGTGCGGATTCTGGGGCAGCGTACTCTGCATTTTCCGCATAATCAGTGGCTTCATCAACAATATTCGCGATTTTATCATTAAATTCTTTTTCTTTTTCTTCAGTTAAAAGGCCAATTTCTTTTAAATAATCGCGGAAGGTGAATAAGCCATCCTTTTTCTTAGCCTCTTCAACTTCTTCCCGTGTCCTGTATGTACGATCGTCATCATCACTTGAGTGCGGTGTCAGACGGTAAGATACCGTTTCAATCAGTGACGGCCCCTCACCTCTTCTTCCCCGTTCAGCCGCTTCTTTAACGACTTCATAAACGGCCAGCGGGTCATTGCCGTCAACCGTTTTACCGAACATGCCGTAACCGGCGGCCCGGTCAGAAACATTTTCACAGGCCAATTGTTTCTTAACTGGGACGGAAATCGCATACTTGTTATTTTCACACATAAAAATAACTGGCAGTTTATGAACGCCGGCAAAGTTGGCTGATTCATGGAAATCTCCTTGGTTTGAAGAACCCTCACCAAATGTTGATAAGGTAACAATATTTTCGCCCTTCATTCTGCCTGCTAATGCAGCACCGACCGCATGAGCGACTTGAGTCGTCACTGGAGATGATTGGGTCATAATACGGTTTTTCTTTTGGCCAAAGTGTCCGGGCATTTGTCTGCCGCCCGAGTTAGGATCTTCTGCTTTTGCAAAACCGGATAACATAAGGTCTTTCGCTGTCATTCCAAAGGCAATGACCAAGCCTAAATCGCGATAGTACGGAGCAATGACATCTTTTTCGCGATCGAGTGCAAAAGCGGCGCCTACTTGAGCAGCTTCTTGCCCTTGACATGAAATAACAAACGGAATTTTACCGGCGCGGTTAAGCAGCCACATCCGTTCATCTATTTTTCTTGCCAGAAGCATCGTTTCGTACATTTCCAAAACGGTTTCGTCCGATAATCCTAATTTTTCGTGACGGTTATTCGTCATACTTCTAACCTCCCTATGAATGAATGGCTTTGCCATCAACAGCTAAAGCCGCTTCACCTATAATTTCAGATAATGTTGGGTGAGGATGAATAGTTTCACCGATTTCCCACGGTGTTGCGTCAAGTACCCGTGCAAGAGCAGCTTCAGAGATTAAGTCAGTAACATGAGGGCCAAACATATGGACGCCGAGGATATCGTCTGTGTTTTTATCAGCAATCATTTTTACAAATCCGTCTGCTTCACCGTAGACTAACGCTTTGCCTATAGCGTTAAAGGAGAATTTGCCGATTTTAACATCATAGCCTTGCTGTTTTGCTTCTTCTTCTGTTAAGCCAACAGCGGATGCCTCCGGACGAGTATAAATACAACGGGCCACTTGTGTATAATCGATCGGCGCGGGATTAAGACCGGCGATATGTTCAACTGCTGTTATCCCTTCGTGAGAAGCAACGTGTGCCAACTGGATACCCCCGATACAATCACCGATGGCATAGATATGGGATTCAGCCGTTTGATAAAACTCGTTAGTTTGAATGGCGCCTTTTTCTACTTTAATGCTTGTGTTCTGCAGGCCAATATCCTCTGTATTGGCTTGACGCCCAACGGATACAAGAATTTTATCAGCTTGATATGTTTCTTCTTTCCCGTTTATTTCAGCTTTAATTGTGACATGTTTGCCTTTTTCAAGCGTTTCAGGCAACACTTTAGCACTTGTCTCTATCTTAACGCCCTTTTTCTTCAACTGGCTTTGCATTTCTTTGGAAATATCTTTATCTTCTGTTGGAACAAGACGATCAGCATATTCTAAAACAGTAACTTCAACGCCAAAATCCGAGAACATCGAAGCCCATTCTACGCCAATAACGCCGCCGCCGACAATAATTATTGATGATGGCAGCTCAGTTAATAAGACAGCTTCATCAGAAGAGATGACTTGTTCACCGTCAATTTCCAGACCTGGAAGTGTACGCGGACGGGAGCCTGTAGAAATGATGACATTTTGCGGTACAAGCATTTGGTTTTCATCACCATTATTCATTTCTACTGAAATCGTTCCAGGCATCGGTGAAAATATTGAAGGACCCAAAATTCGGCCGTAGCCTTCGTAAACATCAATTTTCCCTTTTTTCATTAAGTATTTAACGCCGTTGTGAAGCTGGTCAATGACGGCTTTCTTTCTTTCATGAACTTTTTCATAGTCTAAGCTCACATCTGACGTCATCACGCCGTATTTTTCGCCTTCTTTTGCGGTGGCAAATACTTCAGCACTTCTTAGCAGTGCTTTACTTGGAATACAGCCCCGGTGCAAGCATGTTCCGCCAAGTTCACGAGCTTCAACGACGGCTGTTTTGAGTCCAAGCTGGCTGGCCCGGATAGCGGCAACATAACCGCCTGTGCCGCCGCCAAGTATAACTAAATCATAATTTTCTGCCATGCGGATATAACACTCCTTTAAAAGTTGCCAATTAGTCCAGTGATTATTTATGAAGACTATTTATAGCTTTATTGTTTGAGCCGGCTTAGGGCTTGCCGGATAGACTTTGGCTTGTTCTTCTTCACGAAGTACACGCAGCGTCCCTTCAACAAGGGCCTGTAATTCGTCTTCTCCGGGAACAACAATAACGTCAGCGATCCAGTCTATTCTTTTAGTAATTGCTTTAACAAAATCTTTTCCGTACGCAAGCCCCCCTGTTAAAACAATCGCGTCCATTTTCCCCTTAAATACAGTGCTTGCGGCTCCTATTTCTTTTGCGATTTGATAGGCCATGGCATCATACACTAACGCCGCATATTCATCGCCATTTTCAATCATTTCTTCAACTTTTACCGCATCATTTGTATTTAAGTAACCGACAAGTCCGCCTTGCCCAACCGCTTTCTTCATTATTTCATCGACATAGTATTCGCCTGAATAGCACATAGAAATGAGGTCTCCGACGGGAATTGTTCCGGCTCTTTCAGGTGAAAAAGGCCCTTCGCCATGAAGTCCATTATTAACATCAATGACCCGTCCGTGCTTATGGACTCCGACAGTAACACCGCCGCCCATATGAGTAACAATAAGATCAAGCTCTTTATAGTCTTTACCCAATTGTTTTGACACCCGACGGGCAACCGCTTTTTGGTTTAAAGCATGGAAAATACTTTTTCTTTCAATTTCAGGAAAGCCGGAGATTCGGGCAATTGGTTCCATTTCATCAACAACAACAGGGTCGACAATAAAAGAAGGAATGTTCAGCTGTTGACCGATCTCATAAGCGAGGATTCCGCCAAGGTTAGATGCATGCTCACCGCTGTAACCGGCACGGAGATCTTCAAGCATCTTCTCATTAACCGCATAAGTTCCGCCTTCTATCGGTCGTAATAAACCGCCGCGGCCAACAACTGCACTAAGATGAGAGAGATTTAATCCCTCTTCATCCAGCGTTTCTAATATAGATGTTTTCCGCATTTGATATTGATCAATAATTGTCTCATAATCTGTTAGTTCGCTCGCATCATAGCGGATTGTTTTTTCAAAAATTGGTTGTTCATCACTGTATACAGCGATTTTTGTTGAGGTAGATCCTGGGTTAATAGCCAAGATACGATACTCGCTTTGTTGCAACGTTAACCCCTCCATGATGAATTCGTGTCTTAGCGGCGGCTTAAAGCATGTTTACCGTTTTGCAGGAATGTGCTGCGAGTGTTTTTCATTGATTCAATGCGTTCTTCAGCTAAACGATCCGCAGCTTTATAAGTAGGAATGTTATCACGTTTTGAAATTTCATAGATACTCAAAAGACTATCGTAGAGACCTTCAACCTTCTTCATTGCCCGTTCGTGGTTATAGCCTAACAATTCATCAGCAACATTAATAACACCGCCGGCATTAATCACATAGTCCGGTGCATAAACAATGCCGCGTTCAAAAAGGATATCGCCATGTTTGTCATCGAGAAGCTGGTTATTCGCAGAACCTGCAACCATTTTCGCTTTAAGTTTCGGAAGGGTTTGGTCATTTATGACAGCGCCTAAGGCACAAGGTGCAAAAATGTCACAGTCAACACCAATAATGTCATCCGGATCAACAGCCTTAGCACCGAACGCTTCAACAGCTCTTTGAACTGCTTCTTTATTTATATCAGTAACAATTAAGTTTGCACCCTCTTCGTGAAGATGTTCACATAAGCTGTAAGCAACATTGCCGACGCCTTGAACAGCAATCGTTTTTCCTTCAAGGGAATCAGATCCAAACGCATGCTTGGCAGTTGCTTTCATGCCTTTATAGACACCGTAAGCAGTTACAGGAGAAGGATTGCCCGATGAACCGAATGCAGGTGAAATACCAGTGACAAAATCAGTTTCTTCGTGAATGATATCCATGTCCTCAACTGTAGTACCTACATCCTCCGCAGTTATATAACGGCCGTTTAGTCCTTGAATAAAGCGGCCTAAAGCACGGAACATTGCTTCGTTTTTGTCTTTGCGCGGATCGCCAATGATGACTGTTTTACCGCCGCCAAGATTCAGTCCTGCTGCAGCATTTTTATAAGTCATTCCGCGGCCAAGACGAAGCGCGTCTTCAATAGCAGCATCTTCTGAATCATAATTCCACATTCTTAATCCGCCAAGTGCAGGTCCTAGCGTTGTATCGTGAATAACGATAATTGCTTTCAAACCAGATTGTTTATCTTGACAAACGACCATTTGCTCGTAATCGTATTTCTCCATATAGCTTAAAATTTCCATGTGAAATTGCCTCCCTGTGATAATCGTCATGTTTTTTAAAATGCTGTTCAAAAGTTTCGGAACCATTGTCCGCCATTTTAAACATCTATATTAGAATGAAGCTCTAACAGCAAGTAAAATAGAAGTTAATTTATTTTCCGGTGTATCGGAACGGGAAGTTAAAATGATTGGCGCTTTTGCCCCAGTTACAATCGCTCCTACTTTGGCCCCGGAAAAATAAACGAGAGATTTATATAGCATGTTGCCTGCTTCTATATTAGGAACGACAAGAATATCTGCCTGACCGGCAACCGGGCTTGTTAATTTTTTATGAGCAGCCGCTTCTAACGAAACAGCATTATCTAACGCCAGAGGACCATCAACGATGCAATTTGTAATTTGTCCCCGTCTGTTCATTTGTGTCAAAACAGCTGCATCAACTGTTGCCGGCATTTTTGGATTGACGGTTTCGACCGCAGCAAGCAATGCTACTTTTGGTTGATCACACCCAACTGAACGAGCTACTTGAACGGCATTATTAATAATATCTGCTTTTTGCTCAAGATCAGGCGTGATGTTCATCCCCGGGTCTGTCACAAAAATAAGCTGTTTATAACCGGGGACTTCAAAAGCAGCAACATGAGAAAGTGTTTTGCCGCTGCGAATGCCATACTCTTTATTAAGAACGGCTTTTAATAATACAGCAGTCGGAAGCAATCCCTTCATTAAAACATCCGCTTTATTGCCGGAGACAGCGCGAACAGCTTCAGCAGCCGCTTCCTGTTCAGATTCTGTATGAACGATGTCAACTTTTTCATAGATATTTGGTTCAGAAATTTCTTTTAGCGTTGCTTCAATATGGCTTTTTGGTCCGAATAATATAAAACGTCCGAGTTGTTCATTGACTGCAGTGGTTACAGCTTGCAGTACCGCTATGTCATCGGCTTGAGCAACAGCAATAACCTTGTCTTCACCTTTTATAATGTCATTTTTTAGTTGTTCTAGTGACATTGGCCATCCCCTTTCACTTTCTCCGACCACTTTTTTCATATGCAATCTTCGTGCCAACTCGTTTATTTTGAAAACGTTTTATTTAAGAGGGTGCCATCATGCAATAATTTTCATGTGTGAAATTTATTGCATGCCATCTTTTTCAATTTCATACTTATCTATTTTATAATAAAGGTTCCTCACCGATATTCCTAAATCTTGAGCAGTTTTTGTCTTATTCATATGATTTTCTTTTAAAGCTTTTTTAATAATTTCTTTTTCGTAATCATTTAATTGCTCGCTAAGTGTACCGTTAATCTTTAAATTTGGAATTTGATGATCTGTTTTAACTTCCGGTTTATTTAAAGGTGGGATGTCCCTTGCCAAAATTTGCTTTTCATGAAAATTCATGTGTATAATTGCCCGGCCCAGAACATTTTCCAGTTCCCTGACATTGCCAGGCCAATGATATTCCATAAGAACATCAATAGCCTCAGATGAAATACCTTCAATATTTCTTCCATAGTCTTGATTAATCTTATTAATTAAATGGGCTGAAAGGTCAGCAATATCTTCTCTTCTTTGCCTTAATGGGGGGATAAAGATGGGCATTCGATTCAGCCTGTAATAAAGGTCCTCTCTAAATGATCCTTCTGCAATGCGTTTTTCCAGATTAACATTTGTAGCTGTAATGACCCGGACATTAACAGTAACAGGCTTCGTACCGCCGACTCGAACGATTTCCTTTTCCTGAAGGACTCGAAGAAGCTTGGCTTGCATATGTGTTGACAATTCGCCGATTTCGTCAAGAAAAATACTGCCGCCATTTGCTTCTTCAAAGTACCCCCGTTTACCGCCGCGCTTGGCACCGGAAAAGGCGCCTTCTTCATAGCCGAACATTTCACTTTCTAATAAAGATTCCGATATCGCAGCACAATTAACACGAATAAACTTATTGTACTTTCTATCGCTGGCATTATGTATGGCATGGGCAAACAATTCTTTACCCGTTCCCGACTCACCGCGAAGCAATATCGTGATTGGTGTAGATGCAGCCAGCTTGGCTTGTTCAATAACCAAACGCATTTCTTCAGAGTGACCGATAATATCTTCAAATGAATACTTTGCTTCAAGCGTTCTAATAATTTGTCTGGCACGGTGAAGTTCATTGGTTAGCGATGTGATTTCTGACATATCTTGAATAACGCCGACACTGCCTTTCAGTTTGCCATTAACGATAACAGGGGCAACGTTAACAATCACGTCTCTTTTGGACGGGCCAACCCGCATGCGGACACCGCGGACAGGCTTCCGGGTCCTGAGCACTTGCATGTGCATGCTTTCCCCTTCGGAAATGTCAGTCGTTGCCGGCTTACCAATAACATCTTTTTCACTCAGTCCTGTCAGCTTCATATAAGCCGGATTAACAATTAAGCCCCTGCCATGTTCATCAACAACAGAAATCGCTTCTTCAGAAGACTGGATAATCGCGGTCAACATTGTTTGAATACTCTTAAGATTAGTAACCTCTTCCGCCATATCCTCAATCACTGTTATATCTTTAAAAACCGCAAATGCTCCAAGAACATGTCCTTTTGAATCATGAATAGGCAGTCTTGTTGTAATGATTTTTTTTCCGTTTTCCAGCTGTTGCTCTTGGTTAATTTCCGGCTGACCCGTCTCCATCACCCTTGTCAGTCTTGTGGATGGCATGACTTGATTGATTTTTTTACCTAATACTTGCCGGCTCTTAAGATCTGTGATTTTTTCAGCGCTTGGATTAAAGAGAGTAATTTCTTCATCGCTGTTAATCGCTATCATTGCATCGTGTGTCAGCTCTAAAATTAATTGCTGTTGGTAAGTGCGTTTTTTCAGTTGCTTAATTAAATTTTCTTTTTGCGATATAAGCTGTGAAACAAGATTAACAACGTCATAAGGAATGACAACCGTATGAGCGGATTTCATACGCATAATGTCTTCAAAGTTTGATTGATCTCCTGATGCATCAAGGATTATATCTAATTTGTCATTTATGAATGGTTTCCAAGACGTTCCGCAGTCCATCTTTTTTCTCTTTGCATATTGAACAACTGGTGACTTCTCTTCCTTATCAATAACGGCGACAATCTTAAACGCTTTAGAGGCTGACAGCGTCTTTAAAATATCAACGCCTTGCTTCATACCTCCAATGATGAGCACCGACTTCATTTTTCACTCACCAACCTCTGCAAAGTTTTTCATATCTATTCTACCTAATAAAAACAGTAAATTATAGATGGACACCTTTATTCAAATTAGTTAAAATATAGTGAAAAGGCTGATAGAGGAAGTGTTCTTATGTCCCGTTTTATTGCACTTCTTATTATTGTTATCCCAGGTGCTGTTGCAGCGATCGGCATCAAACTTATGCGCGATACATTGTTTGATTATTTGAACGCACCCTTTCCATGGATATGGCTGCAATTTGTATCCGGGCTAATCTTTGCATTAGTTGGCATTACCTTTATTGGCGGATGGATATATTATCGAGACAAAAAAAGGAATTATTCGTATCGGGAAAAAAGGAGAAAAGAGTTAGCCAAACGAACTAAAAAAATGTAATGGTTCTTACAGGAAAAACTTAAAAGGCGATCCCTTAACAAAAAGGAATCGCCATTTTACTTAAACACTATTAATATTTTGATGCATCAAACACCTTTTTTGAATGTCCATCATAAAGGACGGCTGACTTAGCTTTTATCACTTGTCCGTTTTGATGAAAATCTTTATTTGAAAAGTTAACGACGACTTTCATGTCTTTTCCAAATGTCGATGATTGTACTAAACGGTTCTTTGTAAGGATTTTAAAACTTGTCATCGGCTTTGTTACTGCCTTCTTCTCAAAGTCAGAGGCTGCGTTATAATACGAAAGAATGAGATCTTTATTTTGCTCCCATCTTGTTTTATCAATGTGGTATAAAGGAGGAACATCGTATAATAGGCCCAGCAGCATTCTGTTTCCAACCTCATCTTTTATTTTTAAGTTCCCCCATTCCCAATGGTTCGTTGTAATAACAGAATCGTTATAAACTAATTTATATAGAGGTAAAGAATATTTTGGATCAATGTAAATATGCTTGTATAACGGTTTTATTGGCACTTGTTTGCCGTACCTGTCTGGCGTTGTGCCGTCTTTTGAATAATATCCGCCGACATAGTAAGGACTTGTTTTGTTTTTTCTCATATCCGGGTCTCCCCAATTAATCACCGGGGTTTCTATGCCGTGTGCAAAAGCAATTACTTGGCTTGCATAGTCATTGCCGCCCTCTGATCCGACAACCATGCCTTTTTGTTTGGCGATATAATTCATTCGATTGAGTCTGGCCATCATATCTTGTTCTTGTGTCGTGATATGTTTCGGTGAATAATCGTCATAAAATTCCCCAGTAGCATCACAATCGACAAACCAAGAATTAAATGGTATGCCATCATGCAAAATACCGTTGACACGATTTTTAACACTTGGCAAGGATAGCGTTGGATTCAGTTTTCTTCCTTTTCCTAAGAATCCAGCAATCTTTTTGCCGTTTTTACCCGTAATCGTCGCATTTTCATATAATGTTGGGTCGTCAAAAGATGCTGTGTTCCAATCTGGGCTTGCGTTCTTTTGAATGGAATGATATGAATCATAAGGTGCAATTAAATAACCTGACTGATTGGCTTCCTTGACCATTTGCGGATTCATTAATCCATTTGCCCAGTTTGGCAAGCCAATCCAAGCCTTTTTAATTCCTGAATGATACATATCATCAAGAATATCTGTTGATTCTTTTTGACCCCATTGACTGATTTTATCTGTGGAGCCTTTTAGCTCATCTTTAAGCAACCCTTTATTTAAATCATATAACTCTTCTTCACTGAGATGATCAATGCCTTTTTTAATCAATTTATTAGAATGAGGATCGACGTCGGTAAATACCTTTTTGTTGTAAAATTGCTTTAACTTAAGTACTTTATTAAGCGAATTAACAATCACATTCTTCTGATAATCATCGATATAATTTTGATGTTTGATCTGCTGGATACAAGTTTTCAGTTCATTTGATCCATCGTCGGTATATTTATCTAATAATTGTTCAACCCAATCAAAGAACTTACCGTTCAGTTGCTCCTTTAAGCTTCTCCAATGAATATTATCTTTTGTCAGAACGTTGTTGTCCCAAAGGTAAAAATACGGTGCACCGAATAATTTCTTAATATTAGGATTTTCTTTTGCTTTTTCTTCTAAAGTCTTAAATTGTCCTTTTTCTTTGATGTAGTTTTTATATATTTGCGCAATATCCACAGGATCATTTTTAGACACATATATCCTAAATCCATAATCTTTATTTTTATTGATCGATGGGAACTCATGGGTAAAATTAAATGTAATATTTGAGCCGGTATTAAAGTGAATGTTGTCATTAAACATATTGTTGGCTATATATACAATCGAATATTTCGGTTTATTTAACGCAAAAAACCTCATTGAAAAGTCTTGAGAGAACACAAAATCTTGATTATCCAAAAACTTTTTCCAATTTTTATCGTCACCAGGAATATACTTGCCTTCCCATAATGGCAGCATGTAGCTGTCCGCACTCACCCTCGGCCACTCAAATTGTTTGGCCCCTGTTGATTTAATATCAACATCTAAATAATGATCTTTCTTCTTTATCGTGACATTAATATTCTCATCCGGATAACGCCAAGATATAAGATCATTTGATTTCTTAAGATGTGACACTTTCATTTTTGGCAGAGGCTCGGAAGCCGCCTCTTTAACCCCGTCTTTTTTTACAAAAATCTCGAATGTTGCCGGGTTAACATCAAAACTGAAATCGCTGTACTTAAAATTTGAAGATTCCTTAGACTCCTTGGATATCGCTTTGTTGTCATTATTTTTCGCAAAATAAAACGAACAAACAGAAGCAATAACAACAATCAAACCAAGTGCTGACAAATAAATCTTTTTCTTCATTTTCAACCTCCCTCTCTTATTCACTTAAACTATAAATGTGATTTGTTACATGAATGTGACAATTGACCACTTAATTAAAAGAAGGAAAATAACTGTACAAAAGTACAGCTGTCGAATGTCTCAACAGCTGTATAAAATCATATTTTTAATTTATCTGAAGCCCGGATTCGATCATTTGTGTTACCTTTTGGCGCTCTGAGTGGCTTACAAGCAAATAATAGATACCGTTAATATAGCCATTGTCGCCTTTCATTTCATAAGAAACACAATTTTCCCTTGCTTTCTGGTCATGCAGAGCAATATCCTTCATCTGATCAAATGTTAAATCTGTTTGAACATTGTTCCCGAGTGCTTTAAGAATGTCGTTGTATTTCGTAAAAGGCGCCTTCGAGGCTTTATTGATTACAGCCATAATAACTTCACGCTGCCGTTTATTACGGCCAAAATCCCCTCTAGGATCCAAGTGGCGCATTCTCGCATACCCAAGTGCTTGCGCGCCATTTAAATGCAACGTTCCTTTATGATAAAAATATCCTTTTTTATAAATCCCTTCATCATGCCAGCTGATATCATTATGAACGGTTATACCGCCGACACTGTCAACTAAATCTTTTAATCCTTGCATATTAATTTTAATGTAGTGATCGAGATGAATATTTAAAAAATGATCAACCGTGTCCATAGCCATTTTTGGTCCTCCGTAAGCATAAGCACTGTTGATTTTATCAACCGTTCCTTTTCCGACGATTTCAGTTCGGGTATCCCTCGGAATACTTATCATTTGCATTTTTTTAGTCTTGGGGTTTATTGTCATCACAATCATTGTATCCGATCTTCCTGGATCATTGGGCCTCTCGTCAACGCCTAATAATAAAATGGACATCGGCCTGGAATCACCGCCATTTTCAGCACTTGAGTTTCCATTTGCACCAACCGGTTTATACATTTGGCTTGCCGTTTCCTTTATTGAATGATACAAAGCATAGACATAAGTTCCCGATCCAATCAGAATACATCCTATCAATATACTAAAAGCTATGATTACCTTTTTCACTATAATTCCCCTTTTACCTTATTACTTATCACCAAACTTATTTTTTACTTGTAGATTAAAGTTTTTAATATCTCATAAATATTTTTCTTGTCACTTGTATGATTTGAATTAGCAGCGAAATACGTCGTAATAACGGCCAGTATAAGAGCCAACATAAGGTATCTTTTTCTCATATCGCTAATCCTCCTTGCCCTTACTATATAGATGGTTTGTTACATTAGTTTGACAGAAAAGTATGTTTAAAAAGTATTGCATCAAAATTATCGAAAGCGCTTTCAATTTCCGCTTTATTATGTTAAAATATATAAACATTAAATGCATGGAGGGATCATAGTGAAAAATATCATGTCCTTTAACATCCGGCCCAATTGTTTGACACTCCCAACTGTCTTACATTTTTATAAACTTAATCAAACAGCTGAATGCGATATTTACCTTTACGGGAAAGGCGGAAGAACATGCAAAGTTAACAGCTTGCCGAGATTGATTTCATTTTTGTTAACTTTACACGACGATAAGCTATTGACAATTATTGAAGGAAAAGATGCCCTGTATGTTAAGAATAAATTATTAAGCCTACTTGGCCATAATTTGTACTCTTCTGCTGTTCAATGATCAATTCAATTTATTTCCTTCCTGCCACAATCTATTATTTAAGGAATAGTTTAATTAATCAATATTAAGGTAAAAAACCGTCCTGACTTAAATAAACTTGATCATCTTTAAATACTTTTTTAAGTCTGTCATAAACGATAAGATATGCTGATGGATGATACCATTCTTCCAAACCGAGTTCCTTGTACTTAGCTAAAATACCTAAACGTTTCGTCCGTTTTCCGCCGCTGCCGTCTCCCATAAAGTAATCGTCCACACAAACGCGATCAACAAGGTTAACTAACTTTTCTGGAAATGATTCGCTGCTCGGCAGTACCGGGGCTATTGTTGCCTGAACCGGTACACCTGCATCTGCCAATTCTTTCAATGCCTTGAACCGGGCATTAACCGGCGGCGCATGAGGGGTAAAATGTTTGTGGATATCCTCTCTATCTGTTTCTATCGTCATGCTGACCCGCACTCTGTCCTTTAAACGAAGGAATAAATCGACATCTCTGCTGACAAGGGGGCTCCTGGTCTGTACAAATAAAAAGTCCGGCTGATTTTCCACCATGACTTCGAGTAAAGATCTTGTTACTTTTTCTCTATATTCAACAGGCTGATAGGGATCGGTACTTGATGACATAAAAATTGTCACCTTCCCTTTACTTTTGGCTTTATTAAGCTCTTTATGGAGCAGATCTGCCGCCCCCTTCTTGATATCTATCCATGTTCCCCATTCTTCTTTACGGAATGTTGCAACAGGCATCTGGCGAACATAACAATATGAACAGCCAAATGCACAACCTGCATAAGGGTTAAGGGAATGGCTATAACCGGAAAGAAAGCCTGTTCCTTTATTCAGCAATGTTTTTGGGTATTTGTAAAAAAGTTCTTTTTTCACATCAAAGCTCCCCTTATTTCTCTGTTATTTTTTCTATGTTTAAGCTTTCTTTTTCCAATATCAGCAGCTGCTTTTTCATTTCTAAACCGCCCCGATAACCGGTTAATTTTCTGTTTTTACCGATAACCCTATGACAAGGAATCGCAATTAAGATAGGGTTGGCGCCAATAGCCGCTCCAACGGCACGTACCGAATTAGGTTTTTGGATGATGTCCGCAATGTCCGAATAAGAAAAGGTATCCCCATATGGAATATTGCGTAATGCCTTCCAAACTGATAATTGAAACTCGGTACCATGGCAATCAACAGGAAAGTTGAATGCCATACGCTTCCGATTAAAATATTCTGCAAGTTCATCCGCATAAGGCCGACATTTTTCGTCATCTTGTTTCATGACATAATCCGGCAGTTTGGATTTAGCCCAAATTAATAACTCTTTAAATCCTTTATTGTTTGAACCAACATAACACAGTCCTTCTGATGTTGCCGCGAGATGCATTTTCCATTGATTATGAATGAATATACTCCAGTAAATGACTTTGTTATTAATGATTGATTCCAAAGCTTAAAAAACCCCCTATCCTCTATTTTTTCTTCCGATTGAGTTTGCGATACTCGGTAGGCGTATAACCCGTTTTCTTTTTAAACAGAGTAGCAAAATGTGCTGTATTTGGAATACCTGTTAAAAAGCCAATCTCCTTAACCGTTTTATCTGAACTGGCAAGAATCTGTTTGGCTTTAGAGATCCTTGTTTCTTGTATATATTCTATTGGAGTTATACCCTTAATCCGTTTGAACGTACGCTGCATGTGATAAGGACTGCCATGGCATATATCAGCTAATGTTTCCAGCGTTAACGTTTTACTATAATGCTTTTCGATGTATTCTGTCATTTGCGCTACCCAATCTTCATCAGGGAGCCGATGTTCTCCCGGTTTACACCGTTTGCATGGACGGAATTGTTCCGCTAATGCTTGTTGAACATCTAAAAAGATTCGAACATTTTCTATATTGGGGATTTTAGATTTACAGGATGGGCGGCAAAAAATACCCGTGGTCTTAACCCCGTAAAAAAATTGGTTATCATAAGCACAATCGTTGTTTATGATTGCTTGCCATCTTTCTTCTGTCATCATGCTGTCTGTAGTTATATCTTGGACTTTAGGCTTTTCTATCTGAATGTTCACTTCTGCTTGCTGCTTTGCATCCATTCTGAATCACCTCGGTGTCAGTATACCCTGAAAGAATGACATATGTAAGTAATTATGAATATAAGAGCAAGATTGCAAAGATAATTTGCTAATTTATATGGGATTAAAAAAGGGTTCCAAGTCAAAGACCTTGAACCCAGTAGTTTTACATTTTATATTAAATAATGTTACAAACCTCTTTATTGCAAAAACATGTTGATAATTAATACACCAGCTAGTCCTACTAATGAAATAATCGTAACCATTACGGACCATGTTTTGAAGGTTTTCCCTATTGAAAGGTTAAAAAATTCCTTGTAAATCCAAAATCCTGCGTCATTTACGTGGGAGAAGGTCATGCTTCCTGCACCGGTGGCTAAAACCATCAGTTCCGGACTAACATGGGTCGCCCCAATGAGCGGTGCCGCAATACCGGCGGCAGTCAATCCCGCTACAGTAGCAGAACCTAACACTACCCTTAAAATAGCCGCTATTAACCAAGCCAGGATTAGCGGGGAAATAGTTGATCCTTCCATGAGGTGAGCGATATATTTATCAACATGGCTGTCAACCAATACTTGTTTGAATGCACCCCCGCCGCCTATAATTAATAAAATCATCCCGATAGCACTGACTGAATCAGTAACAGATTTCATTACATCCGGCATTTTCCTGCCACGATTAAGACCAAAGGTAAAGATAGCAATAATGACGGCAATTAATAGAGCGACACCAGGATTACCAATAAATTGCGCTGCTGGCAGGATAGGTGATTTAGGCATAAATATTTCTGCAAAGGCTTGAATGGCAATAAGAATAACCGGAACAAGCGCTGTAAAAATACTGATACCAAACCCAGGCATTTCTTCTTCTTTAAACTGTTTCGGATTAAAGAGTCCCTTTGGAATATCAACTTCTAAGCTTTCTTTTTTAAACAACTTTGTATACAATGGCCCGCCAATAATCACGGCTGGAATAGCAATGATAATCCCAAATAATAATGTCTTTCCTAAATTAGCATGATATATATTTGCTACAGCTGTTGGTCCCGGGTGCGGCGGAACAAAACCATGCATCGTAATCAGAGCAGCAATCACAGGCATACCGATGTAAAGAATAGGCACCTCTGCTACAGCTGCAATGGTAAATACTAACGGAATCAATACAACGACGCCTGTTTCAAAGAATAGAGCAATTCCGACGATGAAGGCTGTAAGTACTGCCGCAAGCTGAACTCTTTTTTTCCCGAAAGCTTTAATAAGTGTTGTAGCGATTCGTTGAGCCCCTCCAGAATCGGACATCAATTTGCCGAGCATTCCGCCAAACCCGATGACTAAAGCGAGACTGCCTAATGTTCCGCCCAACCCATTTGTAATTGAAGTCATTGCAGCGGCAGGCGTCATCCCTTCCATAATGCCTACTATTAAACTAACAATCACCAAAGATATGAAAGCGTTTAACTTAAAGACAATCATAAGCAGAAGTAGTAGAGCGACTCCTATACAAATATAAACGATAGGCATTATTTTCCCTCATTTCTATTTAAAAGGTACGGAATGCCAATTAACTTTCAAATGGCACTCCTATTGATTTAGTTTTCTTTATTTTCCGCTTAAAATTTCAACAACCGCTTTTAAATCACTTTTAGTCCCAACGTTTCCCGGAAAGATCACATAAGCCATCCCCGGATATTTACTTTCTTCGTCTGTAATCCAAACAGGGATTCCAGGTCTAATTTGTCCAGCTACTGTTGCCCTTTTTACCTTTAGACCTTTTGTTCCAACATCACTTGACGTAATCCCGCCTTTTGCTACAAGAAATTTTGGTCTGATTTGCAGTCCTTTCACGATGCTCGTAACTGCGTCAGAAATTTTCACGGAAAGTTTCAATTCCTCTTCTTTTTTGTTTTGTCCAAGGTCAAGCCGTTCTCTCCTTGTATAAACAGCAACCGTTTTTCCAGATCGAATAAGTGATTCGGTTGTTTCAACCACACGATGACATTCAGCCTTGAATTGATCTGGTTGTAAAACTAAATGGGTGTTAAACTCAATAAATTCAATATCATTTAATTCCTTTAATTCTTTCAGCTGCTCTGTGGTTTTTTTAACATGGGATCCAATAATGATCAATCCGCCGTTTTCTGTTTCTTCTTTAACCAATTCATCTCTTGTCAGTAAGCCTTTGTCGCTTACCCCGCCTATGACTTTTGGAAGAGCAGCGGCGCTTCTAAACAGAAAATTCTTTCCCCCTTTAACAGCTTGTACCAAAGCAACCGTGAAGATTTTCACATCAGCTTCATCTATGGCATTAACGACCACTTTATTAAAATCATTAACGTTAAGAAGTTGGTTTGTTATTTCCTCTATATCAAGTGATCGCAATAGATTAAGAGAAATATATAATGTATCTTCAGCCTGATATGCACCATTTGTTTTTTCCTCTATCCATTCACCCAAATGCGATTTTGTGTAACCAAATGTTCGATCTTTCGCAAACTCAGTATCACCTGCAGGAATAAGTTCCAGATCATGCTGAACATAATGGATATTATTAATAGTTAAACGGCCGCCCTCTTTAAAAAACGGAAGCAAAACTTCCCCGTCAAACTTAATTTCAGAGGATGCTTCAATCGTCTCTTTTAATACATTTGTTTCCAGCGGATAATGGCCCCTTAGGGTAGAATCTCCTCGGCTGATAATTATAAATTCACGATTTAATTTAGCGGCAACCGTTAAAATATTGTATGCGATCTCCCGATGTGCATTTTCCGTTTCTTCTGCTGTAAAACCCCTTGAATTAGTTAAGATAAAAAACATGGATTGTTTTTCATTAAATCCTTGTTCAATACTTTCTATAGACCAATCAGTGAAAACAGATATATCATGAACGGTTTGTACACCTGTAGGATCATCATCAAGAACGATAATCTTCTTATTTAAATCTTTTAGCGCTTTCTCTAATAATTCATTCACCATACGATGCTCTACTCCGGGAAAGGTATCAAGTATGTCTACGGATAATCTTCTGCTTTCATTCATCATTTAACCCTTCTTTACTTCGACATTAGCAAGTTTTTCGTAATACTTTACAATACTTCCATGATCATCTTTTTCTTTTCCATCAACCTTTAAGGCATGGAATATTTCTAACAGCTGGCTGGAAAGCGGAAGCGGGACCCCAATTTCATGAGCTGTTTCCATTACATTCGTAATATCCTTAAGATTGATAGCAATGGCACCGCCCGCTGTAAAATTCCGATCTAGAATCATGGGGACTTTAGCATCAAGAACCGCACTTCCTGCAAGCCCTCCCCTAATCGCTTGATACATTTTTTCAATGTCAATGCCCGCCTTTGCGGCTAATACAAGTGCTTCAGACATAGCGGCAATATTAAGGTTTACAATAATCTGGTTCGCCAATTTTGCTGTTACGCCGCACCCATTACCGCCAACTAATGTAACATCTTTTCCCATATCATTTAAAATGGATTTAGCGCTTTCAAAAACATCTTCTTTACCGCCAACCATAATAGCCAGGGTCCCATCGATTGCTTTTGGTTCGCCGCCGCTGACGGGTGCATCAAGCATTTCTACACCTTTTTTCGATGCTATGTTTGCAAGTTCTTTGGAAACTGTCGGAGTGATAGAACTCATATCTATGATCAGCGTCCCTTCTTTTGCTCCCTCTAATATCCCGTTTTCACCTAAAACAACTTCTTTAACATGCTTAGAAGCAGGCAACATTGTAATAATCACGTCATTTTTTTCCGCGACTTCTTTTGGAGATTTTGCAGAGACCGCTCCAGCTTCTTCTAAACTCTTTACAACCTGTTGGTTAATATCAAAAACAGTTACTTGATGACCAGCCATGATAAGGTTTAACGACATCGGTTTTCCCATTATACCTAACCCTATAAAGCCTATTTTTCGTTTCATTATTTTTCCTCCCTGACTTTTTTCGATGAATAATACTATTTGATTTTTTAACTATAGTTACTAAGTAAAATTAATCAGCACCCATTCAATCTATTTTGAATAGCGCTTACATAATAGGTTATATCGATATTGTATACTATTTTTATTATTTTGTATACATTTTTATAATTTTTGTATACAATATTTTAGCTAATATGATTCATCACTTGTCTCTTCTATGTTTTTATAAAGAAGTTTGGTAATATAAATTTAGTTTATTAAAGGATACCGAGGTGAACGTTGTGTTTGGAAGTGATGATTCCCGTCCTGCTTACCATCAGTCTTATGAAATTATCCGTGACAAGATTTTAAATGGTGAACTTCCCAGCGGAACCAAGATTGTTGAAGAAAAAGTAGCCAAAGAATTAGGCGTGAGCAGAACACCCATAAGAGAATCCATTCGAAAATTGGAACTCGAGGGGCTTATTGCCAATAAAAGGGTTGTAAAACCTACAGAGACTGACTTACGAAATTTGTTTCAAGTACGTATTCTTTTGGAAGGCTATTCAGCTTTATGTGCAGCCTCCTATCTTAAAGAGGAAGAACTAGATTCACTACATAAATGTGTTGAAATAGGTAAAAAAGGAGAAGTAGAAGAAATCATGAAGGCCAATGAGCGTTTTCATGAAGTTATTGTCCAAGCAAGTCATAATCCTGTGATGATTGATATTATTGACCGGATGCAATCTATTATTTACCTTTTCCGACGGACAGTTGTTAATTATAACCGCCCATCATTAATTGATGAACACGAAAAAATTTACGAAGCTATAAAGTCAAGAGATGGTAAAGAGGCTGAAATTCTAATGAAAAATCATCTCCAGGCTGATTTAGACTTTTGTTTGCACCTAATAGGTAATGAGAAAAATAACACATAAGATAGTAGGGACGATTATCATACTAAAAAGCCCCCATATCAATCTTAGGGGGCTTTCCCGATTAAATGAAACGAGCCGATATATGATAAACTAAACCCGCATCACAGCTATTATGGTAATAAAGATTTCCGCCAAGGCAATCAATGTAGCTGAATGCAGAATAGTTCTCCACTACATGATCTTCGGGGTTCTAACTTGCCGTAGTAGATGAACTTTTCCCTAATTCTGCCGGTTTATCGGCTTCAATGCCGAATTCCTTTTCGCTTTTCGCAACGACGATTGTTGCGATCCCGTTACCGATCATGTTAATGATAGCTCGAGCTTCGGACATAAAGCGGTCAACCCCAAGAAGCAATGCCAAGCCCGCCATCGGAATGACGTGCATGGCGCTTAATGTTGAAGCAAGAACGATAAACCCTCCGCCGGTCACGGTTGCGGCACCTTTTGATGTCAGCATCAATATTGCTAGAATGGTAATCTCTTGTGTCAGGGTCAAATGAACGCCGCTTACCTGAGCAAGAAAGACTACAGCCATCGATAAATAGACCGATGTGCCATCTAAGTTAAACGAATACCCGGTTGGAATCACTAGGGACGTGACGGATTTAGAACATCCGAACTCCTCCATCTTCGTCATCATCCTTGGCAAAACAGATTCCGATGAAGAAGTCCCCAAGACAATTAGCAATTCTTCTTTAATATGCTTAAGGTATTTCCAAAGGCTGAATCCAAAGATTTTACAGATGATATTAAGAATGACAAAAACGAATATTATCATTGTTACATAAACACAAAGCATCAATTTCCCAAGCGGAAGCAGGGAAGATAGACCATAGTTGCCAATCGTAAAAGCAATGGCTCCGAAGGCTCCGATTGGAGCGACTCTCATGATCATATTCACAATCTTATAAAAAACCTTTGTGATCCGATCAAATAAATCAAGAACCGGTTTGCCGGTCTTCCCAAGAGAGGCCAAAGCAAAACCAAACAAAACTGCAAAAAAGACAACTTGGAGAATGTCACCTTTTGCAAAAGCATCGAAAACGTTTGATGGAACAATATTGATAAGAAAGTCAAAGAAGCCCATTTCCGCGCCTTGTTTTGTGTATTCAGCAATCTGCTCTTGCCCTTGGGTCGGATCAAGAGTAACGCCGCTGCCGGGTTTAAAGATATTAGCAATAATAAGCCCTAGAGCCAAGGCAACGGTGGAAACGATTTCAAAATATAAAAGCGCCTTCCCGCCGACACGGCCAACCTTCTTCATATCGCCCATCCCGGCAATACCCAGAACAATCGTAAAGAAAATCAGAGGTGCGATAATCATTTTAACCATATTAATGAAAATATCGCCAAGCGGCTTCATGTCTTTGGCTGCATTGGGAAAAATAATCCCAAGAAGAATACCGATGACTACAGCGGTCAAAACTTGAAATGTTAAGTTTGTAAAGATCCTTTTCAATTTTTTCACTCCTTTTTTCATAACTCCAAATCAACTGTAAGCGGTGTCATATGTTGTGTTTATTATGTTAATGTTTTTTGAATATTTAATAAAGAAAATGTAAATAAAGAATCTATTTTGTTACTAAAGTAAGCAAGGCGGATGTGACTAAGAATCATCATCCGCCTTCATATAGGGCTTTACCTTGTCTTCATTTCCTTTATTTAAATGATATTTATATACTGGGCGGCCAACATTTCCATAAGCCATTTTAATAAATACAAATTCTATGTCAGTTAAAAACTGTAAATATTTTCTCATTGAGATTCGGGATATTCCGACCTTATTAGCAAGCTCTTCTGTAGAGAATCCGTCTTTCTCCATTTTGTGAATCTGCTCAATTGTCAGCCGTAATGTAGGTAAAGTCAGTCCTTTCGGCAGTTCAGGAGGCGGTGCTGCAGTACGAATATCCTTTTTGAGCAATAGCCTATCTAGCTCATCCTGATTGACCATTGCTTGAGCTTTTAAAAATTCCTGTTCTTTTTGATACTTAAGCAAAGCTGAATTAAAGCGTTGGAACTCGAAAGGTTTTATAAGATAATCAACTGCCCCAAGCCGCAGGGAAGCTTTAATATGTTCAATGTCACTTGCAGCGGAAATGATAATAACGTCAATCCCTTTTCTCTTTTTTCTAATATCAGCAAGAAACTCGAGTCCATTTGTCCTCGGCATAAAAATATCCAGAAGAACCAGATCGACTGGATTTTCCTCCAAAAGAGCCAATCCGTCTGATACATTAGCGGCAACTCCTGCACAAGTAAAACCTTTAATGGACTTTAAATAACTTTTATTGATTTCTGCAACCATCGGATCATCTTCAACAATTAAAACCCGTATCATTATTTTTTTCATCCTGTCTTTTGTATGGAATGTTAACCGTAAAGACAGTTCCTTTACAATCTGTCTTTACCGTTAGTTCGCCATTTAGTGCTTCTACAGCCTTATTCACAAGAAAAAGGCCATAGCCGCGATCATCTCCCTTTGTTGAAAAGCCTTTATCAAACACTTTATCAAGCAACTCATCAGAAATCCCGCCGCCGCTGTCCTTAACGGAAAAAGAAAACATAGCGGGTTCAACATCCAATAATACCTCAATGTCTTTATGGCGGCTTTCATTAACCGCTTCGATGGCATTATCAATCAAGTTGCCCAATATCGTAATTAATTCATTGACCGTTTCCGGGTCATCTGAGAGGTGCAGCGTTTGATCACCGGAGATGGTTAGATGGACCCCCTGCTCCCGGGCAAAGCTGAGTTTGCTGAGCAAAAATCCTGCCAGAACCGGATCATCGACGAGCCGCGAGACAGACCCAATTTCCATTTGGTAGTGATGAGATATTTGCTGTATATACGAAGCGACTTTCTTATATTCGCCAATGTGGATCATACCTAATATAACATGCAGTTTGTTCATGAATTCATGTGTCTTTGCCCGCAGTGCCTCCGCATATAGTTTTACACCGGTTACTTGCTCGGCAAGCTGCTTTAATTCTGTCTTATCACGAAAGGTGGCGATGGCACCAACAACCTGATTTTCTACAATAATAGGCACACGGTTGGCAAAAAGGGTTACCCCATTTAATTCTATTTCCTGATCATATTCCGCTCTTTTATTTTGAACGACCCTTTGCATTCTCGAATCAGGGAGGAAAGTTTCCACATCTACTCCGATCAAAGGCTCGTAAATCCCGGCTTTTTGAAAAATGCGGGCGGCCTCTGGATTTGCCAAAATAATCTTATTTTCTTTATTAACGGCAATGATACCTTCGTGAACAGATTCAAGCATGGCGTTTCTTTCCTGCCATAAACTTGCTATTTGAGCCGGTTCTAAACCAAATAGCACTTTTTTAATTTTCCTTGCCAATACTACAGCGCCTATGGCACCGAATAGAATGCCCAATCCGGTACCGATATAAATGATCTGAATGCTTTTAAGAACCGCTTCCTGTTCAATATTTGACATAATACCAACCGCAACAACACCAACTTGTTTTCCAGAAGGATCGCGGATCGGTTCAAAAGCCCGCAGTGAGGTGCCAAGGGTTCCCGCAGCAACCGATATATATTCCTTGCCGTGTAATGCCGGCTTTTCATCACCGCCGACGAAATGCTTTCCGATTTTTTCTTTATTAGGATGGGACTTTCGAATCCCATTCATGTCCATGACAACGATGTAGCGGACATTAGTCTTATGGCGGATTCTGCTGACAAACGGCTGAATGTCCTGTGCCTTAGTTTTATTTTCCAACCCCTCAATAATTAAAGGTGTGTTTGCAACCATTCGTGCAATGATCATTGCCTTATCTGACAATCGTTCCTTGGTATTATCAGCTACTTTTTTGCCAATCAAAATGCCTGTCGCAACCAATGATAAAATCACCACTGAAATAACAAACAAAGTAATCATTGTCTGCAGGCTTAAACCTTTTTTCCAATTCTCATGTCCAGCCTCTTTTTATTTTGAATTTGTTATTCGGTTTGGATTTATAATTGAATCTATTATAGCAAAATAGCAGCAAATTACAGGTCAAATGTTATAATGGCACCGGCACGGATGCAAATTACTTCTATGATACTTTGAATCCCCATTTAAAAAATAAAATAAATTGAACCCCCTGCGCTCAGGGGGTTATATAATATAGGGATTCAAATTTGTGAGCTTAAATCACCATCTCCTCAATTAAATTCATCGCCATTTGTGTTCCTTTTTCATCTTCATAAGATGCCATATTGTTAATATACTTTTCCCGGTATTTAAACAAATGGTAAGCAGCATTGATGAATGTATCCCGGTTAAGATCTTCTTGAAAAAGAATTTCAGCATACCCTGAATTCATAAATGACTGGGCATTTAAAATTTGATCGCCGCGGCTTGCGCCATTAGATAATGGGATAAGCAGCATCGGTTTTTGCAAGGCAAGACATTCAAATATCGAATTAGAACCGGCTCTTGAGACAACCATATCCGCCATCGCCATTAAATCAGCCAATTCTTCATTCACATATTCAAATTGCTGATATCCTTTTAACTGAATTGAGGAATCTACTTTACCTTTTCCGCAAATGTGTACGATAAAAAAGTCTTTTAATAATTTATTCAAGCACGTTCTTACAATTTCATTAATCCTCTCGGCGCCTTGACTTCCGCCCATAATGAGAAGCACCGGCTTTTCTTTTGTAAATTGACACAAGGCTAATCCCCGTGCAGGATCTCCATCTTTTAAACTTTCCCTTACAATAGAACCAATGTAAATTGATTTTTTTGATCCGATTTCTTTTTCGGTTTCGGGGAAAGTCGTGCATATTTTCTTAGCAAAAGGCAGTGAAAGTTTGTTGGCAAGACCCAGCGTGACATCCGTTTCTCTTATAATAATCGGAATTCTATTCAATGCCGCTCCTATCACTACAGGAACTTCCACAAACCCTCCGCCTGAAAACACAACATCAGGTTTAAGTTTTCTCATTAGTTTATATGACTGGGCTATACCCTTTACAACTTTGAACAGGTCTTTAACATTATCCCAATCAAAATACCGCCTGAGTTTGCCGGTTGATACACTGTAATAGGCTACATCATCCAAACCGGAAATAAGCTGCTTTTCGATGCCATGACTTGAACCAATATATTGAACTTGCCAACCTTGTTGAATAAGTTTAGGAATTAATACCAGATTAGCCATGACGTGGCCGGCGGACCCTCCTCCGGTAAATACAATTCTTTTATCCATATCTTTTTCTGCCTCCAAGTAAATCGCTGATAGTATTAAAGAGTCTGAGAAGGGCCTGTCTTACAACAAATCTCCTGACCTTAACATTTCCTTGATTTCTTTCTTTGTCATCGGCGCCATTTCAGAACTGTAGCCGTGAAGATTTACATTTTCATAAGCGCTATAATCTTTAAGCCCCTCTATGCGAATAGTCGGCAATATCACAAAGTAATGATGGTTAAAATACTTTGTTCTTGTGCTTTCTGATTCCGAAAATAGATTTTCATTCAGCTTTTCACCCGGACGGATACCGACTTCTTTTATTTTTATATTTTTGTAACCTGATTCATCAATCAATACTTGTGCTAAGTCATCAATTTTGATAGACGGCATCTTCATGACGAATATTTCCCCGCCCTTGCCTATTTTTGTTGCTTTAAACAAGAACTTAACAGCTTGCTCCATTGTTAAGAAAAAGCGTGTCATCCGTCGATCAGTAATGCCTATTTGCCGCGAATTGTTTATTTGGTTTTTAAACACTTGAACGACACTGCCGCTTGTCCCAAGAACATTTCCGCTTCTTACACAAATAAACTTTGTCATGACGCTTTTTGTATTAGCATAAATCATCAGCTTTTCACCTATGGCCTTAGTCATGCCGTAAATATTTGATGGGTCGGCTGCTTTATCTGTAGATAGATAAACAACTTTTCTTACATTGTTTTTAATAGCTGCTTCAATCACATTCTGGGTGCCGTGCACGTTTGTTTTAAAAGCTTCACTAGGGTGATTCTCGCAAATCGGTACATGCTTTAAAGCAGCTAAATGATAGACAATATCTACCCCTTTACATGCCTCGATCAATTCCTCCTGATTACGGATGTCCCCGATAATAAACTTTAATTGATGATGATTTCCAAACTGCTGTTCCATTTCAACCTGTAATGTTTCATTCCGGGAAAAAATACGAATTTCTTTCGGGTTTTGAAATAGCAGTTGTTTGACTGTTTCTTGTCCCCAAGAACCTGTTCCGCCAGTAACTAGAATTGTATGATTATTAAACATTGTCTTTCCTCCAATATAGAACCTTTTTTATATCTGTTTTTTCATTAACCTTTGACAATAGTAGAATAACCCCGCTTTGTTACATTAGTTTGACACGAGCCGCTGTATAAAAAAAAGAATCCCAATTTTATTTAAGGGATCCTTTTAAAATAAATATAAAATTGTATATAACCTTCTTGATGAAGCACACCGAAATCAAGCTGGTGGCGTTCGAGAATCGATTTCACAATGGCTAAGCCCAGCCCTGTTCCAGAAACATTTTTATTACGTGAGGATTCAATGACGTAAAATGGTTCCCAAACCTTTTCTATCTTTTTATCATCAATATTTGCGCCATTTTGAATCGTAAATAATACTTGGCCGCCAGATTCTGCAAATGCTATATCAATCTTTTGATTTTGTGTGTACTTGATCGCATTGCTGATCAAATTGTTGAAAACCATTTCGATTTTTTTCTTATCTGCGTCTACCCGCATCTCGCCTTTGACTTTATTTGAAACCGACACATTGATATTCTTTGTCCGGCATTCTAAATCATATTTACTCAGGCATTCTTGAAAAAGTTGAAATAAATTAAACTTCTCTTTCGTAAAAACGGCCCTTTCAATTCTTGAATAATTCAGCAAATCTTCAATTAATGACGAAATATTTTTTGTTTGTTTTAAAATCGTATCTGTATAAGTCCCGTCATCCAATCCATCTTTTAATCCTTGTGCATAAATTTGAATGACAGACAAAGGTGTTTTTAATTCATGATTAATATCCGCCATAAATGTTTTCAGGTTCTCATTTTTTTTAAGCAAATCCTCATGAGCCTTTTTTAATTTATCACTCATAATATTAATGCTGTAAGCAAGCTCTTCAATTTCATCATTGGTTTGAACATGGGCCTTTTTAAATTTTAANGCCTTTTTAAATTTTAACTCCGCAATTTCTTCAGATACCTCTTTAAGCTCCTTTAAAGGATCGGTCATTTTTTTAGTCAACAGCCAGACTAACAAAAGAATGATGACAACTGCTATGCCAAGCACGTAAATATAAAGCATATTAATAACTTTTGCTGCATCATTAAAATGAGCAATGGATAAGCCGACCAAAACAAATAGGTTGCCTTTATTCATAAAACTGCTTAAGAAACTTGATTTTAATTTCCCTTGATCGTAAAGCTTATTGACTTTCTTTCCGTTTTCAACTTTTCTTAATGTATCTGGCGTTACCCAGAACTTATTCAGGGTGACTTGCTTTCTATCCAAATTATCTCGTAATGAATCATTAAAGCTATTAATATCTTCATTTGTTTGTTCGTAAACAATCGTGACATTATATTTTTTCTCAAGCTCAGGTACTGCATTAATAAAATCCTTTTTATTTATACTCCCAATTGTTTCTGTGACAGACTCAAGGTTGCCTTTCATCTCATGCAAATAATACTTTGGCAAAAAGTATTTATTAAGTAAGATAGAGAACGTAATAATACATATAATAGCAATAGATATACTGAGAGAAAGTTTTTTTCCAAGCTTATTCATCAATGATTTTCTCCAAGCTGTAGCCTAAACCTCTATGCGTTTTTATCAAGCCTGTCCCAACTTTTTCTCTTAACCTTCTGATATGTGTATCCACTGTTCTTTCTTCACCTATATAATCCAACCCCCATACAATATCAAGTAAATCTTTTCGGGATAATATGTGCCCTTGATTTTTAAGGAAACATCTCATCAGTTCAAACTCGGTTTTTGTTGCTTGAATATCATGGTCATTTTTATAAATTTTTTTACCTTTGAAGTCAATTTTTATATCTCCGAATTTGACGATTGCATCTTCTTTTAGCAGCTTTTTCGCTCTTGTCAGTAATATATCCGGATGAAACGGCTTTTTCACATAATCGTCGGCACCGGTATTTAAAGCCATTAGTTCGTCTTCGTTTTCGCTTTTGGCTGTTAACATGATTACTTTTGCTTGACTGTTTTTCTTTATTTCTTTACAAACACTGATACCATTCAAATGAGGCATCATCCAGTCCAAAATGGCTAGATCAATTTTATTACTGTAAAAAATATCCAAGGCTTCTTCTCCATCTTCAGCTAGAAAAGTATCGTAGCCTTCACGTTCAAAATAGGCCTTAAGAATCTTCAACATATCCTTTTCATCATCGACAATGAGTATATTCATTTTTCCCCATCCTATTTTTAATCTGATGCATTTTAAATAATCAAGAAACGGTTATTTATGAAAAAGTATTTTAACAATCATTTAATTTATTGGCAAATAGGTGTAAATAGGATTTGCAATAAGTGTATTAAGTGTTATAATACACTTAAGATACAAACCTTTATTAAGAAGATATTGAAAGGGGTGAAAAAGATGAATCAGCATTATTATATTATTGTGATCGTAGCGGTGATTTGTCTCGGTATCTTCAAGCGGGTCCGCCGAAATATTGGCTGGCAAAAATTCGAATCATCCAGAATGATTGTAAGAACGGTAATTTTTACTATTATCGGCGCGATTTTCTTATTTGAAAGCCTTATTCATCCTATTGCCTTAATTTCAGACATTGTTGGCATCGCTATCGGACTTATTCTTGCTTACTACGGCATAACTACAACTACATTTGAAAAACGCGGCGAACACTGGTATTACCGTAATAACCCATGGATCGGAGGCATTGTCACCGCCCTTTTCTTCGGACGCCTTATCTATAGATTTTACATGATGTATAGTATGACACATGCCGGAGGGCAAAATGCTTTTCAACAATCAAATAGTTTACAAAATATGACTCAAATGAGCAACCCTTGGACCGCCGGATTAATCTTGATTATGTTTGCCTATTATGCAGCATATTTCGTTTTGTTGTTACGTAAGAAAAAAGGTCTGACAGAAACAGCCAAAGGCTCTTATAATCTTTAACCGAGCCGGGTCATTATGGATAACCTTAAAATATTTTTAACAGCAGAAAAAATGTTCAAAACCCTATTGGAAATTAACCAATAGGGTTTCTTTTATTTATTGTGTTAAGTTGTATTAATTAAACGTGCAAAAACTTCACACAAACAGGATCGGGAACAGCTACATCAGACTGCACAAGTGTCAGTTTACCTGTTGCCTCGTCCCTTTGAAATAACACAAGGTTGCTCGAATTTTGATTAGATGCAACGAGGAACTTCTCTGTTGGGTCAAGTACAAAATCACGCGGCCAATTGCCCTCTGTTGATGTACGTCCAACAAAAGTAAGTTTTCCTGAATCTTGATTGACACTGAATAAAGCAATACTGTCATGCCCGCGGTTCGCTGCATATACAAAGCGGCCGTCTGAAGAAATATGTATTGCGCTGCCTTGATTATTCTCGTGAAAATCTTCAGGAATTGTCGGGATCGTTTGCAGCTCTGTAAAGCTGCCATCCTCGCTTTTGTAGGATAAAACAATCACTTCTGAGCTAATCTCAGTCATCAAATAGGCGTATTTTCCATTTGGATGGAAGGCAAGATGTCTCGGGCCGCTTCCCGGTTTGACTGACAGGCTGCTTACTTCGGCCAACTCACCATTATTGACAGAGTATGTCATCAATTTATCAATGCCTAAATCGACGACGGCTACATATTTTTCATCCGGCGTAAATCCGGCATAGTGCACGTGCGGTTTCTCTTGTCTTTCTTTGTTCGGACCTGAACCGTGGTGCTGGACTGTTGATGATACAGGGTTTAGGCTGCCGTCCTCTTTTGTTGCGTATGCCTCAACTGTTCCTTTATGATAATTCGCTGTCACAACATAATGATTATTGCTGTCAACACTGACATGACAAGGCGAGGCACCTTCTGATAATTGTTTATTTAACAATTCGAGTTCACCATTTTCACCGCGAATAGCATATGCCGCAGCACCGCCTTTTTCGCCATCTTTTATAACAGAATATAGATATTGATTATCCTGACTCACTGTGACGTATGTCGGATTGTCCAGCTCAGCAACTGCCTTTACCTCGCCAAGTTTTGCCGATTCTGTATCGAGAACAAACGAATAAATCCCTTCACTGTCCCCTTTGGTGTACGTTCCAACATATCCGATTAATTTTCGATTTACTGACATTTTTTAGGCTCCTTCAATAATCATTTTAGTTATCGACTCAAACTAGTTGCCTCAAGTTAAATATTATCAAAAAGCATTAATATTAACCAAAAGTTTGCAGTGAAATTATTAAATCGTTTAATTCGAAAATTGATTCACCTTTTCAACGCTGTTATAGTTATATAATGAGCTTTACGATACTTCACGATTGAGGGATGTGCTATGAGCAGACAATTGCATATATCCTTTATTCCAACTATTAGGGATGAATGCAAGTTTTTTGTATGGATTGGTGACTCTCAAGGCCGTCCTAACAGGGAAAATGAATATTTATACACTTTATTAAATAAATCAAAAGAATGGGTTGACGTTATCGGCGACAACCTGATTACCCCGTATGAAACTGAATTTCAATTAGATGATGATATTGTAACAGTAACAGGACTGTTATTTGGATATAACGAGCTTTTATACTTATTTAAGCACCCTAAGTTTATTTTAGGATACAACCGTTATTTTGATTACGCGGAGAGTTTTTACTATTTTAAAGAAGTTGCCAGCGGCATTAACATACTTTTAGAAAACGGCCATTTTTATCCTGCTTTATTCGATTATGAAAAAGACGGTGAATATTATGCATCCGCACATTGGTTTGGCGACAATGGTTTGCTCGAAGAGGCGGGGCTTTTTAAAAAATGGCTCAGTCATATTCCGCCCATCTCCTTGGCACCTGAAGAATTAGAAAATGTGACAACAAAACAATGGCTCTATTTGTTGATTAATATGTGGCTGGACGCTTTGATACGGCAAACATCAAACCCTGTATTTGGTCAAGTGGTGAATGAATGGTCGGAAAAAGATTTAATAAATAAAAATCATACAGTTGATTGGTTTAATTTTTTAACGATAGAGACACCCGCCTTTTTCCTTACAGCACGAAACCAAGAAAATATAAACCAGGTACGGCATCTTAAAAAGGAAATTCTCAATTGGGTGTCCGAAGCTGGCATATCCAATATTGAAGAACCATTAAATGCTCTTTCAATTTTTTATCAAAGTCATTGGGGTTCTTTTATTAATGTTCAGTCAGTTAACGTTTATATTGAGCCTGATAATAATGAAGAACCTTTTGAAGCTGACACTATATGGACGATTCATCTGGATGTCAAGGGCATTCAAAATAACGAAGAACGCCTTTTTGTTTGGGAAGAAGCTGCTTATAATCATCCTGCAAATAAGCAGCTTCTCGACCAAATAGAATTTGCGTTAAATCAGCATATTCCAGAGTTGAATTTTCAGCAATTGCTTATCGACGGCGCCTACGATTTGAATCTTGATACTGTACTTAAACTATATCGAAAGCAAGATGAGCTTATTGAACAAAATATTCATTTGCTTTTTCCTTCATGGCTGAAAATTAAAAAGGCAAATGACCAAGTCGATATGGATTTAGATATCAGTGTAGGATCTTCTTTCTTTGATCTTTCAAGCCTTACCCATTACGATTGGCGTATTGCTGTCGGTGATATGAACCTTTCAGCGGATGAATTCAAAAAAATGGTGGATCAGCAAAAGGCCTTTGTACAGAGAGGCGGACAATGGATTGAACTGCCGCTTGACAAAATGGTAGAAGCTTATGAAGCCATGCAGGAAGCTGAAACAGTGACTGGGAAAAACGCCAGTGTCGGTGATACACTTCAGTTGAAGGCTTTATATAAAGGAAAACAAAAAAAGCCTTTTAATTTAAATATCGATCAAAAACTTGATAACTATCTAAAAGGTTTATTAAAGAAGCCGGCACATAATATTGAGGTTCCTGAGCATTTTTCCGGTCAGCTTCGTCCTTATCAGAAAAAAGGCTATACATGGCTGACAACCTTAGCGGAAAAACGGGCCGGTTGTTGTTTGGCCGATGATATGGGGCTTGGAAAAACGATTCAAACGATCACTTATATTACAAAGCGGTTAGACAGCCGTGTTGACGACCAGGTACTCATTATCTGTCCAACCTCCTTACTCGCAAACTGGCGGCATGAATTTAAACAATTCGCGCCCCGCTTGCGCCTCTATACTTACCATGGTCCGGACCGTATGAGTACTGAAAGTCTGGAAAAGCAGCTCGATGAATTTGATTGTATCTTAACGAGCTATTCCTTATTATTGAAAGACATTGAGTTTTTCTCAAAATTCGAATGGTCAAGTGTCATCATTGATGAAGCACAAACGATAAAAAATCCGCATGCCAAAAAAAGCCGGGCTGTCAGAGCGTTAAAAGCACGCCATCGGATCGCTCTTACTGGTACTCCTATCGAAAACCGGCTTGACGAATTATGGTCTATCATGGAATTTCTTAACCCGGGCTATCTCGGTTCGCTGAAAAGGTTTCGTGAGCAATTTGTCCGTCCGATCGTAAAAGAAAATAATGCCTCTAAAACCAGAACGCTGCAAAAGATGATTTCGCCATTTATCTTACGCCGGGAAAAAACCGACAAACGAATTATTAAAGATTTACCTGAAAAACTGGAGATCAAAGAATATTGCCATTTAAGCAAAGTGCAGGCTTCCTTATACCAATCGGTTGTTAATGAACTCATGCAAAATGTCAGCAGTACAGAAGGCATGAAACGTAAAGGATTGATCCTGTCTACCTTAACGAAGCTGAAGCAAATTTGCGATCACCCAAACCTTTTAACGGATAAAGGGGATACACAATCTTCAGGTAAACTTAACCGCTTATTTGAACTTATCGGCCCGCTGGTTGAAGAAAAA
The DNA here is from genome assembly GCF_042665295.1 of Scopulibacillus cellulosilyticus. NCBI lineage: Bacteria > Bacillati > Bacillota > Bacilli > Caryophanales > Sporolactobacillaceae > Scopulibacillus > Scopulibacillus cellulosilyticus. The sequence continues at coordinate 60,443 of NZ_JBHTCO010000019.1, forward strand.
GAGAAATTGCTCATTTTTACCCAGTATGTAAAAATGGGAAAACTGTTAATCCAAACACTCGAAAAACACTTTCCAAACTGCCCGGTTTATTTTCTTCATGGCGGTTTAACAGCGGAAGCCCGTGAAAAGTTAATACGCCATTTCCGGGAAACGGACACAAGCTGCATTTTTATCCTTTCATTAAAAGCAGGCGGACTGGGTTTAAACTTGACTGAAGCACGGCATGTTGTCCATTTTGACCGCTGGTGGAACCCGGCTGTTGAAGAACAGGCAACAGACCGTGTCTATCGGATCGGACAAAGGCAAAACGTCAATGTCCACAAAATGGTCTGTGAAGGTACAATTGAAGAACGTATTGATGAACTTATAGAACAAAAAAAATCATTAAGCAAACAAATCCTCAGCCAAGGTGAGAGCTGGGTGACTGAACTTAATGATAACGAAATATATGACTTAATCCGTCTGCGAAAAGAGGTGCTGTCATCGTGAGCCGCCGAATTTCAATTAAAGATCCCTTGTTAGACAGCTGGCTAGATGAATTTTATCATGAAGCTGATTCAGGACGCCTCCGCCGGGGTAAGGCCTTATATAGGGAAGGCGCTGTGATCGGATTAGACGATTATCCAGATGAAGGCTTCTCCGCAGAAGTTGTAGGCTCTAATGGAACAATTTATAAAATTGAAGCCGATTGGTCTTCTGACAATCGATTCGAAGACTTAGACATCCCTTTTCCTGAAGATATATCTTTTCAATGCTCGTGTCCCGACAAGGGTTATCCATGTAAACATATTGTCGCAGCCGTTATTCGCTGGATTTCAGAATACGATAAGGAAATTTCAGGAGTCAGCAAACCAAAGGAAAGTGTTCCGGGCCTATTTAATAGTAATGAACACCAGACTCTTCAAATAAGGCGGCAACGTCAAACATATCACGAAGATTATTCTTTGGAAAGTCTCCAATATTTAGCCAAAAAACAATCGTCAGTCGCAGCCAGGCTCGGCGACGCGCCTTTTTGGCATATTAAACCGGAATTAAATCATTTGCTAATGTTTGTTTATAACGATATGCGTCAATTTAGTGAAAAAAACCGGATGAAATAGGACCGGATAACAATATATAAAGAGCCAAGCGCGCCTTCATCGACCGCTTGGCTCTTTGTATTAATTACAGATCAATCTCTTGTACGCTGATAATGTCGTCAATTTTCTCTAAATGGGAGATAACATCTTTTTCTATTTTTTTGTCAACCGACAGCATCATAATCGCTTGGCCGCCGGCGCTTTTTCTGCCAACTTGCATAGTTGCAATATTAACATCATGCTCACCTAGAATAGATCCAACCCGGCCAATCAAACCTGGGCGATCGTGATGATGAACAAATAACAAATGCCCTTCTGGAGAAATATCAATATTATAATCGCCGACTCTGATGATCCGCGGACCGTAACCCTCAATTAAGGTACCCGCAATGACCCTTTCATGATTGCCTGTTTTAACGTGCAATGTAATTAAACTTGTGAAACTTTGGTGATAAGGTTTCTTTTCTACCGTGTAAGCAATATCATGCTGCTTTGCCATAAACGCCGCATTGATGAAATTCACCTTCGTGCTTAAATAATAAGACAGAACCCCTTTTAGAATGCCGCGGGTTAACGGTGTTGTTTCTAAATCCATTAATTCGCCTGAATAAGAAATGGTTATTTCATCAGGTTTTTCTTTAACTAATTGTATCGCCATCTCACCCATTTTTTCACAAAGCCCGAAGTAAGGGGTTAACTTTTTCATCATATCGCTTGGGATCGGCGGATAGTTAACGATATTTCTAAATGGTTGATCATGCAATACTTTTAATATTCCTTCGCTGACATCTACAGCGACATTTTTTTGCGCCTCTGCTGTTGACGCCCCGAGATGCGGTGTCGCAATCACTTGCGGCAATGTTAATAATGGATGTCCAACCGCCGGTTCATTTTCAAAAACATCAATGGCTGCCCCGGCTACTTTTCCATCTTTTATTGCGTCATACAAATCATCCTCATTAATAATTCCGCCTCTGGCACAGTTAATAATCCGTACGCCGTCTTTCATTTTATTTAATTTTTCGCTGTTGAGTAAATGTTTTGTCTCTTGGGTCAACGGCGTATGAACCGTGATAAAGTCAGCTGCTGCAATGACCTCATCAAGCTCTCCTTTTTCAATACCCAGTTTTGCCGCCCTTTCCTTCGTTAAGAATGGATCATAGGCAATAACTTTCATGTTGAAGACTTTCGCCCGTTTGGCAACTTCTGCCCCGATCCTTCCAAGACCTATAATACCGATAACTTTACGATTAAGCTCGGCGCCTTGGAAGGCCTTCCGGTTCCATTCACCGCCGACCAGAGATTTATAGGCTTGAGGAATATTGCGGGCAACGGCCATCATCATCGCAAATGTATGCTCAGCCGCGGAAATCGTATTGCCTTCCGGCGCATTAAGTACCATAATCCCTTTTTGCGTCGCTGCTTTTAGATCAATGTTATCCACGCCAACGCCGGCACGGCCGATGACTTTTAAATTATTGCCGGCGTTAATAATATCGGCCGACACTTGCGTTTGGCTTCTGACCAGTAAAGCATGGTAATCTGAAATGACTTGTTGAAGTTTTTCAGGCTTAAGCCCTGTTTCTATATCAACCTTTACGTCTTTTGCCTTTAATAGGGGTTCGATGCCCTCTTGATTTAACGGATCACTAATTAAAATATTATACATAATCCAAATACACCTCCTGTGCAGCTTTAACACCTGCACCATATTCAAAATGATGGTTAAAATCTTTCAAACCGCGTTCAATTATTGAAACAGCTTCCAGTACATCACCAGGGAAACAATAGCCCATATGACCAAATCTCATAATTTTACCTTTCAATTTTCCTTGGCCGCCCGCGAAATCAATATGATATTTCTTTTTAAGGTGACCGCGAAGTTTTTCTATTTCCAAATCAGCAGGTTCACTAATTGCTGTCACTGTCGGGGATGCATCCTCATCATTTGTTAACAGAGGCAGATCCAGTGCGCTGATAGCTTCCCGGGTCATCTTTTTCATGATTTCATGTCTTTTGACAGTTTCATCAAATCCTTCTTCCTCTATCATCCCGCAAACTGCCTGAAGTCCATAAATAAGAGAAACAGCCGGTGTATTAGGTGTCATATGTTTCTCGTATGACTTTCGATAGGTTAATAGATCAAGATAATAAGCCGGCGCTTTATTATCTTCAATGACTTTCCACGCCCTGTCGCTGACACTGACAAAAGCTAAGCCCGGCGGCAGCATTAAGGCCTTTTGTGAACCTGTGACAAGAATATCTATGCCCCATTCATCCATTTTCGCTTTAACCCCGCCTATACAGCTGACTCCGTCAACAATGAATAATGCATCACTGTGTGTATGAACAACATTAGCCAGCTGCGCAACAGGATTTAAAACCCCTGTAGATGTTTCATTATATGTTGCAACCACTGCTTTAATATGGTTGAACTGTTTGAGAAATTCGGATAATTCTTCTTCAGTGCACGCTTTCCCCCACTCAATTTCAAGTCTGTGAACAACGGCACCATAGGCTTCGCATATGGCTGCAAACCGATTGCCAAAATCACCGACTGTCACAACGACAACTTCATCACCAGGTGAGATTGTGTTAACAACTGCGGTTTCTAATGCAGAGGTTCCGCTGCCTGTCACGATAAATACATCTTGTTCTGTTCCAAAGAAGGGCTTGATCCGGTTAGTTGTATCGGCAAATAATTCTTTAAATTCCCCGCCCCTGTGGCTGATCATATCGTAATTCATCGCTTGCAGGACTTGCTTGGGTACCGGAGTTGGCCCCGGATTTCTTAGAATGGTTTTGTACATGTTTCCTCTCTCCTCCTACCTTTTTCTATATATATAAAAACGCCCCCCACTACGATTTGTAGTGAGGGGCGTTAAAACGCGGTGCCACCCTCTTTTTATTACAGCTGCATAGCTGTAACCTCATAAGGTTAATAACCTTGTCGGATAACGGGAGACCGGATAAACCTACTAAAATTTCAGCCTATCAGTTCAGAAGTGCTCAATGTTAGGGGAAACGCCAGTTTACACCAACCACTGACTCTCTTAAGAATCCATCTAACATCTGTCTTCATCACAACTATTAGAATATTTGAAACTCATTGTAGCAGTGTAACAGATAAAAGTAAAGGACTAAAAATAACTTTTTTAAAATTTTTATTGAATTGACATTATTTCACCGGCTCCTTCTACCCGCAATTTATGCCGGTATACAGCGAATATTTCAGTGTTGCCGAATAAGATTTTAAGTTATAAATATCACTGAGCAGAATGAACTATTGGTTCAAAAGACACAAATTGTTATTATTATTCATTCGTGATTATTAATATTTCATGATATGATAATTACCATGATTAATTTTCGGAGTGAGCGGTAAATGGAAGAACATATGATTAATTTATTTGAACACATTCCTTACAAAGATATCGGTATTGCCTTTCTGATATTCTTAGTCTTTTTTCTTATCAGTAAGATTTTCACAAAATATATTCTTGAATTAATTACACGAATTGTAACAAAAACATCAAAACGCATTGATGAATACATTATCAAATCTTTTAAGCAGCCGGTCAGTTTATTTTTGATCGCAACGGGGCTTTATCTCGGGCTCCACTATTTGCCGCTTTCAGCCAATGCGATTCATTTTATTACAAAAATCTATCGTTCTATTATTATTATTCTTATCGGCGGCGGACTATTTAGATTTTCAAACGCGACCAAAATTTTATTTAACCATGTCAGTACGCGGCTAAATCTGCAATTCAATAAAATTATTATTCCTTTTTTGACAAAGATCATTAAATTTATCGTTATTGCCTTAACAATAGCAGCATTAGCCAATGAATGGGGCTATAACATTGATGGTATTGTTGCAGGGCTTGGCCTTGGCGGATTGGCTGTTGCCTTAGCTGCCAAAGATACGGTTAGTAATCTATTTGGCGGCCTGGTTATTATTACTGAATCTCCATTTACAATTGACGACTGGATTCAAACGCCCAGCGTTGAAGGCACGGTTGAAGATATAAGCTTCCGGTCAACTAAAATTCGAACGTTTACCCAGGCTGTCGTTACCGTTCCTAATTCAACGCTTGTGAACGAAGCCATTACAAACTGGTCCAGAATGGGAAAAAGAAGGATTTTATTTAACTTGCAATTAGATATTCATACACCTAAAGACAAAATGGTCAATTGTGCGGCGAGTATCAGGGAAATGTTAAAGTCCAGAAATGATATTGACCAGGAAACAATACTCGTCCATTTTTATCAATTTTCACCTTCAAGTCTTGATATTCAACTCTATTTCTTTACTAAAACGACAACTTATGATGAATGGCTTGAAGTCAATGAACAAGTGAATACCGAGATATTAGCCATTCTGGAAAAACATCAAGTGGATCTTGCCGTTCCAATTCAAAAGACATACAACGTAGAAGGCATACCGTCTTTTAAAAAACATTCAGCAGAAGATGATTATACAATGGCGCAAGAAAGGACACACTCATGATCAGTGTGTCCTTTTACTGTCACAGACTGTTCAGACCCCGGCGAGATGATCTTTCAGCTGTTCACGGAGCTGTCTTTTTAAAAATTTCCCAACGGAAGTTTTCGGTATTTCACTTAGGAAAATGATATCATCTGGGAGCCACCACTTAGCAAATTGCGGTTTTAAATAACTTATTAGATCATCCTTTGTCACCGTATCCCGATAGCTGTCCTTTAAAACTACACATGCTATAGGGCGTTCTTGCCATTTCGGATGAGGAACCGCAACAACAGCGGCTTCCAATACTGCTTCATGGGCCATTAGCGCATTTTCCAAGTCGACAGAGGAAATCCATTCACCGCCGCTCTTAACAAGATCCTTAGTACGATCAACGAGTTTAATATATCCGTCTTCATCGACCGTCGCGATATCGCCGGTGTAAAACCAGCCGTCGCGAAAAGATTCCTTGCTTCGATCGTCTTTATAATGAGAATCTGCAATCCATGGTCCTCGCACAAGAAGTTCACCCATTTCTTTGCCGTCATGAGCAACCTCCCCCTGTTGATTAATAATCTTAACCTCCAGGCCCGGCACCACCATCCCTTGCTTTGAGCGGATCTCCAGTTTTTCTTCTTCAGACAAATCTAATTGATCACTTTTTAGATTTGACACGGTTAAAAGCGGGGTCGTCTCTGTTAAGCCATAGGCATGAACAAAAGGAATGCCGAATGTTTCTCTATATTTTTTAATTAATCCTTTAGGAGCTGCTGCACCGCCGCATACCATTAGCCGCAAGCTGCTCATATCATAATTTTTTGTTTCCAATTCTTTCAAAACGCCCAGCCATATCGTCGGTACACCGGCTGTCGTTGTAACCTTTTCCGACTCAATGAACTCACAGATCAATTGAGGTGTAAAATTCGGCCCGGGGAGAACTTGTTTTGAGCCAAACCATGTAGAAGCGAATGGTATTCCCCATGCGTTAACATGGAACATTGGAACCATCGGCATGTTAACGTCAGATTCAGACAACCCCTTCGTATCGGCAAGGCCAAGGGCAAAGCTATGCAGAACGATGCCGCGATGAGTATAAATGACACCTTTTGGCTTTCCGGTTGTTGCAGAAGTATAGCACATTCCGGCCGGCTCATTTTCATTAATATTCTTCGAAAACTGATAGTTCGGATCACTTTTTGCCAGTAATTGTTCATAAGAATAAACCGGATCAAGCACCGTTTCTGGAAGCGTATCTCTATCTGTCATAATGATAAATGCTTTAACAGATAATAATTGATCCTTAATTTTTTCGATAATCGGTACAATATCCTCATCGATTAAAAGAATTTGATCTTCAGCATGATTAATAATATAGATTAAATGATCATCTGATAAACGCATATTAATCGTATGTAACACGGCGCCCATGCAAGGGACCGCAAAGTAAGCTTCCAAGTGACGATGATGGTTCCAGGCTAATGTACCAACGCGATCCCCATGCTTAATACCTAACTTTTCCAGGGCATTTGATAAAGCCCTCGTCCTTTTTCCAACCTCTTTATAAGTTAATCTGTGTATCGTTGAAGGCGAAGTTCTAGAGACAATTTCTTTTTTAGGAAAGTATTTTTCAGCACGTTCAATCATTTGCACTAACGTTAACTGTGTGTTCATCATTTTCAATTTTTCCCCTTTCGCGGCAATATGCCGCTTCATTTTGGAATATATCTTGAAAGTATGATCCACTATTGTTATCTCTAGGTTGCAAGCGCATTCAACATTAGTTGAAAAAAGCTGAGCATTGGCTCATAAAACAACCATATCCTGAAAATTATAGTGCCTTCTAAATAACGTCTTACGCTTTTATTTTTTTAAAGACTGTTTTTTCTGAAGATAGTCTATAACTCCCATTGCAGAAACTTGCAAATCAAGCTCTATCACTTTAAATACTTTGTGGTTATCCGATATTTTAAATTGCTTTAAATGTTGGCTGACACGATTCCGAAGACTATTAGCCAAGTCACGAATATCTTTACCTGATTCCAAAGCTTTTTCTCCCTCTTTTACAAATATAGGAATCCATTCGGTCACTTGGCGAAAAACTTCATCAATCTTCTCAGTCATACCGAAATGACCAAAGTACAGCCTGTCTAACTCGTATTTACGGAACCTGCTGATCGAATTAACCATCGCCTCAGGATCAAAATGGTTAGGAGATGTTGTCGGCAAGAAAAAGTCAACGCCATCCTCCTCAAGCCACTTGTAATGAATTCCCGCCGTATCACCAGTAAACATGCCGTTAGAAACCGGATCAAAAATGCTAAAATGATGCTTCGCGTGTCCGGGTGTATCAATAAATTCCAGCGTACGGTGACTGCTGATAACAAGCGTGTCACCCTCGCCTTTAATAAGCAAACGTTCCTCGGGAATTGGAACAATCGAGCCAAATAACTCATCAAACTTCTCACCGTATACAGCTCTCGCTCCGGCAATTAACTTGCCTGGATCCGTAAGATGCCGGGCTCCTCTTGGGTGAACAACAACCTTTGCATTTGGACATTCTTTTAAAAGCAGACCCGCTCCCCCGGCATGATCCAAATGGATGTGGGTTAAAATAATATATTTTACTTGTTCAAGTGAAAAATCTAAATCTTTTAATCCTTGTTTGATATAGGGTACCGATGGGCCGGGACCCGTTTCAATCAACGTAAGCTCTTCTTCATCAAAAATATAAGTACCTGTCCGAAACGGAAGACCCAAGTCAAATCCATCTATCAAATGTATACCGTACCCTAAGTCAATCGGCTTTTTAGCTTGCATCAAAATACTCTCCCCTTTTTAGTACAAAGCAGTCAACAACTCATTTTATTTTGGCCCGTTTTCCTTTTGAACAGTGATACCGTTTAAGATCATTTCTACGTAAATCATAGCAACCTTTTCATCGGGAACACGTCCTTCAGGATCGAACCAAAAATAACTCCAATTACACATACCCAGTATGCCAAGTGTCACAATATCTGCCGGAAGGTCACTTCTAAATTCTCTTTGACTAATCCCCGATTTAATGAGATCTTCTAAATGATGTTGAAACAGCGATCGTTTTTTTACAATCTTATCCATTTGCTCTTCATTTAAATGACGGATTTCTCTAAAAAAGATGAGTGCATCCCAACCGTGCTTTTCAATATTTTTTATTAACATTCTAACAATATCGAAAACTTTTGTTTTGCAGCTTTTACTTTGATCGGACAAAATTTCTTCTTGCCGGGATAATAAATAATTGATAAAAGTTAAATGAATGTCCATTAACAACTGCTGCTTAGACTCGAAATAATAGTAAAACGTCCCCTTTGTAACGCCGAGGCTGTCGACAATATCCTGGATTGATGTTTCGTTAAAACCCTTTTCACCAAATAATTCGATACTTTTTTCTGTAATCTTATCTTTCATTTTCATCTCTCATTTACCTCTAATTCTTCGATGTACTAACCAGTTGGTATTTAGTTATTATTATATTACATTTATTCTGTCAATCCAAGTTTCATTTGTCCCGGTGTAACCGTCCGTAAGACTCCCGCCTCAAAACTTGAGCTTAAGCGCTGAAGTTTAGGCGGGAGATAACGGACCCTAACACCCCGATAAGTTCAACTAACTCTCAGCGGGGATGAACCAACCCCCCACTGAGGGAAGTTTCACTTTATTACGATATGATAGGAAAAAGCAGCATAAATAACATGCTGCTTTAAAAAGCTATTCTCCAATTGATATTGATGTATGATGTTTGCCTTTAATTTCAGCTCTCTCATACACTTTTTCTCCGGCTTTAAATACCTTTTGAACGTGATTAACGCCGTAATGGTAAGGGATATAGAGATAGTTTGGCGCATCCCAAATGACAATGTCCGCTTTTCTTCCCGCAGCAATTTTCCCTGCTGAATCCCCGCGATTGATCGCATATGCGGAATTGACAGTAACTGCATTCCAAATTTCTTCTGGCGTCATTTTTAAGTTTAGCGCTGCTAAGCTCATGATCATTTGCAGATTTTCCGTTACTGAGCTGCCTGGGTTAAAGTCAGTTGACAAGGCAACAGCAACACCTGATTCAATCATTTTTCTGGCGCGTGCGTGTTTTCCCTTACATAAATAGAATGATGTTCCCGGAAGCAGCACAGCTATAACACCTTCTTCAGCTAAACGTCTAATCCCTTTATCAGATGCACCGACAAGATGGTCACCTGTAATCGCTCCGACATCAGCAGCCAATTCTGCTCCGCCCAGCGGATCAATTTCATCGGCATGGATTTTCACTTGAAAGCCGGCTTCTTTCGCTTTCTCTAAATATGCACGCGATTGTTCAACGGAAAAGACACCCGTCTCACAAAAGATATCGACAAACTCAGCCAGCTCTTTCTCTTTTATTTCGGGAAGCATATCTATCATTTCGTCTAAAAATCTTTCAGGATTGTCTTTAAGTTCTTCCGGAATAGCATGTGCCCCCAAAAATGTTGAGACAATGTCCATTGATGTTAGATTTTTGACATGCTTAACAACCTGCATTTGTTTCATTTCTGTATCATAATCAAGCCCATATCCGCTTTTAGCTTCCATTGTTGTAATGCCGTAAGACATCATCCGGTCAAGATGAAACATGGCTTTTTCGACTAAGTCTTTAAATGGCGTCTCACGGGTTGCCCTGACAGTCGAAAGAATGCCGCCGCCTTTTTCCAAAATTTCAAGATATGGGACACCTTGCTGCTTAAGCGCCATTTCATGTTCGCGGGACCCGCCAAACACTAGATGAGTATGGGGCTCTACAAGGCCTGGAGACACTAATTTCCCACCGCAGTCAATTTTTTCATCAGCATCTATATCAGCTAATTCTTCTTGTTTTCCGACCTTTAAAACTTTGCCGTCTTTAACTGCAACAGCGGCATTTTCAATGACAGGAAGCTTTTGCATATCGTTGCCTTTAACAGGCCCGTCACTGCCGTTGTCCATCGTTAATAATTGCCCTATGTTATAAAATAAAAGATCCGCTTGTGCCATTCTCTCTCACTCCTCTGTCGTATTTCACAATACAGTATTTTCGGCGCAGCAAATTTACTGCGCCGAAATATTTTATTTTAGAAATGGAATGTGTACGCCTTTTTCTTTCGCTGTTTTGATAGCAAGATCGTATCCTGCATCTGCATGGCGGACAACGCCCATGCCAGGGTCAGATGTTAATACACGTTCCAGTCTTTCTCCCGCTTCTTTTGTACCGTCAGCTACGATAACCATACCGGCATGCATCGAATAGCCCATGCCAACACCGCCGCCATGATGAAGCGATACCCAGCTTGCACCGTTCACTGCGTTAATCATGGCATTTAAGAGCGGCCAGTCGGCAATCGCATCACTGCCGTCTTTCATCGCTTCTGTTTCACGGTTTGGTGAAGCAACTGAACCGCAATCAAGGTGGTCACGGCCGATAACAATTGGTGCAGAAAGTTCGCCGGAAGCAACCATTTCATTAATAATGCGTCCGAATTTTGCTCTTTCACCGTAGCCAAGCCAGCAAATCCGGGAAGGAAGTCCTTGGAAGGCTACTTTTTCACGAGCCATTTTAATCCATTTGCAAAGATGTTTGTTATCTGCAAACTCTCTTAAAATCACTTCATCCGTTTTATAAATGTCTTCAGGATTACCTGAGAGCGCCGCCCAACGGAACGGTCCTTTACCTTCGCAAAACTGCGGACGAATAAATGCCGGTACAAAACCAGGGAAAGCAAATGCGTCTTTAACGCCTTCGTTGTAAGCTTCCTGGCGGATGTTATTCCCATAGTCAAATGTAACCGCACCCGCTTTTTGTAAATCTACCATTGCTTGAACGTGCTTAACAATGCTTGCTCTAGCTTGTTTTATATATTCGTCTGGATTAGATTCACGCAACTTCTTGCCTTCTTCAACTGTTAAACCTTCCGGCAAATAACCGTTAAGCGGATCATGTGCTGATGTTTGGTCAGTGACAAGATCAGGAATTTCACCGCGGCGTACAAGTTCAGGTAAAATTTCAGCAGCATTGCCAAGCAACCCGATAGATAGAGGTTCGCCTTTTGCCATCGCTTGTTTTGCCATGCTAAGCGCTTCATCAAGCGACTCTGCTAACTTATCACAATATCTCGTTTCAATCCGGCGTTCGATTCGTGAGCGGTCACACTCAATCGCAATGACAACACCGTCGTTCAATGTTACTGCCAACGGCTGTGCGCCGCCCATGCCGCCAAGACCAGCCGTTACTGTCAACGTACCTTTTAAGCTGCCGTTAAAATGCTGTCTTGCTGCTTCAGCAAATGTTTCATAGGTTCCTTGAAGAATGCCTTGGCTTCCGATGTAAATCCAGCTTCCAGCTGTCATTTGACCGTACATGATTAATCCTTTTTTATCAAGTTCACGGAAGTTTTCCCAATTAGCCCAAGCCGGTACCAGGTTTGAATTAGCAATTAAAACGCGCGGTGCATTTGGATGAGACTTAAATACGGCGACAGGTTTTCCAGATTGAACTAACATTGTTTCATCATTTTCAAGGTTTTTTAATGTTTCAACGATTTTATGATAAGATTCCCAGTTTCTCGCTGCTTTACCTATGCCGCCGTAAACGACAAGATCTTCTGGTCTTTCAGCAACTTCCGGATCGAGGTTGTTCATAAGCATCCGTAAAACGGCTTCTTGAACCCAACCTTTAGTATTAAGTTTTGTACCATGAGGTGCACGAATAACTTCTTTTACATTTGACATAATATTTTTCCTCCTAAACATTTCACTTTTTATTTGAATTTTGAATTATATTAAGCTGAATGGGTCTTTTTATTACCCTTTTTATAAACTAAACGATTTTTCATAAGGACATAATATAAAACTGCAGGTATAAACAATCCTATAAACCAGGCAATATCAGCCCCATTTAACCATTTGGCAACTATTCCTTCATAAATTTCAGTATTCATAAAAGGGAATTGTAAAACGATACCTAAAACGTAAGAGCCTATCGCAATCCAATTAAATTTTCCATACTCCCCATTCAGGTCGAAAATAGCTTCAATATTATAATTTCCTTTCCGCAGCATATAAAAGTCTATGAGATTAATTGCTGTCCAAGGAACCATAAAATACAATAAGAAGGTTAAAAAGGTCGAATAGTTATTCAAAAAATTGCCTTGCCCCCAAATACTAATCATCGTTCCAACGATGGCTACGATCATAATAAATGTAAAACGGGCTCTTTTAGTAACCTTTAATTTCGCAAAGGCGTCTACGGTCGTGATGACTGACATATAACCGCCATATAGATTCAAAGTATTAATCGCCAAAACACCAAGAACGATAATGACAAAGGTGACGGCAGACAGCCCATGACCTGTCAGATGTCCAAAGTATGCAACCATTTCTCCAGATTGTTTAGGTGCTATAATGGTCGCCAGCGCTCCCAATATCATCATCCAACTCGCGCCGATGACTGAACCTAGGTAGGTGTACCAAAAAGCCTGATTCTTTGAGGTATCCTTCGGTAAATACCTGGAATAGTCAGCCGTATAAGGCGCAAATGTCATTTGCCATGTCACCATAACGGACATAACGAGCAGGAATGGTCCTAATGAAAATCCCTGAGAATTGAGATGTTCCGGCATCGGCTGCTGAAATAATCGAATCGATAGATAGATAAATAATATAAAGAACAGCCATCCGACAACTTTTTCAAACTTATGAATAAAGTCATAGCCGCAGGTAACAAGAATGACCGCTAATACGTTCACAATAACGATACATATGGTTTGCGGCATATGAAATGCAGCGGAAAGCGCCTGCGCTCCAAGAACGGTACTTGTTGAAAAAAAGCCAAGATACATGACAACTACTAAAACAAGCGGAAGGATCGCTCCAATAACACCAAACTGCGCCCGGCTTTGAATCATTTGCGGTATTCCTAATTTCGGCCCTTGCGCGGAATGTGATGCCATAAAGAAACCGCCAATGGCATTCCCTAAAACAATGGCTAAAATGGCATACCATATATTTAAGCCTAGTGTAATGGCCAATGCTCCGGTTACAACAGTTGTAATTTGGGCATTTGCCGAGAACCAAATGGAAAACAGGTTACGGACGCTGCCGTGCCGCTCGGAATCGGGAATATAGTCGATGGTGCGCTTCTCAATTTGCATGAATTCCCCTCCTTCTTGACAATCGTAAATGTGAGCGGTTTCAAATTTGGTATTTTATTTTTTACTGTATATGTGTTTAACCCCTTTCCTTACTGATTCCTTAAGATCATCTTGTTTTGATCTTAACTATATTGTAGTTGTTTAAATTCTAAATAAATAGATGATTTATATTTGAATATGAATACAAAAACAAATGAAAAAATCACAAAAATAAAAAGGCAAGGTTCAAAACCTTACTTTTCTTTAGATTTCTTACTTTTTTCTTGTTGCTTGTTTAAATTACTAACTGTGAAATTAAAAATAACCCCTTCCTTCTACAAGTATATGTTGAATTAGAGGAGGTATTTGCCTATGTTGAACGCTCCCTCTTCCATATATTTTCCAGCTATTACGACCTAGTGGTAAACGTGGTATGCGAATTCAAATAAGTTTATTTTTAAAGCGTTTTAATGGTTGGTTAGGAGTGGGCTTTTTTGTGATTGTGGCAAAGATTCATTGCTTCCCTGTCCCATGAATGCAGCAGTTCCAAAGCACCCTTAGTTAAACCTATAACACCAGTAACCACTAAGAGAAGCCGTCCTCTTTTTAACTACACAACATAAATATGACTCACTATTTTCGGATCAATGGTGGTCGATAAGGCTTTCTCCTTACAAGCACTCTAAGGGACAGTTCTACTATTGCTTTGCGCTGTGCTATTTGTGCATGGCGTTTCGTTTGTTTCTATATTGTATATTTTGGGTTCGACACTAGAAGAATGTCCATATCGGTGTTTAGTAAAATTTCATAGTTATATACTATATCTTCAAAAAAAGGGGGTAGTACTATGGGTGGTTACGGCTATGGTGGATACGGAATGGGCGCAGGATTTGCGTTAATCGTTGTTTTATTTATTTTGTTAATTATTGTTGGTGCTGCTTGGGTTTGGTAAAAAAAATAGTGTAGCCATAAATTTTTAGCTTCCCAAGGCAAATCCGCTAAGATGAGCAATTCTCAAAAACATAAAAAGCCTTTAGAAAAGAAGGTTATGAGATGATTTCACACCTTTATCATTTATCGGTTGTTCATTTTCTATAGAACATTATTGCTTTTTAGGGTTGCTGCTCTAAAATTCATTCTCCTTTTACTGTTTAAAGCTCTGCTAATAAATAGCAGAGCTTTAAAGGTTTAGTTCAAGATAACAATGGTTGTTTTCCTGTTTTCCTTCAAAATTATTACCAAAAGAAAAATGGGAAAAATGGAAAAAAGAACGGAAAGAATATAGGATCTCCATCTATATTTCCATTTCTAGTATAGCTAACTGCTCCTACGATAATTAGCAGGATAAACAATACTACGATCAGAGCAAATCCAAATCCACCGTTGGTTTTTGCATCACTCATTTTCTCCCCTCCTTTATTATAAATTATGAAGTTAACCTTATGTAAGATGTGGATAAAGGACAGGGGCTATTTAACTCAAAAACAGAGGTAATCTAAAATGACTATTAATATAGGTTTTGGGACAATCAATGTAAATGCACAGACTCGTGATGGCGCTGTTTCTGTAGGGGAAAATAATCAATCAGGGTGGTCAAACCACGGTAAAAATAATTTTGGTAACGGGTTAATTGTAGGTATAAACTGTATTACAAATAACATAAGCAATATAATAGATAATGATATCGTTGACGATCCTATAAATGATCAAGATTTTATACCTAGCAATCAAAGCCAAACTTTGTAAGAAGAGTACTTTTGACTACAACAATCGCTTAAAAATAACTTCAGTCTGGGGTCGGATTTACAACGCTTAAGCGATCTAGATACAAAAATAGCCGGTATAAGTAAACAATAATATGCATTTACTTAATAAATATACTTTTTACAAAGATGTAAATGCGATCACATATCAAAATATTGTTCAGAAAGGAATTGATAAGATGGTTAAAGAAAAAGATACGGTTGCTTTGAAAGCCCTTTTTAAAAATTTAGCAGAAGCCTGGAATAACGCCGATGGGGAAGCTTATGGCCAATGCTTTACAAACGATGCAGATTATGTGACCTTTAACGGGACGCATTTAAAAGGTCGGAAAGAGATAGCTAAAGTTCATCAATGGCTTTTTAATGGTCCTTTAAATGGTAGTAAAATGTCATACGACGGAATGCATGATTTTAGCCCCCGTTATATCACACCCGATGTGGCCATTATTCATGGTAAGGGTGAAGTATCATTGCCAGAAAGCCAAGATCCCGGTGATCGATTGTCAATCAATACGAATGTCGTTGTCAAAGAAGGAGGAAAATGGTTCATTACAGCATTTCATAACTGCCGTGTTCAATCGTTTCAAAAGTCTTAAATAAAAAACAATAATCTAGTAAAAAATGGCTTTGCGTATATTTCCCGTGAAAAATCACTTCTGCATTTATGGTTCTATTTCACTTAGTTTAAGATTTTAATAGTTTTGTACTAGCATAAACCATCTTACAAGAACATAAAAGCTGATTCTCCCTTTTATATCGAACAACACCCTATAATAATAAGTCATCAGAAGGCATACGAATAAACAAGCTGTTTTTATTAGTTAAAGGTAAGGAGAAATTGCTCTATGGGGCATATGATTATATACAAACCAAAATTATGGGGTGGTCTGTTAACTATAACCATCATAAGATAACCCAAAGAAAAAGCACATCCTAACATTTTTTACTATAAGAATTCATAAATGTATTTCATCTAACAATCTAACAGAGGAGATCTAAAATAAGGGGTGCCTTCAAAAGCTGGACTTTCGGGCACCCTCTATTTAACTATGAAACTTTGATTTGACCCATCATTCCATTATCTTCATGCTCCAGGGTATGGCAATGATACATATAAATACCCTTGTGATTAAATTTAACAGCAATTTTTACTTTTTGTCCGGGTTCTAATGAGATTGTATCTTTATAGCCTTGCATCTCTTCCAGAGGCGTTTTGCCGTCTACAGAAATCACTTTAAATTGCGTGCCGTGAATATGAAAAGTATGTTCCATTCCTCCCATAGCATCTTTTTTATTTTCAATTTCCCAAATTTCGGTTTTATTTACTTTTTGATTAAAATCTATTCTATTTTTATCAAATTTCTTGCCATTAATCGTTACATCTTTACCCATGCCAGCTAATACAACTTTTTTTGTTATCTTCATTTCTTTTTCTTTTGGAGAAACATGGATATTATTTAAACTTAGATTACTTATTTTGTCATCAGATTTCTTAGTTCCCTTATTACTATTAATTAAATGAATCGGCAATATCACTTTTCCATCTTCATTAATAAGATTGACTTTATTCCCTTTAACTTTTGAAAAGTCAACAAGTATTTCATTTCTTTCAGACGGCGCTGTTTGAATCTCTGAAACTTTATCCGGTTTATTTAAATACCCGCCATCTGATGCAATATGTTCGAACTTCATCCCGTTATCAAATTTTAATTTATAGACCCTCGCATTCGAAGCATCTAAGATTCGTAATCGAACCAATTCTTTTTTAAAAGTAAACTTTGGATCGACTTTCCCATTAACTAAAACTGTATGACCTGTTGTACCATCATCATTCTTTACTTTCTTATAATCTAATTGTTTATTAGAATCAAAGGATTTATCTTGGATAATTAAAGGAAAATCGTTCACACCATATTCATGCGGCAGTTTTTTGGCATTATTATTATTGTCTTCAATATAAATTAACCCTGCC
The DNA here is from genome assembly GCF_042665295.1 of Scopulibacillus cellulosilyticus. Classification (NCBI taxonomy): domain Bacteria; kingdom Bacillati; phylum Bacillota; class Bacilli; order Caryophanales; family Sporolactobacillaceae; genus Scopulibacillus; species Scopulibacillus cellulosilyticus. The sequence continues at coordinate 77,920 of NZ_JBHTCO010000019.1, forward strand.
AAACCCTTATAGACTTGTTCCGCTGTATGAGGCGATGGATGAGGATGGAACCATAACGTAGCTGCTTCTTGATTGACTTTAAATGAAATGGTTTTTTCTTCGCCTGGTTTTAGCACTTGCTCAGGACCGCCGTCAACATCTCCTGGGATCTCTAACCCATGAAAATGGAAAGTTGTATCTTCATTTAAATGATTGACTAAATTAATTGTCACATGTTGACCATTTTTTAATTTCACAACAGGACCCAATAAATTACCATTGTAACCGAAAGTATTTGACTTATGGCCCGGATAAAATTCCGTCTTACCTTGTTGTGCGGTTATCGTATAACTGACATTATTTCCATTAACAGAAGCCGGTTTTAATATTTCCGGGAAGGTTATTTCATTTTTCCCTTTTGAAGAATTTAATGGTACGATATTGTCGTGTCCCATATTTTTGATATCATCTTTACTCATTTTCGAGTGATCCATGTTTTTCATGGCTTCTTTACTCATTTTCGAGTGATCCATGTCTTTCATATCTTCCTTATTACCACAAGCGACCAAGAATAATGCAGTTAATAATAAAATGCCAATGGTTAAAATCTTTTTCATTTCATACCATCCTTTCAACCGTATTTTTGATGTAAAGCAACACCGAATCCGAGAATTATTGTCATTATGGATATTACCGCATGGGTCTGAACAGTGCAGCCAAAATAGTGAATAAATCTTTATACATATACTTCAAATTCCATTTTTCTTATAATCCCCTCTTTTCCGCAATGGTTACTGCAAATAATCCTTTAAAATAGTATTTTGTTAATAATAAATGGAACAAATTTTGTCCCTTTAATAGATTAAGAGTCTGTCGGTTCAAGCAACAGCCATCACAAACTTTCTTCCATGCAGGTGTTAAAAAGTCTTGAAGTCTTGCAAGCATTGGCTGCTGCATTCTAATATGTTCAAGCATTAATAACCGGCCGCCGGGTTTTAATACCCTATAAATTTCTTGAAAAGCCTTCTCCGGGGGTATTGTACAAAACACAAGTGTTGCAGTGACAGTATCAAATGCACAGTCTTGAAAAGGCAACATTTCCGCTTTTTGTTGACACGTTTCGATAGGCACTTTAGCATTCTGCATGTTTGATGCAGCCAGTTTTATCATCTTTGGATTCGGTTCCAAGGCGATCACTTTTTCAGCGTGCCTGTATAAAGGAAAATTAACACCGGTACCCGCGCCAATTTCTAAAACTTTTCCCCTTGCATGTTCAAGTAAATCTTTTCTAATAGATTTCAATTTACCTTTTTCAAGGGGAGCCATTAGCTTATCATAAATATGAGGAAATAAATTGTTCAATCTTTATTCCTCCTTTTGGTTTAAATTTTATTTTTAAATGTTGGTAAGATTTATGTAAGCTTTTATCCATTATACTATCCCTGGGTAGTATATACAAACTGTTTTTTAATTCCAAGTTTTATGTGGAATCTTTTATCTTTCTTAAATAAGATATTGGTAAGTATTAAAATACCTTTTAGGAAAGGTGAAAAAAGTCAATATATTTGGTACGCTAATAATGCTTATATTTCATAAAGAGCAATATACCCTAAATTAGTTTTACTTATAAATTTTTTAATTAAAGGGGTTATGTTAATGGAAGAGAAAAATACGGATAAAAAACCCGTTGAGCCAAGAAGCAATAAGGAGAAGGAACAGATTATTAACCGGTTAAAAAGAATAGAAGGACAAGTTCGGGGCATTCAAAATATGGTTGAAAATGACCGGTATTGCATGGATATTCTGATTCAGCTTTCAGCGATTCAGGCAGCCATAAAAAAAGTGGGTTATACTGTGATGGAGCGGCATACGAAAAAATGTGTAGCCCATTCTATAAAAAATGGTGATGGCGAGGGTATGATTGAAGAGCTCCTTGAAATCATCAAACAATATTCTAAATAACAAGTGAGTGTTGGGAGATCCCAATACTTTTTTTTATAAAAATTAATGGTCGTTGAAAAAATAGGATTAGAAAATGTTTTATACAAAACGAAATCGGGTATCACATACCTTACAGGGGTATAATATAAATAAAAAGGAGTGATAATATGACTTGGATTGTAGTAATTTCTTATTTAAGTATTATCATCGGGATTTTACAAGGCATCATTATTACGGTTGATATCATTCGGTACCCACAAAAAATGATGCCAATCATGAATATTGTTTGGCCGCTGACTGGCCTATATTTCCCTATCGTCGGATTTTGCGCTTATTACAAGCTTGGACGAAATAAGGATCCTATGCAAATGGATATGGGAGACATGAATATGGAAGCCAGCATGGAAATGGAAATGGATATGAACATGGACCATGGCAGCCACCATATGGAACATCATCATGAACATATGCAACACGACCATAGCCATATGCACCATCATCATGGAAATAAGCCTTTTTGGCAAAGCGTTTTTGTGTCTACTACACATTGCAGCAGCGGCTGCTCAATTGGGGATTTAATAGGTGCACCAATTGTGTTTGCATTAGGATGGACGATCGCTGGCAGTATGATGCTTGCTGATTATGTCATTGAATTTATATTGGCGTATATCTTTGGACTTCTCTTTCAATATTATGGAATGGGATTTGAAAAACACGACCACCCGGGTGAAGCTTTAAAAGATGCAGTAAAAGCTGATACTCTTTCACTCATTGCTTTCGAAATCGGAATGTTTGGCTGGATGGCAATCACTAATTACGTCCTTTTTACGTCAATGCCTGAGCCTACCTCTGTAGTTTTTTGGTTTATGATGCAAATTGCTATGATGATTGGCTTTTGCACGAGTTACCCTGTTAACTGGTATCTTGTCAAAAAGGGCGTTAAGCACGCAATGTGATTAGGTTATAAAAAGCCCCTCTTCCCTTTTCCTTAACCGTTTATCATAGTAAAAACCATGACTGTTATTTTGATATCCAAAAAATTTTAAGTTGACATTACCCTATGGGGGTATGGTATAATGAAGCCGAACCGGAAGGATAGTTGAGATTTTGTTGATAAAATGCGTTTTTGAAAAACAAATATTGAAAAGAAATAAATCGAATCAGTTATTCATTCCGGGTAGAGTAATATCAAATGGATTAATAAGGAGGTCATTCAAATGAGTGATAAAACATTAAAAGTACAAGGCATGTCTTGCGGACATTGTGTTAATGCCATTGAGGGAAGTGTAGGAAAACTCAATGGCGTTAAATCGGTTGAAGTTCATTTAGATAAAGGTGAAGTAGATGTTACATTTGATCCGGAAACGGTAAGCTTAAGAGAAATTACGGATACCATTGAAGATCAAGGCTATGATGTAGCCTAAAAACGAAGGTCGTGCTATCTTTAGCACGATCTCCTTTTCACTAAATTATATACCCCTATATGGTATATTGAGAGGAGAGAAATCATAATGAGTACACAAAAAGAAGTAAACCTGCAAATTCAAGGGATGACCTGTGCAGCCTGTGCCAACAGGATTGAGAAAGGTTTGAAAAAAATCGAAGGTGTAGACGACGCCAATGTCAACTTTGCCCTCGAAAAATCAAAGGTTTTATACGACCCGAGCGTAACAGATGTAAAGAATTTCGAAGAAAAAATCCAATCGCTTGGATATAAAGTCGTTAGAGATAAAACAGAATTTAACGTGATCGGCATGACTTGTGCAGCTTGCGCCAACAGGATTGAGAAAAAGCTGAATCGACTGGAGGGTGTTTCCCAGGCCAATGTGAACTTTGCACTGGAATCGGCTGCCGTTGAATACGATCCGAAAGAGATTTCGATTCCCGATATGAAAGAAGCAATTAACAAGCTAGGGTATCAATTAAAGAAAAAATCGGATCAAGGTTCAAGTGCGTCCGACATTCGTCAAAAGGAAATTAAAAAACAAACGATCAAATTTATTGCTTCTGTCATACTAGCGTTACCACTGTTATGGTCGATGGTTAGTCACTTTGAATTTTTGTCATTCATATGGCTGCCGAAACTGTTCATGAATCCGTGGTTCCAATTTGCATTAGCCACACCAATCCAATTCATCATTGGTAGACAGTTTTATGCAGGAGCTTATAAAGCGCTTAGAAATAAAAGTGCTAACATGGATGTCCTGGTTGCTATGGGTACATCAGCCGCCTACTTCTACAGTTTGTATTTAAGCATCAAATCTATTGGCGGACACGGGCATCCTGTGCTTTACTTTGAGACTAGTGCTGTTCTAATTACGCTTATTTTACTTGGCAAACTGTTTGAAGTAAAAGCCAAAGGAAGATCATCTGAAGCCATCAAAAAATTGATGGGTCTTCAGGCTAAAAATGCAACAGTTGTTCGTGATGGCCGAGAAATGGTCATTCCGGTGGCAGAAGTTCTTGAGGGCGATATTGTTTATGTGAAACCGGGTGAAAAAGTTCCAGTAGACGGCGTAATTGTCGAGGGCCAATCGGCTCTGGATGAATCAATGTTAACAGGTGAAAGTATTCCGGTTGATAAAACCATCGGTGACAATGTCATCGGAGCGACGATTAATAAAAATGGTTTTTTAAAGGTAAAAGCTACGAAGGTTGGTAAAGATACGGCACTGTCCCAAATTATTAAAGTGGTTGAAGAAGCGCAAGGATCAAAAGCACCGATTCAACGACTGGCTGACCGCATTTCCGGTGTATTTGTACCAATTGTTGTTGGATTAGCGCTTCTGTCTTTTGTTATTTGGTATACGCTCGTTGCACCGGGGGATTTTGCAGCAGCACTTGAAAAATTCATTGCCGTACTTGTCATTGCATGTCCTTGTGCACTTGGATTGGCTACGCCAACTTCAATTATGGCAGGATCAGGACGTTCAGCCGAATTTGGTATCTTGTTTAAAGGCGGCGAACATCTTGAACAAACACACCTGATTGATACCATCATTTTAGATAAAACCGGGACCGTGACAAACGGCACACCAAAACTGACAGACGTTTCAACGAATTGGAACGAAGCTGATCTTCTAAAACTTGTCGGATCTGCCGAAAAACAGTCTGAGCACCCATTGGCCCAGGCTATTGTAGAAGGGATTCAAGATTTAGGCATTGAACTAAAGAACGCTGAATCCTTTGAAGCTATTCCTGGCCATGGCATTCAAGCAAAAGTTGAAGGTCGATTGTTGCACATTGGGACCCGTCGTCTGATGAAAAAAGAAAAGATTGATGTCCCTAAGGATTGCTTTGACGATATGGTTTCGTTTGAAAAAACCGGTAAAACAGCCATGCTTGTTGCAGTTGATCATCAGTTTGCCGGAATTGTTGCTGTGGCCGATACGGTTAAAGATACCTCAAAAGAAGCGATTTCCCGTCTGCATGACATGGGATTAGAAGTAGTCATGATTACCGGGGATAATAAACAGACCGCAGAAGCTATCGCCAAACAAGTCGGCATCAAACATACCATTGCAGAAGTTCTGCCTGAAGGAAAAGCTGAAGAAGTTAAAAAACTGCAAAACAAAGGGTACAAAGTAGCGATGGTTGGTGATGGAATAAATGACGCCCCGGCACTTGCAACAGCGGATATTGGTATGGCAATTGGGACAGGAACAGACGTTGCAATGGAAGCTGCGGATATCACATTGATCCGGGGGGATCTGAACAGTATTGCGGATGCGATTATGATGAGTAAGAAAACAATACGAAACATTAAACAAAACCTGTTCTGGGCATTCGCTTACAACAGTGTAGGCGTTCCAATTGCAGCGATCGGCTTATTAGCTCCTTGGCTGGCCGGAGCGGCAATGGCCTTTAGCTCCGTATCTGTTGTCTTAAATGCACTGCGCTTGCAACGAATTAAATTAAAAGCATAGAAAATAAAGGAGGCCAAATTGGCTTCCTCTCCATCTATTTAACTTTAAATTATCACGGCATATTTTTAATTTAGGGAACCTTCTAAACAAATGAAAAGGTGTCAAGGGTGTGAAAATGAATGAATCAAAAAGAAGAAATGGTGAAATTAGCTGTTAATGGCGGTATATCATTTGGTTCAAAATTAAATGCTAAACAGTTATCCGTCATTGCTGAGTACATGAACGATGGTGATGAACTGGAACTGACAACTTTCCAACAACTTTACATCGAAGTACCCGAAAAGAAAGCAGACTTAGTCAAAGAAAAATTTAAGGAAGTAGGCTTGTTTTGCTATCCAGTAGGAAATTTCGTAAAAAATCTAAGAACCTGTAACTTTTGTAAGGGATCAGAAAAAGAAGGTATGCCAGTTGCTATTGAACTAAATAAACGAATAGCAGGAAAACCAGTTCCCTTTACGCTTCGCCCTGCCTATACTGGATGCCCGATTGGATGCGGTGAACCTATGGTCAATGATATCGGCGTAATGAAAGTAAGAAACGGATATAACTTATATATTGGCGGAAAAGCTAAAGGGTTGGATGCCGAAACAGGAACTTTATTTATGGAGCAGCTAATTCCTGAACAACTTTACGAGGTTGTGGAAAAAATTATTGATCTCTACGCTGAACATGGTAAAAAGAGAGAACCTTTCTATAAATTTATTAATCGTTTTGGATTAGAAAACTTAAAAAGTCAAGTAGCTGGATAAATAAATGATTTAAAATATAATATGCTTAATTAACAAAAAGCAAAAAGGATAAATACATTGTACACCGTTTCTACATATTTTAAATCGAGCTGTCATTAGTTATGTTATGCTTAATCCAATTTCAATTTTTATGAAATTCTTTCTATCTTGCAGTATGTTTAACAATATTAACAAAATAGAGAAGGAAGAAACTAACATGTCTACGCATGATGTATTAAAAAACGGAATAAAAAACACGCTTACTTCTTTATTGAAAAGAAAAGCGTGTTTTATTTCGTGTCAATTTTTTTATTTAGCATTCTTAGCAGCAATTTCTTTATGAGGTTTCCATCGACGTACATATTCAGCCCCTACATATGATCCTAGGACAAGTATGGCAGCCAAAGCCTGTGCTGCAAGTCCTTCAACTGTCGGAAATACCGCGAACCACATCCCCATCCATCCAGGTATAGGAATATTTATTTTTGTTGTTGGAATCCACCCGGCCTGTTGCAACTCTTGAGCACTCTCACCTACCATAACGATTAAAACAATCCCTAATAAGACACCTGTGAAAACAAGCATTTTCTTATATGGTAGTTTCTTTTGAGCGATAAATGTAAGGACAGCAACAATTGCAGTTAAAAACAAACCAATTACTGTCCCTTCAAGGACTACCTCTGATCCGGCCTTTAATCGTAAGTCCTGAAGGAAAAGATCGACTTCAAACCCCTCACGATAAATAGCTGAAAAACCAAGCAGAGCTAACCCTATGTATGTTGCTGAACTGCTATTATCGTTTTTCATTAATTCCTTTTTCTTTTTATTATGATGACCAATCCAACCAGTCCAATAAATCTTATGGAAGAACCAGTTCATAACAATAAGAAGAACAACAATAGCTAAAAGTCCTGTTCCAGCTTGAATGTCATATTCTGGTGCCTTTATTGATGAAATAATGGCTACAATTATAAACCAACTAATGATAGTAGCCAAAAAGCCAATTCCCGAACCTGTAAAAATAGGTTTCCAATAAAAATTCTTAGTTCGAATCAGGCCGGCAGTCATTGCAGATAAAACTAAAATAGCTTCCAAACCTTCACGAAAAACAAGTATTCCAGCGTTGACGATAGAAGATACTGAACTCATATTGTGATTGTTCGGTTCCGGTACTCCATTAGATGAAATACCTTGCCAAACAAATATACCAGCAACTAAAAAAATAGCCACAGCTATTAATACGGATTTAATATTTAAAAAACTACGGGCCATTAATATCCCTCCAGAAGAAAAAGTAACTAAAGGCTTCTGTATTTGATAATGATTTTCAATTTCATATTAAATAATATTTAGAAAACCGTCAATAGTATTTTGATAAATAAATAATTCCTTTTTTTTGAAACGAATTCAATAAGGAGGGGGTTTAGTCTTCTTATACGCTATGGGCCAGAATTTAGTTGTTTATCATGTCATGGTTATGTGATAAAAGAGCCGACAACTTCAATGACCGCAGTATAATGGACATTGATGTTGTCAGCTCTTATAAAATGGTTAAATATACTGCTGCTAACCCAATTACGCAAATAATGCAACATAAGTTATTCACATTCAATATCTAAAATGGTTATTTATTCTTCTAATTTATTTTATTCACTATTTATAAGTTATCTTGTTATTTATCTAAATAGTACACACTGACTCTTTCCGACAGCCTTAAAATTTAACCTTACTTTTCTTTAGATTTCTTACTTTTTTCTTGTTGGCGGTATGCTCTTGGAGACAAACCTGTTGCTTTTTTAAAAATACGGCTAAAATAATTTGCGTCCGTAAAACCGATTTGATCTGTAATTTCTTGTATTGTCATCGTTGTCTCAACCAGCAGTTTCCTGGCCTTTCTAAGCCGTATATCTGTCAAAATACTGCGAAACGATCTCCCTTTTGACTGTGTGATTAAATGGCTGTAATAACTCGGACTCATCCCGACATGTTCAGCAATATCCTTTAAACCTAAATGATGCATATGGTAATTTTGTTCCATAAATCGCAGTCCCCGTTCAATAACGTCTGTGGCCGCCTTCTCTTTTTGTCGTTCTGCACCATCAATTAAAATAAATACAAACAAAATAACTTCCTGAACGATCTTGAATAAGACTGGATCAAACAAAACAGTATCGAAAATATTATGATAGTATGCCTCTGTTTCATGGTTCTGGTCTAAATAATAGGTCTTCATAAAACGGCGCAGCTGCGCAAGGATACTCGTAAAACGAACACGAAGCAGTTCAGGTTCGGGATAAGGCGTTTCAAAGCTTGTGAAATTTTCGTAGAGCCAATTTTTTATCCCCTGTTTGTTCCCTTCTTCCAGCAAAGTCATCCATTCCCTTTGCTCTTCCGGAGTCAGAAAAGGATCAATAGAATAAAAGCTTGCATCATTGTCCACCCAAAACAGCTGCTGCATGCCTTTGAAAAAGCTTAATTTAAACATGTTAATTGTTTTTAAATACATTTCATTTAAACTTGTTGCTGAAATTGAAGCAGGATGAATCGCAATATTCAATCGGCGGTTAGAATATTCGCTTGCCCACCTTTGCAAAATCCTTTGACCCTCCTGCTGCAAAATGATGCATTCGTTTTGCTTTGGAATTTGCAATACACATACAACATCTTTGCTTAAAGGAAAATATTGAACAGGATACGGGATATTATATTGCTCCAGCCAATGGGACAAAATTGGCATATGTTCTTTCTTCTCAGGACGCAATATAACCATGCTGTACTCATTTTGCTCTAAAGGCTGCGCCTTAAATAAGGCTGGATAGGAAATTTGCGTCGAAGCCGATTCCAGAGCTTCGTTTTGACGGTGCTTGTCCAGGGAACTTTGCGATGCTTGAAACAAACTCTTTTTTAATTGTTCGTGCGATAATGGCTTAATTAATAAAGAAATACTGTGAAATTCAATCGCTTGGACAGCCCGCTCAAAAACGGCCTCAGCGGTTAAACAAATAACGGTTTGTACGTATTGACGTAAAAGTATTGTTATTTCGGTCATTCTATATGAAGGAACCATTTCTAACTCCAAACAAACGACTTCAGGTTTATGGTTATTGATATATTCAATCATTTCATCTAAATGAACGGCTTCCGCGACAGTTTCAAAATTCAAACGGCTGGATTGTATGAACCAGCGAATCCCGGTTCGCTCTGTCTGATCTCGGTCAGCTATTAAAATTGCCGGCATAGTTTGTTCACATCCTCTGTCAATACATCAATAACCATTATACTCTATTTTTAGTTTGATATTTTTTAAACGAACCTATGATTTAAATACTAAAAAATATAGTGACAGGACTTATAAAGGAAAGTTATGCTTATCAGACTTAATTTGAAAAAACTTTTTTGGTTTACTTTATCATTTAACCGAGAAGACCACTTTCTCAAGCTTTCCTAGGAGGGTGATGACTATCCGTGAGAAACATAATGTGAATATTTGACCAAACTTCAATCTTTATTAGTTGTGTAAAAAGGATAATTATCCTTTTGTTTGTACCTCTTTGTTATTCATCGGAAGGTTTGGCATAGACAGTCTTGAAGGCAATCGAAAAGAAACGAGCCCCGCAAACATTAGTAAGATGGCAGTCGCACCGAATGAAACAACATGGGTTCCGAACGTCTCGTAACCCCATCCGCCCAAAAAAGTGCCGACAGCACCGCCGATTTGATGGCCGAAATACGCCCATCCATACAAGATTCCGACCAGTTGCACGCCGTACAAATCACTAAGGATAGCGGAAGCCGTCGCGGTCGAACCGGCCCATACCAGTCCACCAATAATGGCGACGATATACAGTTGCAAGGAAGTGGCCGCAAACACCAAACCGAGAAATCCCAACCCGCGGACGACATAGATTAGACATAAAATGTTTTTTCGCGGAAAGCGATCCGCGATGGTACCCATGGCCAATGTGCTGAAGATCGCTGTAAAACCGATCAGCCCCACGCTAAAGGAGGCGGTGGTCGCCGAGAAATGATGATCCGTCAGCATTGGCACTCCATGGGATCCGAGGAGATTCATACTGAATCCGCAGGCAAACAGCCCAATCACAATCTGCCAGTAGGCTTTCGTTTTCAATGCATTTTTCAATGTGATTTTCGGTTGAATCTGTGATCCCTTTTTCGATAGGTTTATGTTTCGGTTGCCTGTTGCGGTTTTGATCTCCTCCGGTGCTTCACGAATGATAAACAGGACTGCCGGAATCACCAGGAAAATGAAAAGAGCGCCAAAAAACAGCAAGGTATATTTCCAACCAACCGCATGAATAAGGGCCGTTTCCAGCGGGGTAACAACCGCTATGCCCGCCATGGCTCCTGTTGTCATATAAAAAAGGGCTTGACCTCTTTTGCGGATAAACCAATGACTGATAATCGGTGTCAATGCAACTGGGCTCATGAACGAAAGCCCCAGAGACAATAGGATTCCAAACGAAAACAAAAAAGAAACCGTATTATTTGAAACAACAGTCCATAAGATCGCGCCGCAAGCCAACACCATTCCGGCTAATAAGATAGAACGGATACTGAATCTTTTTAACAACATTCCCGCAATAGGCATCCCAAACCCGTAAACGATCATGCTAATCGCGATGATCGATGAAAACTCTATCCGTGACATGGATAAGTCCGAAATAATCGGCTTTTCCAAGGGGCCGATTCCCAATCGCAACCCGTTGGTGAGAAGGGTAATGATCGAAGCAGTTATAACGATATACCAACCAAAATAAATTTTCTCCCGATGCCCCAATTTAATGTCTCCTTTCATCTCTTACGGAAGAAATCGTTGCTTCCTTTATATCCTTGAAAAACCTTAATCAATTGGCTTTAGATTGCTATTCCTTAGCTTTGAAAAATCACGTTTTTCATGAAAAATTGTATTAGCGTGGGTATTTCGACAAAATGTTTGCGAGGCCCTATAGCCATCAACTTAAGAAAATGTTTAAAACATATAAAATTGGTGCCCAAGACCTTGTTTCTTTGGATGTCTTCCTCGGTCAGACTGTCGGCTCTGAATCATAAAAGCGCTGTTTCTTTTTCCAATTCACGATGTAAAACTTCTCCCATACGCTTCATACCTTCAATGATTTTATCCTTAGACATATTTGAGTAATTTAAACGACATGTATTTTTCTTTGTTCCATTCGGAAAGAATGGGGTACCTGGAACAAACGCAACATTACTTTCCAAACATTTGGTGAATAATTCCCCCGAATCAACAGATTCAGGTAGCTCAATCCAAATAAATAATCCGCCTTCTGGCACACTATAGTTTAAACTTTTGGGAAAAAATTCTTTGATACTAGATAACATAACTGTGCATCTTTCTTTGTAAACAGCTTTGATTTTATTAATGTGCTCTTCGATATTGTAAAGTTCCAAATACTTAGCTGTAATTCTTTGAGCAAAGCTGTCAGTATGCAAGTCTGCGGTTTGCTTTAAAGAAACATACTTATTAATAAAAGATTCACCTGCACAAATCCATCCAAGTCGAAGACCGGGAGAAAAAATCTTAGAGAAGGTACTTATATAAATGACCCTGCTCTCTGTGTCAAAATGTTTCACAGGCGGGAGTGCCTCTCCGGAAAATCTAATAGCGCCATAGGGATTATCCTCTACAATCAGTACATCATATTGATTGGCGAGCTCAATCATTCTCTTCCGTCTTTCGAGCTTTAATGTGCGGCCTGTAGGGTTTTGGAAATCTGGAATAGTATAGATGAATTTTGCGTTGGGATGCTCTTGCAGCTTTTTCTCAAGCTCTTCCATAACCATTCCATCATTATCCATAGCTACTTCAACAAATTTGGCATTGTATGACTTGAATACGTTAATTGCCGCAAGATAGGTTGGGCTTTCACAAATAATAGCATCTCCCTCATTGATAAATAACCTTCCAGTAAGGTCGATTGCTTGCTGGGACCCTGATGTAATGAGAACATTTTCAATAGTAGAGTTGATCCCAATAAATTTCATCCTTTGACAAATAGCTTCTCTTAAAGGAATATATCCTTCAGTCGTACTATATTGAAGAGAAGCCTCACCTTCTTCATTCAATACAGCATTGCATACATTCTTAAGAGCTTCTACAGGAAACAACTCTGGAGCAGGCAGGCCTCCCGCAAAAGAGATGACTTCTGGTCTTTCTGTTACTTTTAATATTTCACGTGTCTCAGAAGATTTTACTAAATGAGCTCTCTCAGCAAATTTATTTTCCATTTATAATCATTCCTTTTTTATTTTTAGTAATTGATTACATTTAATGATTATTCCGAAAACTAAATAACTAATTTTACTTTAAAATGACCCGATTTTCCAGTTGACTTTTTATTAGGCCATACTCTGTTTGTTAAATTTTAAATATTTTAACATGTGTAAAAAAACCATACAATATTATAGTTGTATGGCAAACAATTTTTAAATAAGGATGATTGCTATAGAACGCCAACAAATTGGTTATCACATTTATTAATGAAGTTGGAGTTAAAAATTCACACAGAAATATTCAGAACAGCACGAAATCGAGTCGCTGCTAATTCTGTTCGCTTTCAAATACGATTGAAAATATCGTGTCATAAAGGAATGTTAATTAAATTAATGATTTCAAAAACTGCCTGTTCAGCTGACTGAAGTGCACCTTCAAGATGTCCACTATATTGTGAATTCGTCTCTGTACCAGCAAAAATAATTTTCTTTTCCCATACACCCTCTACTGGTGGTTGCCCATAGCTCTGGTAATTTTTAAGAGGACTGAAATCTTCCTCAACAGCTGTTTCAGAATCGCTGGACCAATCTTTATAAAAAATAGCCTTTACATTTTTAGCTTCACTTCCAAAGAGCTTAACTAACTGGTTAAGAACCAATTGTAAAATTTTATCTTGACCCATTTTTTTACGTGCTTCTGGAGGCATTCCGAAGAAACCAAATAATGCACCAGAGCCTTTATTAGGAGAGGCATCATATATTTCTTCCAAGGGACCAACGGCACTCAATACATATCCAGAAAGTCCTAATTCTCTCCAGAAGGGACGATCATAGACTGCAACTGCCTTGGCCTGTCCCGCCATCCACGTAGGTTTTTTTACAATATCAGTAATAAGACTTGGAGGGAGGGAAGGCGAAAATTCAATGTAATGCGCCACAAGACGAGGTGGCAATGCCAAAACAACAGCATCTGCAGGGAATTTTTTCATCTTTCCATCAGAAAGCTCTGCTTCAACCGTGATATCACCAGCTTCATTCAGATGAATTTTCTTAACTCGTGTTTCTAGCTCAACTATTTCCGAGGGAATAGTCTCTGCTAGAGCATCGATAAGAGACTGCACACCTCCAGTCAATCGGACCCATTTTTCATCAGAATTTTCTTTCAGCACACAGCGCTCTGGCGGCTTGATTTGGAATCGTTCTAAAAGTATTTCGCCTTTCTTATATTGTTCGAAGGTTTCTAATTTTAGTTCTTTAACAAGATTAGCAATATGGCTCTCATACTGTGGCCAAAACCACGTCGGACCAAGATCAAATTTGCCTAGGTCAGGTCGGTTTGGATCAAAAGTACTCAAAACCCTGCCGCCAATCCTATCTCTAGCCTCTAGAACCCTACATTTGACGCCCTGTGCGGTAAGTAAAGACGCAGCACGAAGGCCACTTAAACCCGCGCCAACAATGATTACAGGATTGTTCATATTTTATCCTCCTTCTGACTGTGTCTATGTTGTATAAATGTACTTTTGAAAGGGGGTATTCCTTTTTATATTGGTCTCTTCTAAATAAGCTTTCCTTTTGTAACATAATATAATTTCTATAATCCTCCAACTAGATTTCAAATATTTTAACATGCACAAAAAAACCATACAATATTATAGTTGTATGGCAAACAATTTTTATATAGAGATGATTGCTATAGAACGCCAACAAATTGATTTTCACATTTATTAATGAAGTTGAATTTAAAAATTCACACAGAAATATTCAGAACAGTGCGACGCCCTGGGCACCGGAATCTCTACTAGTTTCATCTTTTTTCCCTTAGACGGAATTTGTATAGCTTTCATCATTTTCATCTTATACTGGGTATAACCAAATATCCTTTTATCCAAACGTTCTTTGATCGCATCGATAATTACCTTCGGTGTTGCAAAATCCATATCAGCAACCCACATTCTGATAAAATCATCATCTTTGTAAGGAAACGTCATCGAATCATTGGCACCAAATATATAGTCACGGAAACCATCTGTACTCATTGCATTTGTATTTCTTCTGTCAATAATTTCGTCAAAATTATACATCATCTTATCCCACCTTCTGTATTTTGTACGACTGTATTAAGTTTAAATAACCGGTAAATATTCCAGCATCCGGATAAAACCATTATTTTCAGTAAATACGCACTTTTCAGAACAAACTTTCTGTAGTCATCATAACACGCACAAAAATGCCATACAATATCATAATTGTATGGCGTACAATATTATAATTGTATGGGAATAATATCAGGTAAAATCGTTTAGTAAACGTTTAAGGATCATCAATCCTCGCTCAAGCTCTTCAAGCGTTTCCGTTGCACAGACAGAAAGCCTTACAGCCCTTTCTGGACAACTATTTCCAACTACAAAACGTTCAGCCGCATACACTTGTACACCCTTTTGTGCAGCTAACGTTTCAAATTCAGCGCCTGTCATCTTTCCTGGTAATAGCAGCCAACGAAAGATGCCTGTTTCAACACCTAGACACGTATAGTCTGCCAAATATCGATTTACGACCTGATTTCTGCGAATTGTTTGTTCCCGATGACCCCGGGTTAAGACTTCAAATTGATTCGATACAATAGTACGTGCCGCAAGTTCCGCTAATAACGGGGACACTGATATATTTAAATTATAAAGTGCCTTTGAAATTGGCTCCTTGAATTGACTAGGCACTGCTATATAGGCAAGCCGTAACCCCGGTGCTATTGATTTCGATAAACTCGCAATATAGATGACCTGTTCTGGTGCAAATGATGCGATTGCTGGAAGTGGTTTTTCTTTGTGTAGATGATATGTTGCATCTTCAATAATGAACTGATTATATTTTTTGGCAATTGTTGCAATCGCTTTTCGATTCTCGACAGACATACAGCTTGCTGTCGGATTATGATAATCCGGGATCAAGTAAATGCCTTTAATATTCTCATTTTTACACGCATATTCAAAAGACGTTGGACTCATTTCATAGTTTTCTGATTTTATCGGTACTATTTGCACACTAAGCATCGCTGCAATAGTTTTTAAGCCAGGGTACGTATGATGGTCAGCACCAATGCGATCTCCAGGCTTACAAAGACTCGCCAGTGCAGCAGCAATCGCATTTTGACCCCCATTTGCAAATAAAATGTGATCTACTGTTGTTTCAAATCCGCCTCTTCGGATTAGCTTTATAGCTGCATCCTTTTGCCAGAGGCTTTCACCTGCCCGACCATAACCAAACCATTTTTCATAACCTGTCTCTTGCAGCATACTTTTTAGTTGGAGCAGCAGCGGCTCGTATGAAGCATTATCTGGAAGTGTCGCTCCCATTTCAATTAGCTTCGGCTTTGTATCTTCAAGTAAATACGCATTCGATAACGCATCATACGATACAAATGTCCCGCTTCCAACTGATGCACTTAACAAGCCCTTTAACTCACACGTTTTAAAAGCTTTTGAAATGGTACTCAGATTTAAATCTAAATAATCAGCCAGTTCTCTTTGTGGAGGAAGTTTTGTTCCAGGTAATAAAACTCCGTCTAGTATATCCTGTTCCAATTGCCCTGCGAGTACTTGATAAATTGGCTTTTTAGTTTTATCAATCGATGGCTTCCAGCTCATCGGATAGTTTTCAAAAGAATTAATCGGCATAATACGCTCCTTTTTTTCATACAATTATAAGATTGTGCCGCTTATAAAACAATTATAATCTTCTTTTTATTTTATGCCTATTAGTGAATATCCGAGTAGCTAATCTTTGAGTAAGACTATTCCTTAAATTATAACCATAGAACCTTTTGAAAACGATTTACTAGAAGTAGCGGGTAGTAACAACTTCGCTGGTACTACCCCTTATAAAAGCCATTATGTTAACTAAGAATCTATGGAGAATACACTGATATCTATTGAACTTTCTATGTTTATTGTTTATTATTGAACTGTTTATTATTGAACTGTTCATTATTGAACATTCCAATAAAGAAAGAGGAATCTATTATGGAATTTAGCAATCAGGATTTAAAACAAGCAGGTGAAGTTGTTCAATCCTTTGTATCGCTTAATAAAGCAATTTTAAAATTCACGCAAAATAATGCTTCTAGTTTAGGATTGACCGTCCAACAAATGGATATTTTAAATTGGATTTGCTTCCATTCTAAAAGCACCCTTAAAGCTGTATCGGAACAACTTGATATTCCTAAAAGCACTGTAAGCGTTAATGTAGATGGATTAGTTGGTTTGGGACTAGTTGAAAGAGAGCAATCAACAGAAAATCGAAGAGAAGTAAATTTAAAAGTAACTGCTAAAGGAAAAGATATATCACAAAAATCTATTAAAAATGCATCATCATATAAAACTATAGCAACTGTATTAGAAAAATTTTCGAAAGAAGATATCGAATCATTATTACATATTCATAATAGTTTGTTATTGTCTTTAAAAGAAATTGATTTTAATTAAAAATAATGGATGGCAAATGTTAAATAAAGAAACCAATCTCCATTTTCAGGTGATTATTTTTTTACTTCTAAGAAGACTTATAGAAGACTTAAATTAGCATCGTTAAATTTTTCACCCAATTTCCTAACAATGTCTTATGAGACCAGAAAGAGGAATCTTTCCCGCAGCCCTAGAATAATGGTCATGACATTGGAACAATTCCGCGAATTTTGGATGGTAATCGTCGATTAACCATTCGAACAATTGAGGCTTTCCCTGAAGATAGTTATTCACCTTTTCACCGGTCGATCCGCTGCGACCATTCTCAAAAATGATTTTAGGACAAGCGGTGAGAATCCTCCTCATTTTATATGGAGAGATGAATCACCGCCATCTTTAAATAAAACCAGACCACATGTAGTTTATTTAATCCTTATAAAATAGAATTCATATCTATAAAACGTTATACTATATGTATGAAGAAAAATAACCTCATCCATGCAAGAACATGTGTTTACAATGTCAATTATCATATCGTTTGGTCGGTAAAGTATCGTCGTAAGGTGTTGAATGAAACCATTGAAAAAAGCTTGAAGCTCTGTTTCAAGACATAGCTAAAGAAAAAGGTTTTATTGTTCATATGATGGAAGTTGGGGAACTTGACCATGTTCATGTGTTTGCTTCCGCTCACCCAAAGGTGGCACCATCGTACATAGTAAAAATGTTAAAAGGCATTTCTGCTCGTAAGTTAATCTTGGAATTTCCTCATATCAAGCAATATCTATGGAATGGAAGGCTCTGGAATAGTAGTTATTACATCGAAACGATTGGCTCTATTTCAGAAGAAACCATCCGAAAATATATTGCTAATCAATCAAAAAAGGGTTGAGGCAATAATGAAAAAAACTTATAAGTTTAAGTTGGAACCGAGCAAACAACAAGCGGATAAAATGGATTGGACATTAACGATGTGCCGCCAATTATATAACGTCTTGCTTGAACAACGAATTTTTGCCTACAAAAAGCGTCATGTTTCTGTTAATTATTATGAGCAGAAAAAGGAATTGCCTTTGTTGAAGCTGGAAATCCCTGAATACAAGCAGGTTCAGTCTCAAGTATTGCAAGACGTTGTCAAGCGACTAAATCATGCATTCCAAGCCTTTTTCAGACGGTTAGAGACGAATCAAAAAGCTGGTTTTCCAAGGTTTCAAGGGAGAAACCGTTATGATAGTTTCACTTATCCCCAAAGCGGTTTCTCCTTGAATGGGAAGTTTCTCAAGCTCTCTAAGATTGGTGATGTGCGAATCAAGTGCCACCGTCAAATCAAAGGAAGAATCAAAACTTGTACCATTCGCCGTAAAAACAATAAATGGTATGCCTGTTTCTCATGCGAGGTCGAAGCAGAGATGCGATCAACAGGTAAAGAAGTTGGTGTCGATCTTGGTGTTGCTCATCTTGCGATAACCTCCGACGGAAAGTTTTTCGATAATCATCGTTACCTTAAACAATCGGAACGGAAAATCCGTTATTGGAACAAGGGACTTTCCCGTCGTAAGAAAGGTTCCTATCGGTGGCATAAAGCCAGGCTGCAATTGTCGAAGGTTTATGAACAATTGACAAACCGCAGAAACGACCGAGCACATAAAGTCAGTCGTCAACTTGTCGATCAATACGATCTCATTGCCTTTGAAGCCTTAGACATTCAAGGTATGGTGAAAAACCGTCAATTGTCTAAACACATTTTGGACGCGGCATGGCGTTTACTTATTCAATACACAACTTACAAAGCGGAGGAAGCTGGTAAGCGTGTCATTCAAGTAAATCCTCAAAATACAAGTCAAGAATGTTCCAATTGTCATCAGATCGTTCCCAAATCTCTAAATGAGCGTACGCATCGTTGCTTGAATTGCAGATACACCGAACATCGGGATGTTAACGCTGCAAGAAATATTCTACAAAGGGCAAAAGACCAATTGGAAACCGCTTCTTGAAAAAATTCTTTTGGCATGGGATATGCCTTCGTGGAGAGACGGGTTGCTGTCTCGATGAAACGAGAAGCTCGCCATTTTAATGGCGATGTAGTTCACACGGTTGTCATAAAACAAAGGATGATGTGCAAAAATGGTGGCCGAAAATCACTGAGGAGCGGTTGCAAACCGTAGAAAAAGATCCCTTTTTTGGCGGCGAAATGAGTCATTTCGAACGTCTGCATTATGCGTTGGAAAATGAAATCCATCATCGGGGCCAAGGTTTTATTTACTTACGGTTACTTGGGATTGATCCGCCAGCGTTTTGGGAACGGTAATAAAAAAGGACAACATTTTCATTTAATCCGGATTCGTCCCGATTTTTTTATACCGGGAAACTTTTCCCGGTTGTTTTTTTTTGCACTAAGGAGCCAAAAATATATAGGGGCAGCGTCAGGAAAATGCGGATTTACAACGTTTAGCATATTTTCCTGCTGTGCCCCTTTTTCAAAGCTTTGTGTCTTTATTTCGAATTCTCAATAAGGTGAATCGGTTCTTTGTTCTTATAACGATGTGGAAAAATATATTATCTAGAAAGTTAGAAAATCATTTAACTAAATTATAGAATCATATAGCTGGACCGTTGATAAAAAATGATTGTTCTAATAACGCCCGTTTATGGATGAGCAAATACAAAAAATGGCTGGACTCCTCCACTTGTGCTTTTAACTTCTAATATTCTCTTTTAATTACAAAAAACGAACCTCTAATTGTTCCAGCTAGTTTGGACTTCTGCCTAGCAAACTTAAATTTCCCTTCTAACTCCTTTGGTACTTCCATCCCCTCAGAAAGCTTAAAACCAACGGCCCGCTTCTTAGGGTTATCAACTGTATACATAACGTTGACCGAAAGACCATCCTCATAAAAGACATAGGCCATTTTGATATTTTCCACTTGAAAACGCGACGTTTCTAAAGGTTTGGCCGCAAACTCAATATCACGTTCTTCTTTCAAAATTCCGTTCACATAATCAAGGGTCTCCTGGCTTTCGCCAGCCGGTACAACCGTAAATTCATGCTTGTATTTGTTCATAAAGTAACGGGCTTCATTAGCTCGTAAACCAGCAAGCGCTTCTGCTACAGGTGAAGACTCTAAACCAACCGCAGACACATTTTTAAAGTCGACGATATATGACATTTCCATCCCTCCATTCATCTCTTTATTTCCTAACAACAGGGATCCACATTTCACCAAAAACTAAGCCGTTTTTCTGCTCTATTTCTACCGTTGCATTTGGCCCGCCAACATAGGCATAATCCTTTACCTCTGGCAAGAATTGACCAAAGGCAAGTCCAGAAAGCTTATTATTCAATTCATCAGCCGTCCTCCCTTCACCTTTAACAACGAGGTATTCCCCCTTAGGAAATTGGATAACTCTGGCTTCTTCCGGTGCTGGTGCTGATGCCTCTATCATGACGCCAGCATAATGCATCATCTTGTTATTCACCGCTTCATTCACGGCAAAGACGTAGTCATTTGCTGCCATGGCTTTTAAAGTGTCAAGCCTTCCATCTTCTTTGACGGACTCCCAAAAGTCTGACTTTTCCTTGTTTATGCCAGCATAGTCTGTGTAATCGCTCTTAAGCTCAGTTCCAAGCCCTAAAACAGTAAAGCTGTCTTTTTCTTCTAAAGTATAATTTGCCATATTCAAAACCTTCCTTTTTTAAAATTTTTCAAATGATTTGTCTTCATCACTTGATAGGTATATGATAACTTTAAATCATGTCAAAAAATGATACTGTTTAGGGGGGGTTCCGATGAAAAAAGTTGAACGGATTAATACCATCATGCGGTATATCAACAACCGCTCCCATTTTACAATTTCTGAAATCATGCGAGAATTTAACATCTCTCGTTCAACAGCTATTAGAGATATCAGAGAAATTGAAGCCATGGGAATGCCGCTTGTTGCTGAAGTTGGAAGGGATGGGGGTTATTTTGTCATGAACAACTCTGTCCTGCCTGTTGTTCGCTTTACTGATAATGAGGTCAAAGCCCTTTTTATTGCCTTTATGGCTACAAGAAATCAACAACTCCCCTATCTAAAGAGTCGTCATTCTTTAGCTGAAAAATTACTAGGCCTCATCTCAGCAAACCAGCAAGATGACCTTGTTCTTTTAAATCAAATCTTGCTTTTTGAAGGGACCAATCCCAATAATCCCGACCTGCTTGAGCTTTCAGACCTCCCCCATCCGATGTTAGAAAAACTTATTCAAATCCTTCTTTTGGATAGCTATTTATTGATTACCATCAAAGAAGAGAAAGTCATCAAGACTTATCCAATTTTTCTCTTGCACCTATATCAAGAAAAAAGCGTTTGGCTGATTGAAGGATTTGACTTAAAGGAAGAAAAGAAGCAAGTTTTTCCTGTCGATCATCTCACCGATATCAAACCCTACCCGACGAAAAAAAGATTAAGTAAGAAAAAGATTTTAGAAAAAATAAGTAAGCAGGAAGAAGTAATCAACCTTGTCCTTGAACTTGGTCCAAAAGCGATTGCTCAGTTCAAAAAATACCATCCTTTAAAAGTTTCAATTTCCTATACGAATCCTTACCAAACCACAGCCATTCTAAGGACTTTTATCAATGTTAACAATCCCGAAGAAATGACCGAAATGACAAATTGGCTGCTTTTCCTAGGTGGGGATATCAAGCTCAAGGAAGTGCCCGAAGAAGTCTTAGAAGGTTTAGAAAAGAGATTATGCTCATACTGTCCATAAGCAGCGGCCAGTTAAAACCCAAATAATTTAGAACTTGGCCAGTTGCCAGTTATCCCTATTTTCCGCACACCCTAGGAAAACTTCTTTTACTTGTTGCTGCTTCTTGAAGGCCTTTATATACTTTTACATTGACAGGAGACAAAAGTAGGTCATTCGCAAGGAATATGAATACGTCGGAAAATAGGTATGGTTGTACCCTCTTGTTGAACGGAGGGGGTTCTAGGTTTCTTTAACTAGAATCCCCTCCTCAAACGCCGCTAGGTGGGAGTTGTTTAATAAAAGTCATGTAAAAGGGGATAACAAATGGTAAGAAAGGGGAGTAATCTGATTGGCTTTTTTAATTGTATCCATCGTTGTTTTCAATTTAGCGGTTATCCTAATGCCTAAACGAATAACGTTAGGTGAAATATATGCCACCAGCTGGTTTGCCGCCTTTTTTCATTTTATTGCAGATATGTTTCTTGATGTTAAATACGATTTTTATGGATATTTTAGTCACGGTGTTGATTATAAATCATTACTGTTTACTTTTGGGATTTATCCCGCAATAAGCACCCTGTTTCTAAACTTTTTCCCCTTTTATCAAACGCTCTTAACTAAATTGATTTATATATTTTGGTGGACAATATTTTCGATAATCTACGAATGGACTGTATTACATACATCAACCTACTATTACAATGGCTGGCACCTTTGGTATTCCGCGCTTTGTTACCCCGTTTGCCTATTGATTCTTGTGGGAAACTTTAAAATTTTACGATGGGCAAATAATAAATGAAGTTTACCTATATAATATAACCTTCAAAACACAAAACAACACCCTGCCATTCAGCAGGGTGCTCATATAATTACAGTGATTTATTACTTTCAAGCCTCTCATTATATGTTGATAAACTCATTTTCTTCTTTGAAGGGTAATAATAAAGAATCACAGGTATTATTAATCCGACGACCCAAGATACATCTACGCCGCCGAAAAAGGTTGCTATTGGCCCGGTATAAACTGACGTTTTCATAAAAGGTATTTCAATAAGTACAGCGATTAAATAAGAAATAATCGTGACCCAATTAAGGGCACCATACCGGCCATTAATATTAAAGATATCTTGTATATCATAATCGCCTTTCCGTAAAAAATAATAATCGATAAGATTGATTGCTGTCCAAGGAACCAAGAAATACGATAAAAAGGAGATTAAGTCTTCAAAGTGATTAAGAAATCCGCCATATCCCCATAGAGCCAAGGCAACACCAATGACTGCACTGACAAACACGAGCCAAAATCTATTCTTTGCGGTTACCTTTAATTTAATAAAAGGTTCCAAAGTCGTCGTAATCGACATAAAAGCACCATATAGATTAAACACACAAGCAGCAAGAATCCCAAGAATGACCACAATATAGATAATAAAAGCAAAATTCGGACCAAAGAGTTTTGCCAGCCCTGCACTTGAGTTATCTAAGAATTTCGGGATAGCAAGCGTTAAAACACATCCCAAAATCATCATCCATATCGTTCCTATCGTCGTACCCGCATAAGTATACCAGAACGTTTTTTTCAAAGATGTTTTGCTTGGAAGATACCTTGAGTAATCGGCCACATAAGGAGCATAAGCGATTTGCCAGGTGGCTGTAACAGTAACAGTTAACATGAAAGCCTTAAAATTAAATTGAGACAAAGACCAGCTGCCTGCCGGTAAAGAAAACTTGAAGGCTATTATTGTAACTATCAGAAACACAATCGCAAATAAGATTGAAAAATACCGCTCCATAGCATGGATTAAATCGTAACCAAAAACAGCGACAATAAAAGCTAAAATACCCATAATAACGATTGATAAAGAAAGCGGAATTGAAAATGAACTGCTGATCGCCTGTGCGCCAAGGACATTACTGCTGGCAAAAAAGCCGATATACATAAAGATGGCGACAATAAGCGGGATGACCGCACCTATTATGCCAAATTGGGCACGGCTTTGAATCATCTGCGGAATCCCTAATTTTGGTCCTTGCGCAGAGTGTGAAGCCATAAAAACCGCTCCGACCAGATTGCCTAAAACAATAGCTATAATGCTCCAAAAAAGATTCAAACCAGAAACAACTGACAATGCCCCGGCAACAAGCGTCGTGACTTGCATATTACCGCCGAACCAAATTGTAAACAGGCTGCCGGCGCGGCCATGTCTTTCTTCCTCCGGTATAAAATCGATACTGCGTTTTTCTATATTCATGACAATGCTCCTTTCAATATATGTTGTTTTATCGAAGTTAAGTCTATTACTTTAGTTCGCTAATATATTAATATAATAAAAAACCCTCGCTGTAAAAGCAAGGATTTTTTTGCAAGTTTGGGATATTTACATCGGTATCAAAGGCAGTAATTCTATGAAAGACCCAACTGCAGTTTTGAAAAGCCGCAATTTCCCTTTAAAAAGTTATAAAAAATACCACCATTTGCCACTAAGTATTTCCCGTTGGCATTGCTTGTCATAGCGTAAATATTCCAAATGCGCTAATGTTTCTCCTAATGCAAATCGGGTTTCATGTATGTTGAGATCTCTTCTAAACAACCCTTGGCAAGCTTCAAAAATTGTTGCTCCATTTTTAATACAATCAAGCGTTTTTTCAAGCCGGGCATCATGGTGCTGTATAATCTTATCAATTCGATCGTTTGCACCGTAAAACGGCTGACCATGCGATGGAATGACAAAGTCTGCGTTAAGTTTCCTTACTTTTTTTAAGGAATTTAAATAGGAAGCGAGCGGATTCTCGTCTCCATGAAACCAGTAAGCAATGTTTGGCGTGATTTTCGGAAGGATATGGTCCGTTGAAAGCAAGACATTTTTGTCTTTATTATAAAAAGTGACGAGCCCGTCAGAATGACCCGGCGTAAAAATCACTTCATACTCAAATAAACCAAAAGGAATCTTTTCTCCTTCCTGCAAGTAATGATTAACTTCAGGATAAGGTGTGATACTTTTATAAAAACCTTGAGTATTTCCAATCATTTGTTGTGCTGTTTCATACGGTATACCGCATAAAGCATAGTTTTCTTGGATATTTCTAATCGAGCCTTTCTCCCACGAGGCACTGCCGTCTCTGGCATCGATTTCCGACATTGAAACTTGTGCTCCCGTCTTCCTTTGTAAGCCGCCGGCATAACCGTAGTGGTCAGGATGATAATGGGTAATTATAATATCAGTCACTCGTTTTCCTTTGAGTTGTTCATCCCACAATTCTGCTGTTTTTTTATTATGCAATCCGGTATCAATAACTGTCCAGCCGCCGCTTCCTTCAGCAAGAAAACAGTTAACATGATTAAGGCGAAAAGGAAGATCAATTTTAACCGGTATAATCCCTAGATCGTCAAGCATATAAAAGACCCCCGCATTTTTATGAAAAACCATATTCTTCATCATTATATAAGTAAAATTTGACCTTGCCTTTGATAACACGTGTACCGTCTTGTTTTTCGGCAAAGGCATCAAACAATGAACAATCTTCCCTCTTTTCAGTCAGTTCAGCTTTTAACGTGATGACATCGTCCAAGAATACCATGCCGGCAAAGCGGGTAGTAAATTCTTGAATAAAGCCTTCCTCATGGTATGGTGTAAAGAGTTTGCTTAAGTTGCCCATTGTCCACATCCCATGAGCAATAATACCGGGAAGCCCGGCTTTTTCTGCTTCAGCGTCGATCGTATGAATGGGATTAAAGTCACCGGAAGCGCCGGCATATTTGATTAAGTCAAGCCTTGACACCGGGGCAAGCTGTACTTCTGCCAATGTATCGCCAGGCTGAAGTTTCGCAAGATTTGTCATAGTACTATCTCCTTTCTTACGGCTTCAGTAATGACAACGACTTGCTTAGACGCAAACACTTCGCTTTCCAGCTCATCCTCGCCAACGTTTTTAACGACTAAAAAACCTAATTTCCCATTGCTGCCCTGTTTTTCGTAATAGCTTTCTATTTCTGAATAACAGTACAGTGTTTCGCCAACAAAGAGAGGGCGGCGATATTCATAATACTGTTCGCCGTGAATTAAACCGGCTTTTGGCAACTCCAAACCTGGAATCGTACCGTACTCCAACACTCTTGGGAAAGTTGGAGGCGCAATGTTTCTTTTATATCTCGTTTTCCCGGCGTAATACTCGTCTATATAAATCGGATGGGGATCGCCTATAGCCTCCGCAAATTTCTTGACAGCGCCTCTTTCTACAACGTTAGAAACTTTTTTTGAACGCTTACCGATCAATTGTTCAAACATTCTCTTCACCTCTCCATCTATCATTTTCATTTCAGGAAAAGCTTAAGCTTTCGGTCCGCCTGCTACATACAGCACTTGACCGTTGACAAAAGATGACTCTTCCATTGCAAAAAACAGAACAGCATTGGCAATGTCCTCCGGTTTTCCGCTGCGGCCGACTGGAATTTGGCTGACACTGTGCTTGACCATATCTTCAAAAGGAATACCAATTCGTTCAGCTGTTGCTTTTGTCATATCGGTTTCAATAAACCCGGGAGCAACAGCATTTGTTGTAATGCCGTATTTACCGAGTTCAATGGCCAGCGTTTTTGTAAAGCCTTGAAGACCGGCTTTGGCTGTAGAATAATTTGCTTGACCTCGGTTTCCAAGCGCTGACGTTGAAGATGTATTTATAATTCTTCCGTACTTGTTTTCTACCATATATTTTTGCACAGCCCTTGCACAGTTGAATGAGCCTTTCAAGTGGACGTTCATCACCATATCCCAATCGGAGTCCTCCATTTTAAACAATAGGTTATCACGGATAACCCCCGCATTATTGACAAGAATATCGATCTTTCCATACTCTTTTGCCGCGGCTTCAACAAAATCTTCTACTTGCTCCCGGTTAGATACGTCTGCAACCTGATGCAAAACATCAAATCCTTTTTCTTTAAGTTCAGAAGCGGTCTTTGCCAAAGCTAGTTCATCAACATCGATCATACAAAGCTTGGCGCCTTCTTCCGCAAATTTCGTTGCAACGCCTTTGCCAATGCCTTTGCTTGCCCCAGTAATAAATGCGACTCTTCCCTCAAAACGTTTCATTATGCAATTCCTCCTTGTTATCTGTTTTTTTACCAACGATTTTATCAATCCTATCGATTAAGACTCACTTCATAGTTTTCTAGTTTTAACCTGACATTATCTGGAATCTGTTTGCTTTTTTGCTCTGTAAAGTCAAAGTAAACAATTGTTGAATTTCCTTCTGCAATCTTCTTCCCCGTTTCGGTATCGTAAATAGGCTGATACAGATCAAAACTTTTGTTGCCTATGCGGGAAACCTCGGTGATAACTTTAAGATGTTGATCAAAATAAGCCTGTGCCAGAAAATCACACTTAACAGAGGCCAATATATATGACCAATCTTTTGTTTTTGAATATGGTGTAAGTTCTTTAAAAAATTCAATCCTTGCCTGTTCAAGATAAGAAAAATAGCTCACATTGTTAACGTGGCCGAGCAAATCTGTTTCTCCAAATCTTACTTTGATTTCTGTTATAAATTCCATATCCTCACTCCTAATTGATTTAAGCTTATTTTCCTGTAAAGAAAACTTGCCGACTGGCAAGCCGAAGGCGCTGACAGAGGCTTAGTTGCGCTTATACTTAAAACCTAAATTGGCCACTGCGTCGAATTGTCATCTGCCGTTGCCAATTGATACTTTCTTAACGTATAAAGTTTGGCCGGCGTTTTTCTCTGAAAGCTGCGACTCCTTCTTTATGATCAGCAGATGATGTTACGATTCCTTGTGTCGTCTGTTCGACCTCGAGAATTTCTTTTAAGTCAGCTGTTAAGGAACGGTTAGCGATTTTCTTGATAAAACCGTAAGCCCGGCTTGGACCTTTCGCCAGCTTTTGGGCGTAGGCAAAAGCCTGTTCTTGTAATTGATCAGCCGGATAAATCCGATTGACCATCCCCCACTGTTCAGCTTTGGCCGCATCGATTGGTTCCGCATTAAATAATAATTCTTTTGCCCTGAGCAGCCCCAATGTTCGCGGTAAAAAGAATAAGCCGCCGCCATCGGATATTAAACCGACATTAGAAAAACTTAACACGAACTTGCTGTTTTCAGCCGCAACGATTTGGTCGCACGCCATTGCCAAACATACCCCGACTCCTGCCGCATAGCCATGAATGACAGCAACAATCGGTTTTTCAAGATCTGTCATTTGAATGATCAGTTCGTTAAGTTGTCCAAGATGCTCGTAAGTCTCCATTGGTGAAGCTTCTCCCATGCCTTTGACATCACCGCCGGCACAGAATGAACGGCCGCTCCCTGAAATGGTCACTACGCGTATTTCATCATCGTATTTTGCTTTCTTAATTGCTTCCTTTAGCCCGTTTACCATTTCTGGACTGAATGCGTTTAAGCTGTCGGGCCGATTTAACGTTAGTGACATGATATTGTTTTCAATGTTTATTAATAAGTGTTCATTACCCATTATAAATCCCGCCCCTCGATTATGACTAGTTTGGAACAACTTCACTTTGATATTTCTTTAATTCAAGTTTTGCAATAGCATTTCGGTGCACTTCGTCAGGACCATCCGCTAATCGTAATGTTCTTGCATTCGCCCAGCTTGATGCAAGCGGAAAATCATCACTTACCCCGCCGCCCCCGTGAGCTTGGATGGCCCGGTCAATGACACGAAGCGCCATGTTTGGTGCGACAACCTTGATCATTGCAATTTCACCTTTTGCTTCTTTGTTTCCGACAGTATCCATCATATAGGCCGCTTTTAAAGTTAACAGACGTGCCTGTTCAATATCGATCCTTGACTCAGCAATATGTTCACGAATAACCCCTTGATCTGCAAGCGGTTTACCGAACGCAACACGTTCTTTGACACGTTTGCACATCAACTCAAGTGCCCGTTCCGCCGCACCAATCAATCTCATGCAATGGTGAATCCTTCCCGGACCTAACCGCCCTTGTGAAATAGCAAATCCCTTTCCTTCTTCCCAGATCATATTTGAAGCAGGAACACGAACATTTTCAAACTCAATTTCGGCATGTCCATGCGGCGCATCGTCATAGCCAAACACCGGCAATGTCCGTAAGACTTTTACTCCTGGTGTATCCATAGGGACAAGGATCATTGACTGCTGTTCATGCCTGGGCGCAGAAGGATCGGTTTTCCCCATAAAAATTGAAATTTTGCACCGCGGGTCACCTGCACCGGAAGACCACCATTTCCGGGCATTAATCACATAAAAGTCACCGTCACGTTCAATCCTTCCTTCAATATTAGTTGCATCAGATGAAGCGATCTGAGGCTCGGTCATACTAAAGCAAGAACGGATTTCTCCATTAAGCAATGGTTTCAGCCATTTTTCTTTTTGAACTTCTGTTCCGTATCGTACCAGCACTTCCATATTCCCTGTATCCGGAGCTGAGCAATTAAATACCTCGGGAGCAATGGGCGAACGTCCCATAATTTCGCAGAGCGGTGCGTACTCAAGATTTGACAGACCGGCACCGTATTCACTTTCGGGCAAAAACAAATTCCATAGGCCATGTTCCTTTGCCTCTGCTTTCATCTCCTCCATAACGGGCGGAATTTTCCAACGACTGGCACCCGAATGAAGTTGTTGTTTATAAACCTTCTCATTTGGATAAATAATATCTTCCATAAATTTATTTAGTTTCGTTTGCAATGTTTGCACACGATCCGAGTATTCAAAATTCATAACATTTATCCCCCATTTTGATCATTTAAAATTCAGTTGGCCAACCAGCCTGAAACATCGATACCAGGGATTATCTTATTTGGCTTCGGGCATATTGGATCAAGCTGTTAACCGTTTCCCCCAGCTTGGCGAAACGTTCGTCCTCTGTTTGGCCTTTTTTCCATCGAAAATAAATTTGCTGGCAAATAACCGCAAGCTTAAAATAAGCAAATGTTAAATAAAAATGAATCTTTGAAACGTCACGCCCGCTTTTTCGTGCATAAGATTCAATGAATGCTTTTCTGGTGTAAAAACCGGGGTGTACCGTAACAGATGGCGTTCCTTGTCCATATTTCAATAAATCGGGATCATCTTTCTCAGTCCAATAACTCATTGCGACACCCAGATCAGCAAGCGGATCACCAATGGTTGACATTTCCCAATCAAAGATGCCCGTTAATTTACCCGGCTCCTCTTTCGAAAATAATGCATTATTCAGCTTGAAATCATAATGAATGAATGTTGGAGAGGGTGAAGCAGGAATATTATCAGCGAGCCATTTTGTCAGTTGGTCAACCCCGCCGATTTGATCGGTCTTTGATCGTTCATATCTTTTGATCCAGCCATTAACCTGCCGATCCATGAAGCCTTCAGGGTGCCCAAGACCGTCTAATCCCGCTTCTTTCAAATCAATATTATGTAATTTGACGAGTGTATCAACCATTGTTTCTGATATATTCCTGAAATCTTCCTTTGTTAAATTTAATCCCGCAGGTATTTCCTTATCTAATACAAATCCGTGCCGCCTTTCCATAATAAAGAACGGACTGCCGACAATGTCCCATTCTTTATAAAATAACAGCGGCTTAGGGGCAAGCGGAAAAACAGGGTGTACCATTTTTAAAATATTGCTTTCACGCTTCATATCGTGTGCTTTCGGTGCAACAGGACCAAGGGGAGGCCGTCTTAGAACCGCTTCCCAATTGCCTATGGAAAGTGCATAAGTTAAATTAGACAAACCTGCTGAAAATTGCTTGATTTCAAGTGAACCATCCGGCAGGCCGCTAATATGAATCCGTAAGAAAGCTTCTAATCGATCAATATCTAACTCCTCACCTTTACGGACCGGGATTGTATTTAAATCGGCCATATCCAATTCACCCCCCCTACTTTTAAGACGATGCTATTACAATAAAAAAAGTGAATGAATGTACATTCATACCATTAAACTATGTTGCATTCCCGCCGCCATCGACTACTAATATATGTCCAGTTACATAATCTGATGCCGGAGAAGCTAAAAATAAAGCCGCCCCCTTCAAATCGTGATCCGAGCCAAATCTCCCTAAAGGAACATGCTTCAAGATATCCTTACCCGCCTTTTCCAGTACACCCTTTGTCATTTTGGTAGGGAAAAAGCCTGGCGCAATAGCATTCACATTAATGTTATATCTTGCCCATTTGGCTGCAAGATCCTTAGTAAAAGTCACAACCGCTCCTTTGCTCGTATTATAACCAATTGCATCAAGGGATTCCGGCATTGCCCCGTTAAGACCTGCAGTTGAAGCAATGTTAACAATTTTACCCCCGCCATGCTCGATCATTACTTTACCAACCGTTTGCGACATGAGAAACGTCCCGGTTGCATTGACATTCATAACCTTTTGCCATTTATCAAGCGGCATATCAACAGCTGGTGTTCCCCACGTAGCACCGCTATTGTTAAACAGAATATCAATCTTTCCAAAATGGCCGGACGTTTGTCGGACAACATGATTAATATCATCCGGATTTGTAACGTCACATTTAAAAGCAAGTGAGTCAACACCAATATCTTTTAATTTATGACAAACTTCTTCACATGCCTCGAGTTTACGTGAACAAACAACGACATTAGCACCTGCTTCAGCAAGCGAGGTCGCAATTTGTTCGCCAAGCCCTCTGCCTCCTCCGGTTACAATTGCCGTTTTTCCGCTTATATTAAATAATTGCTTTACATGCATGCTTATCCCTCCAAACTTTATAATTTAAAAAAGCATTTTTGTTAGCGCTTCCAATTCCTGTTTTCATTTAAACTATGATTGCTGCTTAAGATCATTTTTGTTTGACTATACTAACTAGTTGGTATGTTTATTATATTATTACATTTATTCAGACAATTCAAGGATTAAGCATGTTATCTCCTTTAAAAAATAATCATTTTCTTGACATTGTTATGAATTTAAAGCTTAGAAAGGCTGCTTCATTCACCCCTGCCTAATGTCCAACATTTTGTAATGATTACCTATAAGTTGTCATATGAATGAAACAAGCTATGAAATTAAATAAAACATATAAAATCATTAATTCTATAAATTCTCGAGGGGGATTCTTATGAAGGATGTGGTGTACAGGCCAAGAATATGGATAGGGCTATTTGTCATTAACATCATTTTGTTTTTTTTTACAGCATGGTCGGTAAAAACCCATCGTAAATATGTTCAATACATTGATCAAATAATCATAAAATTATCCAGAGGACATATTACCGATATTAAAACATCCTTTGCTTTAGTTATCACCCACCTTGGAGATTACCATTTTTGCCTCACTATGACTATTATTATCAGCATTGTTCTATTTTTTCTTAGGCAATACTTTACGGCAATAACTTTTTTATTGGGATTCATTGGTGCCCGTTGTTGCCGCAGCCTTTTAAAATATATGCTATATCGGCCGCGCCCGAATCACATTCACTTAGTTCCCGCCAGTGACGGGTCATTTCCAAGCGGGCATATGATTTATTCGGTATTTTTTTATGGCGCGATATTATTTTTTGTCATCTATATTCTTATTAAAAACGGGCAATTATCAAAAACTTGGCTTGGTATGATCCCAGCTTTATTAATGGTGATTTTAATTGGATGGTCGCGTATTTACCTTGGCGTCCATTATCCTACTGATATTATTGGAGGCTTTTTTATCGGAACTTCTTGGCTTTCTCTCGTTTTATCTTTTTATATTGCTGTAAAAAAACGCTTTGCCCCTAAATTGTCAAAATAAAAACAGAGAACCCGATTCTCATTCTTTAAAGGGAATCGGGCTTTGTTGCCAGGTAAAACACTTAACATATAAAGAAAGGTTCCGTAACCTTTTATATAAAAATGCATAATATATGGGTGTCAATGAATTGCCTAAGTGGCAGCTAAATCTGTGTCATTTGCATCAGGGTCAAAAGTATTTGTCGAACTGTTAAAATTATTAATCAAATGAAAATCACCTGTTGGAAAAGATCCCGAACCGGACAAAACTTTTTCAGCCGTTTTTGGCGAAATATAAAAAGCGTCTCCATTGTTAAAAACAGCACCCGATTCTTGGGCAGTAATCTTTATAGGACCTAAAATGATTGACGGCATTCATTTATCTTCCCTTCTTATTTTTAATTTTGACTATTCGATGGGCTGCATATCATTTAAATGTCTGCAATGTTTGTGTCATTTATGTCTGAATCAATTGAATTTGTTTCACTAAAATAATTATTGCTAAGATGAAAATCGCCGGTACTGTTTCCTCCTGAACCTTTAAACGTTTTTACGGCTGTTTTAGGAACCAAAGCCAAACTATCTCCAGAATTAATAACGCCCCCTGATTGAAGCGTATTGATTTTTACCCCGCTTAATAAAATTGACGGCATACTCATATCCTCCCTTTATAATGGCAGTTACCATATATTATAAATATTTTCACTATATTGCTTGGACTTTTGGCAAAGGCTTTTTTATTAGAGGAATATGACAAAATTTTAATACAAAATAAAAAGACCAACGAATCATAAAATTTCATTGGTCATTAAATAAAAATTTCCAGGTTTTGAAATGAATATTGAGTATAAATTTAAATAATTAGTAGGTTTTATAAGTGCTAAATTTTTCGTTGTTTCATCCTGCCTTATGCTCAATCCTTAGCTTGTCGGCAACCATTGCAATGAATTCACTGTTAGTCGGCTTGGCTTTAGACATGGATACGGTATATCCAAAAAGGGAAGATATTGATTCAATATTGCCGCGGCTCCAAGCCACCTCAATAGCATGCCTGATCGCACGTTCTACACGGCTTGAGGTTGTTTTATACTTTTTCGCTATATCAGGGTACAACACTTTCGTAATCGAACCGAGCAGTTCAATGTCATTATAAACCATGGAAATCGCTTCACGTAGGTACATGTATCCCTTAATATGAGCTGGAACGCCAATTTCATGAATGATGCTTGTTATGCTTGCATCAAGATTATGCGGCTTATTGTTTGCGGTATTAATGACTGAATTTCGCTTTGCTTGAGGTATAGGGGTCCTTTGCTTTCCTGCTACTTGACGAATATTATTGACTAAATTCTCCATATCAAACGGTTTTAATATAAAATATGACGCGCCTAAATCTACAGCTTTCTTTGTGACATCCTCCTGCCCGAATGCTGTCAACATAATGACATTTGGTTCCGGAAGATCGGCATCCTGTCTTATTTGCTCGAGAACACCTAATCCGTCAAGATGCGGCATGATAATATCTAACACAAGAACATCAGGTCGTACCTCTTTTATAAGTGAAAGACATTCCTGTCCATTATATGCAGTGCCTACGACTTCAATATCCTCTTGATTCTCTAAATATTCTTGAATGAGCTTTATAAGTTCCTGATTATCATCTGTCAAACATACTTTTATTTTCTCCACAAAGGTTCCTCCTCTAAATCATAGTTCTACATCATATGATTTCGACACAGATAATATTTTCCCTTTTTTATTTTTTTGTGAATATAATACTATTTATTATGACTTTCTTGCTTTTTCACTCAAATACTCCCCAATTCGATCATTTTAGTCATTTGACATTTATTTAGTTGTTATTTTGTCGAATAATATGTAAAGAAGGGAGGAGCATAGTTTTCCCTTAGCTCACTGCCTTCCTTTCATGGTTATTTTGGTAAATATTAATACCGGCTTCTTGAAGCATCCATTCGATATGAACACCGTATCCCGATGTTGGATCATTTACAAAAACATGTGTCACAGCGCCAATAATTTTACCATCCTGTATAATTGGACTGCCGCTCATCCCCTGAACAATGCCGCCTGTAGCCTTTAACAGGCGCTTGTCAGTGACTTTAATGACCAATCCTTTTGTTGCCGGGAATTTTTGCGGAACAGAACTCAATATTTTAATATTAAATGCCTGAACCTTGCTTCCATCTAAAACAGTTAAAATTTTTGCAGGACCTTCCTTCACCTCATTAGATAATGCGATAGGCATCGGCTTATTTATTATACCGTTATTAACCTTCTGATTTAAACTGCCGTATATGCCAAATGGTGTATTTTTATTAATTTTGCCTATCGGTTTCTCATCGGCTGGAAAAGAAGCAATTTTTTCACCAGGCTGGCCATTTTCCCCTCGATCAATAGCTGTTACGGTTGATTTAACAATTTGTCCGTCACTGACCACAATCGGCTGCTTAGTATCAACATCTGAAATGACATGTCCTAATGCACCGTATTTTTCAGATTTAGGGTCATAAAAAGTTAATGTTCCAATTCCGGCTGCAGAGTCGCGGATATATAAGCCAATTTGCGCTTTATGATCGTTTTTATCTTTTAATGGTGTTAATTCTTTTGTAAGCTTTTGATTATGTCTTATTATATTTAATTTTAAAGGTTCGTTATCCTTAGCGTCACTAACCAATTGTTTCACATCTGACATACTTTTGATCTTTTTACCGTTAATCTCTGTAATAACATCCCCAACTTCGACCCCTGCTGTTTCACCAGGAGATTTTTGGCCATTAACTGTATCAACTAAATGATAGCCAACAACGAGTACTCCTAAAGTGTTGAGTTTAACACCAATGGATTCACCGCCTGGTATTAAGCGAAGATCGGGCAACACTTTCACATCCACCTTTTTGACGGGCATTTTTCCCGCTGTTACAAGCATATCCGTCTTTCCTGCTAATTTCCCCTTTAAAGAAAGTTGATGATTTTCTGAAGAACCTGCGGCGACTGTCTTATTCCGTATTTTAAGGTGAGACGCCTGCGGTATTTTTGCAGCAAGTGCAGATGATTCATTTTGAAATAACGTAATATGATCAGGTATCGTTAAATACTCTTTAACAGGCTGAAGAAATCCCAGGCTTATAATAAAGCCAAGAAGGACTAAACCAGTTATTCGCCTTAGCCAGTCCGACTTTTTCATGAGTCACTCTCCTCGCTCCTAACCCACACCCTTTTTTTGATTAACCTTTTAATTTTTTTGTTGCATTTATAAGTTTGCCTCTGCCGAAGATATTTATAACGCGTTGTAAATAAAATGCTATCCATAGTTGGATAGCGATTCATCGTTATGATTTTATTTCCTGAGCCAACTTCAAAAGTTCTTCAGCATGCTTTTTTGTAAGGTCTGTCATTTCAACACCTGAAATCATTCTGCCAATTTCCGCTATTTTATCAGTGTCATTTAAAGATTGCACCTTAGTCGCTGTCCTGTTATTAGCAACTTTTTTAGATATATAAAGATGCTGATCAGCCATTGCGGCAACTTGCGGCAAATGGGTAATGCAAAAAACTTGTGAGGCATTTGATAATTGATAAATTTTTTCAGCCATAGCTTGTGCGACTCTTCCGCTGACACCGGTATCCACTTCATCAAATATGATTGAAGTAAGGCCGATAAATGATTTAAAATTTGATTTAATCGCCAGCATAATCCTGGACATTTCGCCGCCTGAAGCAATTTTAGCCAATGGTTTTAAGGGCTCGCCCGGATTCGTTGAAATTAAAAATTCGACCTCATCAATCCCTTGAAATTGATAAGATTTAAAATGATCTAACAGCTCCGGCGTCTTTATTCTTACATCAAATTGAGCTTTTGCCATATGTAAATCTTTTAATTCACGATTGATCGCTTTTGAAAGATCCCTTGCAATTTTTTGCCGTTTACTCGATAACTTTGTTCCCTTATCCTTAAGAATTGCAAGTTGTTTAACAAGTTTATTTTCAAGCTCGTCAATTGTTTGATCATGATTAGCTAAATCTTGATATTCTTTTTGGATACCATTCAAATACTCAAGAATATCTTTAACAGTTTGGCCATATTTTTTCTTTAATAAACTTATCTCATTTAATCTGGTTTCAATCATATTTAACCGTTCAGGCTGGTATTCCATCTGCTCTAAATGTTCCCTTAGCGCAAAGGCGTTTTCTTCAAGTATATAAAAGCTGTTAGAAACGGCATTTGAAATCGATTTAATATTAGCATCTAAATCCTGAATAGCCTCAAGATGATTAACAGCTTGTCTTAAAAAATCGAGTCCTTTATTTTCGCCGTATAATGACTCATAACTGATTTGCAATGATTGATATAATTTTTCAAAATTGACCAATTGTTTTCTTTCTTCTAAAAGGATATCTTCTTCATTTTCTTTAAGGTCAGCATCAGTAATTTCTTTAATTTGATATTTTAAAAGGTCGATGCGCTGGGCAATCTGCTGTTCATTTTTGCTGAATTTCTGAATTTGCTTATAGGTATTTTGCGTTTCTATGTAGCATTCCTGGTATTGTGTTTTGAGTTCTTCTAATTGTTCTCCGCCAAAACGGTCAAGTAAGCCGATATGTTTTTCAGGATGCATGAGTTCTTGATGTTCATGTTGACCGTGGATATCAACAAGTCTTTGTCCGACTTCCTTTAAGTTAGATAAAGTCACTAATTTCCCATTTATCCTGCATACACTTTTTCCATTTTCAGAAATTTGCCGGCGAATGACAATCATTTGATCAGGAGAATCAATGCCTATTTCTTCCAAAACTGCAATGACAGGATGTGAGTCATTGATTTCAAACAGCGCTTCAATTTCGGCTTTTTTTGCCCCGTGGCGAACATATTCGGCTGAACCTCTTCCCCCGGCAAGCAGACTGATTGCATCAATAATAATTGATTTTCCTGCGCCCGTTTCACCAGTTAATACGGTTAATCCTTGTTCAAAAGAAATATTTAGTTTTTCTATAATCGCAAAGTTTTCTACTCGACATTCTAATAACAAAGTGACCAAGCTCCTTTTCCCGATTTTGGCCCGAATTTTTGTTCTCACTTTATTGTTACGCGATTCGTCTGATTTCGTCAAGAAAAAAAGAAACCCGTCAGCTTGAACTGACGAGTTTCTTATTTTTTTAATTGTGCATGCGCTGCTTCAACAACGTGTTGAATTGTATTATCATCTAAATTTCTTCCGGTAACGCTTGCGCCTTTCCATTCAAGGTGCGCTAAAAACTCAATATTGCCGTCACCGCCGGTTATTGGCGAAAAGTCAAGCGCTAATATCTCATAACCTAAGGATGCGGCAAAGTCTAATATATCACTAATGACTTGAAAATGAGTTGAAGGGTTTCTGACAATCCCTTTCTTGCCAACCTCTTCCTTGCCAGCTTCAAACTGAGGTTTAATTAAAGTAACAGCTTGTCCATTAGGTATAAGAAT
Organism: Scopulibacillus cellulosilyticus; assembly: GCF_042665295.1. NCBI lineage: Bacteria > Bacillati > Bacillota > Bacilli > Caryophanales > Sporolactobacillaceae > Scopulibacillus > Scopulibacillus cellulosilyticus. The sequence continues at coordinate 116,147 of NZ_JBHTCO010000019.1, forward strand.
ATTTGAAAGCACTGGCAGCATTTTTTTGATGGAGATAAACGAAACATCCATCGTTGCGGCATCAGGGAGCCCAGCTTGGAAATCTTCAGGTTTGGCGTAGCGGAAATTCGTTCTTTCCATTACAACAACCCGCTCATCGCTCCTTAGCTTCCAAGCCAGCTGATTATATCCAACATCTAAGGCATAGACGAGCTTTGCACCATTTTGCAGGGCGCAATCAGTAAACCCGCCTGTCGATGAACCGATGTCCAACATGATTTTATTTTCAACCGTAAAGTTAAAAACCTTTAATGCTTTTTCAAGTTTTAAGCCTCCGCGGCCTACATAAGGCAGCGGATTTCCTTTGACTTCTATTTCTGCATCACTGTCTATTTTTGTACCCGGTTTATCAATTCTTTGCTGCTTGGAAAAAACTAAGCCTGCCATAATTGCTTTTTGCGCTTTCTCCCTTGAATCAAAAAACCCTTGCTTTACAAGCATAACATCGATTCTTTCCTTCATGATCAGGCCCTCTGACGATGAGTAGGAATTAATTTTTTTGCATGGTGATAAATTTGTTCAGACGTTAATCCGATTTCATTAAGCAGGTCTTTGACATTCCCATGCTCAATGAAGCGGTCAGGAATACCCATACGGTCAATCACCATATCATGATAGCCTTCATCATGGAAAAATTCTAATACGGCACTGCCAAAGCCGCCTTGCAGCACACTTTCTTCAACCGTTAATACAGGCATGTGAAGCTCGGCTATTTTTCTTAACATGTCATCATCCAGAGGTTTAATGAATCGGGCATTAACCACCGAAACAGATATACCTTCCGATTGCAATTGTTTTGCTGCTTCCATAACTGTCTGAAGCATTGGACCAAAAGAAAGGATAGCAATATCTTTACCTTCTTTTAAGATTTCCCAACGGCCAATCGGCAGTTCTTTTAATTCTTTGTCCATATTGATTCCGATGCCGTTGCCCCGGGGACATCTGACAGCAATAGGGCCATTATCATATTTTAAAGCTGTATTGACAAGGTGCTGACATTCATTTTCGTCTTTACCCATAGCAATCACCATATTTGGCAGACTTCTGAGAAATGCTACATCAAAAACGCCTTGATGTGTCTCTCCGTCCGCACCGACTAATCCGGAACGGTCGACAGAAAAAACAACATTAAGATTTTGTCTGCACACATCATGGACGATTTGGTCATATGCCCGTTGCATAAATGTTGAATAAATAGAAACAACCGGTTTCATCCCTTGAGTTGCCAAGCCGGCCGCCATCGTTGTCGCATGCTGTTCGGCTATTCCGACGTCAAAGAATCTTTTCGGAAATTCATTTGCAAAACCCTCTAATTTAGAGCCAACAACCATCGCCGGTGTAATAACAACAATACGTTCATCCACACGGGCCAGTTTTCTGAGCGTTTCACTTACTACTTTGCTGTATCCCGGAGGCGCATTAACCGGTTTGATAAAGTCTCCCGATTCAATTTTATACGGTCCGGTCCCGTGCCATTCCCCTGAAACATCTAATTCAGCCGGTTTATAGCCTTTTCCTTTTTGCGTAAGAACATGAACAAGCACCGGTCCTTTAGTCTTTTTGGCATAGTTGATATTCTCAATTAGATTGTTCATGTTATGGCCGTCAACAGGACCTAAATAAGTAATACCAAGTTCCTCAAAAAAGACACCGGAAACAAGCATATATTTGACTGTATCTTTCACACGTTCGGCAGCACCGGCAATTTTCCCGCCAAATGCCGGAATCTTCTTCATTAAATACTCGAGATCATCTTTGACTTTCTTATATTTGCCCGCAGTTCTGAGCCGGCCAAGCATATTATGCATAGCACCGACATTTGGTGCGATCGACATCTCATTATCATTTAAAATAATAATCATATTTGTCTGTTCATGACCAATATGATTAAGAGCTTCCAAGGCCATACCGCCTGTCAGTGCACCATCCCCGATAATAGGGACAATTTGTTCATTCGTTCCTTTAATATCCCTTGCAGCAGCCATGCCCATTGCCGCAGACAATGATGTTGAACTGTGGCCTGTTTCCCAAACATCATGTTCGCTTTCCGATCGCTTAGGGAAACCGCACAAACCCTTATATTGACGCAACGTATTAAATTGCTCTGAACGTCCTGTTAAAATTTTATGAACATATGATTGGTGGCCAACATCCCATATTAATTTGTCTTTTGGGCTGTCAAACAGTTTATGCAAAACTAATGTAAGCTCCACTACACCTAAGTTAGGGGCGATATGTCCTCCCGTCTCAGACAGCTTTGTAATTAAAAACTGCCTGATATCGGCGGCTAGGGCCTCCATTTCTTTTACACCCATACCCTTTAAAACATTCGGATTCTTAATACAATTTAGCTCCATGAGTCATCATCACCTTATTATTTGACGTTTCTATTGGCAGTTTTTTTCTTCTTTTTCCCATTGCCTAATAAATTAACATGGAAATGGTCTTCGATAAAGTAAAACACCCTGCCAACTTGAAAAATAATTTTCGTTGAATACTTAATGGCAAATGATTTGCCAAAAGCCTTGCCACCGACTGTAAGAGCACAAACGACCGAAGTCAGCAGTACTGAAACCGTGTTTTGCAGGGCGGACCCTTCACCTTTTCCAAATTGAACCATAAGCTCAATAACAACAACAGCTGATGCCGTTCCGCTTACTATGCCGGAAATATCGCCAATCACATCATTGCAGAAATTAGCAACCCGGTCGGCGTTACGGGTAATTGTAATGGCCTGCTTAGCCCCTTTGACTTTCTCTGATGCCATAGCATGAAATGGGATTTCATGAGCAGCTGTCGCCGCAACCCCTATAATATCAAAAAATATACCGATCAGGACAATGATTAATACAATAATCATGCCGACAGCCCAGCTGACGCCATTGAGCAAAGTATTAGAAACAATTGAAAAAAGAGCCGCTAACACGAATGTGATAACGGCTATACTAATGCTCCATTTTAAAGACTTCTTTATATCAACCTTCATGTTAATCCCCTATGTAAAGAATAAGAGCAGGTGGCCATTTGAGAAGTAAACGCTGCGGCTTTAGGTCCAGTAGGTTTTCCCGTAAAGCTACCTGAGCGTCGCCACTCTGGCAGTTTCCTTTTAAAGCCTTACCAACGCTGTCGCCAAACGTTGAACTGGATCGCCACTTAGACCGCACTATAATCCTTCTCAAATGTCGCGGTGCGAACAGTCTAGGAGTTTTCCTCAACAGCCGACACTGTTTCCTAGCCTCTTTTGCAGAGATGATTTCATATGACGCTGGGTCTGATCGTCGGCCAAACAGATCAGTGCCCCTAAATAATCATAATCCCCTCAAACTCCACTCAAGGCAGGCTACGCTGTTTGTCGTACCGAATCTTCGGCCAACAATCAGGTTTTTCCCACTTTATCAGTTGAAAAAGTGAGCCTCCGCGAAAGCAGGGTCTTCGCCCACATGCCCTTGTGGATCGCCCTACTTTCTTTACTCCCAGCATCGACCCAAGGCTGGGCGCCCCAAGCCGATACTAAGAACTTCATCGATGTGCCCTTTGGCGGATTTTTAGCCCCGCCTTCAAAAACAGGAAGACTGACTAGAATACTGCACCACCTTTACATTCTGCCTCTATCATAACATATTATAGTATAAGACTCAATGTGATAATTTATTAATGAAAATTGCAAAAAGAGTTTTAAGTACGTGTTCAAAAAGAGACGAGAAGCAGTGATACTTCAGTAAATATACTGCGGCGCAGGAGCACCGAGCGACTCTTCTCGAACTACTGCGAGCTGCGACGAGAAGTTGGCGATACTACATTGAATAGACGCCGGCGCAGGAGCACCGAGCGACTCTTCTCGAATTACTGCGAGCTGCGACGAGAAGTTGGCGATACTACATTGAATAGACGCCGGCGCAGGAGCACTTTACCTTACAGTCTCGACAGCTATTTTCCCGGACTTTTTGAACATCAGCTTTAATGATTTCTGTCTAATACGTAGCCCATTAACTGCTGAAGGCGGTATGAGTCCACATTTGCCGCCTTTAAATAATGAAGAGCGGCATCTGCATGCTTATTCATTTTTTCTTTTGCTCCTTCCAGTGTAAGCAGTTTGGGATAAGTATTTTTATTGTTTGTAACATCACTGCCAACAGGTTTACCTAACGTGATTTCATCTCCAATAATATCCAATATATCATCTTTAATTTGAAAGGCAATACCGAGATGTTTGGCGAAGTCAGAAAGGTTTTCTGCTTGTTGTTCATTCGCTTGACCAAGAATAGCGCCCGCTTCAACAGCAAAACATAAAAGTCTTCCCGTTTTTCGTAAGTGAATGCTTTGAAGTTCTTGTATTGTTAATGATTTTCCTTCGGCTGTTAAATCATCTTGCTGGCCGCCGACCATTCCTTCCGGTCCGGCAGCGTTAGCCAATTTTTGTATTAAAGCCATTTTCATATCATTATCAATATCCGGATGATCAATACCCGCAATACATTCAAAAGCATAGGTAAGTAACGCGTCACCGGCCAAAATCGCCGTAGCGTCGCCATAGACTTTGTGGTTTGTCGGCTGCCCGCGCCGCAGGTCATCATTATCCATGGCCGGCAAATCGTCATGGATTAAAGAATACGTATGAATCATCTCAAGCGCACAAGCTGTTTCAATGCCTTTTTGACCGTCATGACCCAAAGCTTCGATTGAAGCCATTAAAAGAATTGGCCGCAGCCTTTTGCCGCCCGCTTTCAGTGAATATACCATTGATTTTTTTAAAATTTCAGGAGCCCGCAGCTTTGTTATATATTCAGGTAAAGATATATCTATTAACTGCTTTTTTTCTTTAAGGTATTGATTAATTTCATTGTTCACTCATGTCGTCCTCCTGAATTTTAAACGGTCTGATCTCATCTTCTTCAATAATTTGATCCATTTTTTCTTCAACTATTTGAAGTCGTTTGTGGCATTGCTTGGACAAGGCAACACCCTGTTGAAATAAATCAATGGCTTCTTCAAGAGGGACATCATTTTCTTCTAATCGCTTTACAATCACTTCAAGATTCGTCATGGCTTCTTCAAAACTCAAGTGTTGTTCATTTTCCATCTTCTCTTCGGACACTTGTTTCACTCTCCTCTATACCCCAAACTTGACAATCAAGCGTGCCATCGCTCAATTTTATTGTTAAAGGATCACCGGGCTGTACTTGTTTAACGGTTTTTACTAACTGTTTCTGTTCGTCATAAGCGAGACTGTAGCCCCGTTCCATGACTTTTAATGGGCTAAGCGCATTTAACTGGCCTAATAACTGTTTCAGATCACTTTGCTTTTGCTTATTTTGAAGTTTCATAGACCGGTTTAAGCGTTCTGACAATTCCTCCAACCGTTTTTTCGACAGCTTCATTTGTTCGGCTGGATGATGCTTATATAACAGACGCAGACTTTGCTGAGCCTTGTCCCGTTTTAATTGCATATGTCTTTTGGTATATTTCGTCAGTTGCATCATTAACCTGTCAAGATCTTGCTCTTTTTGCCTCATAAGCTGCTCAGGATAACGAAAGGCATATGATTCTCTTAGACGCTGCAGCTTTTCTTTTTCCCGCTCTACTTTTTTCTTAATGGCATAAGTCAGCCTGCTAAGCCGATCGTCAATCCGATTTTTCAACTCTTCGACATGCGGAACAGCTAATTCCCCTGCTGCAGTCGGTGTTGCAGCTCGAATATCAGCGACAAAATCAGCAATCGTGAAATCTGTTTCATGTCCAACAGCCGAAATAACAGGAACCATTGAATCATAAATAGATTGAGCAACAATCTCTTCATTAAACGCCCAAAGTTCTTCTATTGATCCGCCGCCGCGGCCAACGATCAGCACATCGATAGAGCCCCTGACATTGGCATCTTTAATTGCCCGGGCAATTGAAGACGCAGCCTTGTCCCCTTGAACTAAAACAGGAAAAACTGTTATTCTGGCCGCCGGAAAGCGCCTTTTAACGGTTGTGAAAATATCCCTGATCGCTGCCCCCGTCGGTGAAGTTATCACACCGATTTCGTTAGGAATAGCCGGCAAGGGCTTTTTCTTTTCCTCAGCAAAAAGCCCTTGCTCTGATAATTTCTTTTTCAAGGCTTCAAAAGCAAGATACAGGTTGCCAATCCCGTCTTGCTGCATTTCTTTAATATAAAGCTGATATTGCCCATAAGGTTCATAGACGGAAATTTCGCCGCGGACGAGCACCTTCATCCCATCTTCAGGTTGAAAGAGCAGTTTTTTATTTTGGCTGGAAAACATAACAGATTGAACACGGGAATGTTTATCCTTTAGAGTTAAATACATATGGCCGCGGCTATGCTTTTTAAAATTTGAAATTTCGCCCCTTAACCAAACATCTTGGAGATGAAGATCAGATTCTAATCTTCTCTTAAGATATCTCGTTAAAGCACTGACACTAATGTATCTCTCTTGTGCCACTTTACTTTCCGCCCTTTTCTTTACGAAGCCTTGCCGCTTTGATGGTGTTGTGTAGCAGCATTGTACGAGTCATAGGACCAACACCGCCCGGTACAGGTGTAATATAACTTGCCTTTTCTTTCACTTCATCAAATGCGACATCACCGACTAATTTTCCTTCTTCATTGCGATTCATGCCGACATCTATAACAACTGCCCCGTCTTTTACATCTTCAGCGCCGATTAACTGTGCCTTTCCGACAGCTGCGACAAGAATGTCCGCCTGTTTTGTGTAATACCGTAAATCTTGCGTTTTTGAGTGGCAGTATGTAACTGTTGCGTTTTCATTTAGAAACAGCTGACCCGCCGGCTTTCCGACAATATTGCTGCGGCCGACAATGACAACGTGCTTACCGGATATTTCTATATTCATGCGTTTGACCATATCAATAATGCCAAATGGCGTACATGGCAAAAATGTATCCTGGCCTGTTAACATTTTCCCAAGGCTTATTGGATGAAAACCATCGACATCTTTTTCCGGGCTGATCGTTTCAATGACCTTTTGTTCAGAAATATGATCCGGCAGCGGCAGCTGAACAAGGATACCATCAATATGATCATCTTGATTGCATTTTTCAATTTCATTTAAAAGCTCTTCTTCAGAAATTGATGTTGGATACTGTTTTAACTCGGAATGGATACCAACTTCTTTACAGTCTTTGATCTTGCCTTTAACGTACGATTGTGACGCTGGATTTTCGCCGACTAGCAAGACAGCAAGTCCCGGGAGAATATCTTTATTTTTCAATTCCTCAACAACTTGTCTCATATCTTGTCGTTTGTTTTTTGCAATTTCGTTACCATTAATTAATTGTGCTGTCATGTGGCCTCGCTCCCTTTGTCTATATTAATTTACAACCTTTCCAAGAACGCCATTAACAAACTTTCTGGTCTTCTCATCACCAAATGTTTTTGATAATTCTATCGCTTCGTTAAGCGTAACATTGGAAGGAATATCTTCAAAGTAATTTAATTCGCAAACAGCTAACCTTAAAATTGTTTTATCAATATTACCAATTCGATCAAATTGCCAGTTAATTAAATGGCTTTTGATCACTTCATCTATATCATTTAAGTGACTAACCGTTTCTTGCACCAACTGCATTAAAAACGGATCAGCTTCCTTATTAGTAACATTTCCAATGGCCTCTTCCGGATCTGTTTGGCCAACAGTAATTTGGAACAAAGCTTGGACAGCTTTTTCCCTTGCTTGTCTACGATTCATGACTTAACTCCTCTATTATAATTTCTTACAACTTAAAAGGCTTGCGCCGTGTTTCATTTTAAAATTTCTATACTATAAAGAAGTATAACACTCAACTTTAGTTATACACCACTTCATCATAAAATTTTCCCTATATAAATAAAATCAAAGGGAGAAAATCCCTTTGATTTTATTAAAATGCCTTATTCTTCAAAAGCCTTTTTGTCAAGGTGATCGATATGAACGCCAACAACATGAATGTTAATTGCTTTAACATCTAATGCAGTCATTGTCTTCAAAGTTTGTAAAATATTTTCTTGAACTTGCTGTCCTACTTCGGGAATAGATACACCGAAATTCATATGCAGCTGCACGTCAATTAAGATCCCCTCATCAGTCAAGTCGACTTTTACACCTTTGCCATAATTTCTTCTGCCAATTTTTTCAGCAACGCCTGTGGCGAATCCGCCATGCATTGCGGCAACACCTTCCACTTCAGTAGCGGCAAGACTCGCAATAATTTCAATGACTTCAGGTGATATTTCGACTTTCCCAAGATCGGATTGGGTTTCTTCCATTTCAAACATTCGATTCTCTTCCAACCCTGTCCACCTCCAAATTAGTCCTGATCCATCAACGGATAGTTTTCTAAAAACTTCGTATTAAAATCACCGCCGACAAAGACGGGATGATTCAATAACCTAAGATGAAAAGGAATTGTTGTATGAATACCCTCAATAACAAATTCCCCCAAGGCACGCCTCATCTTATCAATGGCTTCTTTTCTCGTTTTGCCATGTGTAATAACCTTCGCAACCATTGAGTCATAATATGGGGGGATCATATAACCCGGGTATACAGCGGAATCTATTCTTACCCCTGGACCACCCGGTGTTAAGTACATTCCGACTTTACCTGGTGACGGCATGAAATTTTTAAACGGGTTCTCTGCATTTATCCGGCATTCTATTGCCCATCCTTTGAATTGAACATCTTCCTGTTTGATTTTCAATTTATTTCCGGAAGCAACACAGATTTGTTCCTTGATCAGATCTATGCCTGTAACATATTCAGTGACAGGATGTTCCACCTGAATACGGGTATTCATTTCCATAAAGTAAAAATTACCGTCAGCATCGTAAATAAACTCTACGGTACCGGCACCTGAATAATTAACAGCTTTTGCCGCTTTAACAGCAGCTTCACCCATTTCTTGACGTTTTTCTTCACTCAATGCAGGAGACGGTGATTCTTCTACAAGCTTCTGCAGTCTTCTTTGAATAGAGCAATCCCTTTCTCCAAGGTGAATCACATTGCCATAGTTATCTGCCAAAACCTGAATTTCAACATGACGGAAATCTTCAATATATTTTTCAATATATACACCCGGGTTACCGAAAGCTGTTTCAGCTTCCTGTTGAGTAATGGCCACGCCTTTCTTAAGTTCCGCCTCATTGCGGGCCACCCGGATTCCCTTTCCGCCGCCGCCGGCTGTCGCTTTGATAATGACGGGATAATTGATTTCTTCAGCAACTTTAATCGCTTCATCAATCGATTCAATAACACCCTCTGATCCCGGGACAGTAGGAACACCTGCTTCTTTCATTGTGCTCCGGGCAATATCTTTAATTCCCATTTTACTAATGGCTTTTGGGCTTGGGCCAACAAATGTAATGTTACATTCTCCGCATATTTCAGCAAAGTCGGCATTCTCAGCCAAAAAACCGTAGCCGGGATGAATGGCGTCGACACCCGTCGAGGTTGCGACACTCATTATATTTGTATAGTTAAGGTAACTTTCCTTAGATGATGTCGGTCCGATACAATAAGCTTCGTCAGCCAATTGGACATGAAGCGCTTCTTTATCCGCCTGCGAGTAAACAGCCACAGTTTCGATATCCAGTTCTTTACAGGCGCGAATAATTCTAACAGCAATTTCTCCCCTATTGGCCACAAGTAATTTTTTTATCATATTGATCCCCTTACTCCGGCTTTACTAAAAAAAGTGGCTGTCCAAATTCAACAAGCTGTCCGTCTTCAACCAGGACTTCTACAATTTCACCTTTTACATCCGCTTCAATTTCATTAAACAATTTCATTGCTTCTACAATACAAACAACAGAGTTTTTATCAACCTTTGTTCCTGCTTTTACGAATGGTTCTGAATCAGGATTTGATTTAGCATAGAAAGTCCCAACCATTGGCGACTCAATTTTATGTAATTCACTGTCAGCCGAAACATTGGCACTCTCTTCTTTAACGGCCGTTTCTTTAGTTTCCGGCTTTTGTGCAGGAGTTTGAGCGGCTTGAACAGATGCTTGTACAGGCTGTACAGTCTGTAATGCCGGTGCTGCTTGAACAAATTCTGTTTTAGCTGCTTTTTTTATGGTTATTTTTGATCCATCATTTTCATATTCAAATTCATCGATTGTTGAATCATCGATTAATTTTATTAGTTCTCTTATTTCTTGTACTTTTAACAAGAGCTAGCACTCCTTTATAACAAAGCAAATATTTTTACCATAATTATAGCATACCTTTTTTTAAAATGTGAATCAGTCCATCACAGACCATTTTTCAGGAAGTTATCCACAGTTCACGGGGTCAGACCCCAAAAAGGGAAGTTATCCACAACCCAAACAAAAAAATAAGCTGTTGTCTGTACAACAGCCCTTTCCATCTTATTTAGATGTTTCATATTTCACACTGACAAGCTTATCATCACCTAAATATTCATGGGTCATATTAACAATTTGAGTTGCTTGTTTGCTTGACATGTTGTTTGAGGCGACATAGACATTAACATCATTCCCGCTAGTATCTACAACTGCGTCTGAATAGCCTTTTGATTTAATCATATCTTCAAGCAGCTTTTCACTATTTGACAGCGTATTTAACGCTTCAAGCTTATCATAGGCCTTACTGCTTTTGGCAGTGCTTTTACTTGATGAAATGGCGTCTTGATATTGTTCAGCCAATTTCTTTCTGTCGTCAGCTTTTTTCAAACGAATTTCTGCAAGCTTATCACTTGATACTGTCGTTGAAACAGCAACGCTATCTTTTCCTTTATTTGCTTGTTCTTTTGATTGCTTATGATCGGTGGCTGCCATTTTGTCACCGGGCGCTTGTCCCGGAGAAGTCATATAATAGACTGATAGTACGATGATAAGGCTTAACATTGTTAAAAGCCATACGGTCTGCTTTTTTAATAACATTAGTAATCCCCCTTAGATTTTCTTGGTAATACTTGGACTTTATAATCAGGTATATCAAGAACCGTGCTGACAGCCTCCATTATCCAAGCTTTGACTGTTGGGCTTTCAGCTCCCTGGGCAACAACGAGAACGCCGCGTATTTCAGGTTTTTGCTTTCCGATGATCACCGGCTTTTTTTCTTGGCCGTTATCAACAGTCACGACTTCACCATCTTCGTTCGTTTCGTTAACTTCTCTTTTTCCCCCATTGCTGTCGGTTTCTTTAGTACGGCTGGTTTGTTTTTTTTCATTTTCCTGATAAATGTTTTTCTCTGAAGATGCTAATGTAACCATGACAGACACATCGGAAACGCCATTGATTTGTTCTAAAATACTTCTTAGATTATCAGAATAATATTTTTCATACTCACCCATAGAAGAGAAATGTTTATTCTTGTCCAGATTGGAATTGATGGCTGATAGTTTTTGGGATTTAGATTGGTTGCTGAACACTTGAGTTGAAGATGCATCTTTCTCTGAATTATGTTTTGCTGTAAAGTGACTCACAAGCATTAGCGCAACCCCGCATAACATCAATAAAGCTAAAGTGCGGATAGGCGACTTTTTCTTTTTTGGTTTATCTTGATGATCTTTATTCTTGTCTTGGAAAAATGCCGCTTTTAAATTTTCTAACAGCCGGTTTAAAAAATTCATTATTTAGCCATCGCCTCCTTCCATATGGACCGTAATCTTGCTTGGGTCTAAATCCCATTCCTTAGCAAGGAATGCTGAAACCTTTTTTATTTTTTGATTTTCCTTGGTGTTTATTTTGGGATGTTCCCGTTGATTCTGATCAACATTGATGTTAACTTCTTGCACGGGCTTGATCTGATTTTTATTGTCTTGATTCTTTTGTTGTTTATTTGCTTGTCCCACCACTACATCAACATGCTTAATTGGAATCTTGTTTTGATTTTGATTTAAATCCTTACTCGCTTCCAGTTTTAAATTTAAGTCTCTTATTGCTAAACCATAGCGGTCGACCAATGCCTCCTTTACATAGTTTTTCATTTGGACAGCCACTTGTTTATGAATATATGCATCTTGCGTCTGTTCTATTTCACTTTTCTTCACTTTTATTGAATTTTTTAAGGGGTCCTCCCGATGACCAACTTGACTGACATTTGTAATGATTTGATCTACATTAACATTTAATAGCTTCATAATCGGGTTTAACAAAGCAATGATAATAATTAATCCGACCACCATCTTGACATACTTTTGAAAGCTGTCGTTCGGTAATAGTAATTCTAAGATGATAGCAAACAGGATGATTAATATAATCTGCGTCATCCAATTAGAAATAAACGACACTTAAAATTCCTCCTCATCGAACCATCAGTGATAGATTACCTGAGGCTATGATGATGGTAACTGCTAAGAAGAACATTAAAGAGACCATGACCAGTGAAGCAAAGACATAAATCATGCTTTTCCCCATAATTGATAGACTTTCTATGACCGGTCCTCCCCCTAACGGCTGCAGAATGGCCGCTGCCAAATTGTAAATGAGTGCAATGGTAAAGACTTTTATCAGCGGTAAAGCGATGAGACACACAAGAATAAATAAACCTGCCAAACCTACTGTATTTTTCAAAAGTACTGAGGCGCTGACAATTGTATCTGTTGCATCTGTAAACATTCTGCCGACAACGGGAACAAAATTACCGGTCAGAAATTTTGCTGTTTTAATAAGGACACCGTCGGCAATCGCTGTTGCCGATCCTTGAACTGACATGACTCCTAAAAAAACTGCGAAAAATACCGCTAATGTACCGACAGCTATATTCCTTAAAAGCGAACCGAGCTTGGTCACTTTATAGTGATCGGAGAGCGTGCTGACAATTTGCAATAACGTTGATAAAAAGATAAGCGGTAAAACGAATTTTCCGACTATCCAACCGCTGATATTAATCAGCAACATAATAATCGGGTGAAAAAAGGCAGCAGATGTTATGCCCCCCACCGATGTCATTAAAGCCAATATCAGCGGCATTAACGCCAACAAAAAGTGACTCATCGTGCTGATTGCGTCGGTCGTATACGAGATGGCAACTTTGAAACTATTCAAAATAAAAATCATTAAAACTAAATAAACAATGGCATAAGCGACTTTTGATACTGCCCGATGCTCAAAAGCGTTTTGAATCGTTTGCAAAATCATCGAAAATACTGTTAATAGAATTAACATCCCTAATAATTTGCCATTGGCAAGCAATTCTTGGAATAGAAATTTCAATGAAGCCTTGAGCCAGCCTTGGAACAGGTCGCTTTTATCCGATTTTAGAAAGCTTTGAAAGTCCATCTTTTGGCTTTCCGGCAGAAATCCATGATACTCTGTAATCACTTTATCCCAGTATTCCTGAATATCTTTTGTATTTAACTCCGAAAGCTGGTTATTCATCCATTCTTCTTGTGAAGTTTGTCCATGCGCCAAATGGGGATAAAAATATAAAAAAAAGATCATCATGAGTACAAATAATACAAAAACTTTTAAAGGTTTTTGATTAAACATTTTTACGAATTCTGATTCGCCCAATTGTCTTCGGCTTAGGATGTTACCACCTCCTTTACAGAAAGAGAAGCTTCGCTCGTCAATGCGGAATTAACCCAATGACTGTTTTAATGATGGCTGTCATAATCGGTATAGCCATAACAAGAATGAGTATTTTTCCGGCAAGTTCGATTTTCGATGCTAAGCTGCCTTGACCCGCATCTTTCGTAATCTGCATACCAAATTCCGCAATATAGGCAATGCCGATAATTTTTAAGATGGTCTCAACGTATACAGGATTAAGATGGGCATTAGCAGCAATTTTTTCTAACATATTAATAACTTCACGAATTTGGTCAATTAAAAACAAGAAAATAAAGGCGCCGACAAATACAGTCAATAAAAATGCAAAAACAGGTTTTTGCTCTTTAAGAACTAAAACAAGGAAAGTTGCAACTAAACCAAGGCCGACAATTTGTAAGATACCAATCGACATCACCTCCCAAAGGCGGAGCTTTTTCTAAAGACTATTTGTCATTTAAACAAGAAAACGCTCTTAATTTTGTCAAAAAGATCGCTAATAATTGATGCAACCATATAAAGAACAACAACAAACCCTATTAAAGTCACCCATTGGGACCAATCATCCTTCCCCATTTGCTTTAATACCGTTTGAATCATGGCAACAATGATTCCGATACCAGCAATTTGAAAAATGGTATTTACATCAAATGACATGGACCTTCCTCCCTTTAGAGGTTAAACACATTTATCCCGGTGCAACCGTCCGTAAGACTCCCGCCACAAAACTTTAGTTTAAACATTGAAGCTTGGGCGGGAGATAACGGAGTGCTCCTGCGCGACGAATCTTCGAAGAAGTTGAACAAAGCTCGTCGCAAATTGCACAGAGGCAATTCATTTAGTTGCTTCGCTAACACCCCGATTTGTTCAACTAACCATCAGTAGGGGATGAACAAAACCCCCACTGATGGAAGTTTCACTTTATAACAACAGCAAAACAATGAGCAGCCCGGCAAGCAGTCCTAAACTTTTGGACATTTTTTCGTATTTACCTTGAGCTTGACGCGCTTCGTTTTCCTCTCTTTCTAAATGAGCTAAAGCGAGCCTGATTTGTTTTCTTTCATTTTCACTGTCATGCTTGCCTAAAGTTGCGCCAAATTGATACATGATTTCCTTTTCACTTTTTTGCAGAGCAGTTTGCTCCCAGAAAGATTCTAATGTCTCTTCCCATGCGGATTGTAAAGTTACTGCCTCTTCAGAAAGTTTTGCTTCCAATTGCTTAAAAAACAAAGAAAGAGGCTTAGGGAGCTGAGTTGATAAATGACTTGCAGCTTCTCTGACAGGCGTTAATCCATACATGATTTCGGCCTCTAAAGATTGCAGTGCGGACCTTAATTGCCTAAGTTGCCTCGGCCGTTCGCTGAATCGTCTTGAAACAAGCATGCCTATCCCGGTTGTTGACGTTATAATAATGACAGCGCCGATGATTTTTATCATGATGTTGCCTCACCGATCAAGCGTATTGGCTTTCCATCTTCATTCAATACACGGCGGATTCGCCCAGCTCTCTGATCACGGGTTAATTCAACAAACCTTTCAAAAATAGAGCACTGCAATAACGGCTTTAATGTCGGGCGTTTTACTAAATGATCCAAACCGCTGCCATGTACAGTCGCAATGACGCTGACCCCCGCATTCAAAGCTTCTTGAAGAGCATCGGCGTCTTCCTTTCTTCCAATTTCGTCAACAATTAAGACATCCGGGCTCATGGAACGAATCATCATCATCATCCCTTCCGCTTTTGGACAAGCATCTAAAATATCCACCCGATGCCCCAATTCATTTTGCGGAATGCCTTTGACACATCCGGCAATTTCCGACCGTTCATCAACTATACCTGCTTTTTGTGATAGAATACGTCTGTTAGAAACACCCTGGCTGATTATTCTTGCCAAATCTCTTAACATTGTTGTTTTTCCAGTTTGAGGTGATCCGATGATAAGTGTACTTAGCCAGCGTCCATGCTTATATAAATAAGGAATAAGCGGTATCGCAGCACCTATTTGTTGATGAGCAATTCTAATGTTAAAAGAGCTGATATCTCTAATCATTTTGACTTGGCCCTTTTGAGTGATTACCCTTCCGGCCAAGCCGACCCGGTGGCCGCCTTTAATTGTGACATAGCCTCTTCGGAGTTCTTCCTCTAATGTGTATAGAGAAAATTCACTTAAACGATTCATCAGCTCCCCGGCTTCCTGAACGGTAAAAGTAACTTCTTTTTGATTTTTTAACGGATAGGGCCTGCCTTGGATTAATATTTCAATCGGTTGTTGAACACGAAGTCTGATTTCTTCTATAAGAGCTCTTTTATCTTCCGGTATTTTCTGAATATATTCCTTAACAGATTGCGGCAGCAGACGAATGATTTCGTTCATATTTATCATCCTTTTAAAGATCGTTCAAAAAACTTTGAAGTATTTGTCCTCTTTTTTCTTATAATGTGAAACTTCTATCAGCGGGGGATTTGTTCATCCCCCACTGATGGTTAGTTGAACAAATCGGGGTGTTAGCGTCCGTTATCCCCCGCCTAAACTTCAGCGCTTAAACTCAAGTTTTGAGGCGGGAGTTTTACGGACGGTTACACCGGGATCAATTTAATAGAAGGCTTAATTATTGCTTAACACCAATATATGCATGCTTGTACGCTTTATGCGATTTAAAAAAGGAATGTCCTATTAATTCAGCAAAATCCAGTATATGAAGAAAACCAGAACATAAAAAAAAGACCGTCTGTAAATGTCAGACAGTCTCTTAAAATAAATTTATAGTTATGCACGGGAAACATAATCACCAGAACGTGTGTCAATAACTAGTTTGTCGCCTACATTAATAAAGAATGGGACGTTGACAACATAGCCGGTCTCAAGAGTCGCAGGCTTTGATCCGCCTGAAGCAGTATCGCCTTTAATGCCCGGTTCAGTTTCAGTTACTTCCAGTTCAACAGTGTTTGGCAGCTCAATGCCGATCGTTTCGCCTTCATATGTTTGAATATTAACTTCCATGTTTTCTTTCAAAAATTGCAGTTCATCTTTAATTTGATCACTATTTAATTCAATTTGTTCATAGCTTTCTAAATCCATAAAGGCATGAGCAGAACCGTTAGCATATAAATATTGCATCTTACGGTTTTCAATATGGGCTTTACTTACTTTTTCACCCGCACGGAAAGTCTTTTCCTGGATGGCCCCAGTTCTTAAATTACGTAGTTTTGACCTTACAAAAGCAGCTCCTTTTCCCGGCTTAACATGCTGGAATTCTATAACAGACCAAATCCCGCCGTCCACTTCTATTGTTAGCCCTGTACGAAAATCATTTACCGATATCATCTATTTTTCCTCCTCTAAACTTTCTCGGAACTTATTTACATGAAACAAAAACATTTTATAGGCTATGTACTTAGTTCCTGTCACATTCAAATTGTAGGTTCTCCCTAAAATATTTTAACTGTTGAATGGCAATGTGGCAATTAAAATTGACCCTCACTATAAATTTTTATATTTAACAGCCTTATTTTAAAGCTTTTTTGTAAATATAATGGTATTAATCTCCTTGTATGGGTCTGATCTTTTTTTAAAATGACAGGATAACATTAATTTTTATTAAATTTTTGAAGGTTTACGCCAAAGAATGTAGAAAATTAAAAATAGAATATTATGAAAAAGACCTTTCATAATGTTATTTTTAATTATTTTTTGAGGCGGATTCTTCATTGGCTAAGCTTTCGAGATCAAAAGAAATGGAGTAGCCAACAAATAAACCGTAAAGGGCATATAAGCACAAAGTTGTTGAAATTGTATTTTTTCCTAACTTGCTTACCGGGTCTAATCCAGGTATCCATGGCTGTAAAACATAAAAAATAATGACCCAAAGAATTAATCCAAATATGATACCGACCCACATGGATTTTATTTTTCCTAAAGCATACTTATATAAAAGCGCTATAAGAATAGAAATAATACAAATGATAAATATGCCTAAAAATTGCCCGCCGACCTTATTTTTCCATTTCCCGATTGCAAACGGCGCTAAGATTAGTGAAGGTCCTACTTTAGAAAAATTAATAAGATAAGCTAAGTAACCAATTAAACTCCAAATCAAACCGCCAAAAAATCCTATCAATGCTGCACGGCCGTTTGATGTCATTTTTTTTTCTTGTTTATTTTGTTCAAGTTTTGAAGATCCACTCATGCTGATTACCTCCAATCCATTATTCTTAAGGTAGTATATCCAAAAGTAATAAAAAGATAATGGGTTTAGGTGTATAAATTTATTCTGTCGGGTAAAAATATTATCGAAAAAGAACAACAGCCTAGAGCTTTTTTATTATTTCTAGTAAAATGGAAATAATAAATTGAAGTCATTAGGTTGGTGATTCCATGGATAAAAAGCAGCCTGCTTACGGCGGGCAAGCGGTTATTGAAGGCGTTATGATGGGAGGAAAATATACGACGGTAACAGCTGTCCGTCTTAAGGACCATTCAATTGATTATTATGAATGTCCGAAACAATCCTTTCCTGTTGTAAACATACTTAAAAAGATTCCTTTTTTAAGAGGGATAGTTGCTATCCTGGAATCAAGCGCCTTAGGAACAAAACATTTAAATTTTGCCTCTGAAGTATACGATGTCGACCCGGAACATCTGCCGGATAAAAATAAAGAGAAGCCAAAAGAGAAAACGAATATCGGATTAGTTATTGGAATCGCTATTCTGGGCATTCTTTCCTTTATATTTGCAAAATTTGTTTTCACTTTAGTTCCCGCAGTCATAGCGGATTTATTTAGACCGATTGCTATATTCAGAGGACAAACATCACAGATTTTATTAGAAGGCTTTTTTAAAATCGTCTTATTGTTAGGATACATTTATTTTGTATCATTAACACCGTTAATGAAGCGCGTATTCCAGTACCATGGTGCCGAACATAAAGTTATTAATACATTTGAGCAGCATGTGTCTCTGACAGTCAGTAATGTAAAAAAACATTCACGCCTTCATTACCGCTGCGGAAGCAGTTATATTCTTTTCACTGCGATTATTAGTATTGTCCTTTACTTTTTTGTACCAACTGATCCGCTCTGGCTGCGGCTCATTTATCGAATTTTATTGATTCCAGTGGATTTAGGGATTGCTTATGAAGTTCTCCGTTTTACAAATAAACTTCGCCATGTCCCTGTTTTAAAATGGTTAGGTTATCCCGGTTTATGGCTGCAGCTTCTAACAACTAAAGAACCTGACAGTGAACAAATTGAGGTCGCGATTTGCGCTTTTGAAGAGATGAGAAAGCGGGAAGCTGCCTTTCAAGAAAATTTGCTGATTGGTAAACCATTAGAAAAGACAGAGATGTAATACACCCGTTATTTTTCTGTTTAAAATTCAAGGAGGTGAGTGGTGGTGAAAGCGTCTGTGTATAACCTCATTTTCTATCTTATTATTGCTTTGAGCTTTGTTGGATTAGTATCGTTTATGGTGACTAATCCCGTATCTCTCATCATTCAAATAGCAATAGGTGGACTTGTGATTGGGTTAGGGGTTTTACTATATAAACGCTTCATCAACCATCAATCAAATAAAGGCAACGAATCAGCGGCCTACAGAAGAGCAGTCAGGCAATCAAAAAGGCGATTTAAATTGGGTTCCAAGTCCCGCGCTGCCCGAAGCTCCCACCTTAAAGTGATACGATCAAAGCAACAAAAAAGACAATCCTCAATAACCAAATTAAAACGTAAAAATCATGGACATCTAACAGTGATCGACGGTAAAAAAAATAAAAAGAAAAAACGTATGCTTTTCTAGATAAAAAAGTTTACAAAAAACGGCTTGGATTCTTCTCCAAACCGTTTTTTTAATACGTCCATTTTTTCAGAAAACGTTGTGCCCGTTTCCTCCCGATTTCAACAAGCTCATCGCGGTCTTCTTTTGAAAGTTTAAAATCAGCAGTCTGTACCTTGTCTACCGGAATAAATATAATATTTGAAGCGGCATATTTCGATATATATTTTGCATCATGCGCTTCTTTCATCGTCAAAAATAACCTGTGAAAGAGATCGACTGCGTTTTTAATCTTTTTTGCTGCAAACATTTCGGATTGACCGCTTAATTGAAACCCCAAAAAAGGTCTTACAGGAAGATTATTTTGTGTATCAAAAACGAACAACGGAAAGTTGCTCAACACACCGCCGTCAACAATAATACATTTTTCACCTTTTTGATTATAAAGAGTGACAGGTTCATAGAAGAACGGTAAACTGCAGCTCATTCGTACTGCTCTTGCTACAGAAAATTTCTCAGGGTCAATACCATAATGAACTAAGTCATCAGGAATGACGACCAATGATCCCCGGGATAAATCTGAAACTATAATTTTAAGTGTGTCAGGCCCTAAGTCATAAAAAGATTCCACCCCTTTATTATGAAGAAGATCCTTCATCCATTTTTCTAAAACATTTCCTTTATACAGCCCCATTTTCCAGTACAGTGTTAACCATTTAAAAAAAGGAAAGCGAAAAAAAGATTTTTTGTCCATAAAAATGTCGGGATGCATGTTTTCCATATGATAGCGAATTTCTTTACTCGTATAACCTGCTGCTAACAATGCCGCAATAATCGAGCCAGCACTTGTTCCTGCTAGGCGCCGAAAACGAAATCCCGCTTGTTCTATCACTTCTAAAGCACCTACAAATGCAAACCCTTTTACTCCGCCGCCTGAAAAAACGCCATCAATCCACAAAATTGCCCCTCCCCTCTTACTTTAGATATTTAGTTTTATTTCGGCTGGAATAGACCAAAAAATAAAACTCGCCGGACGAGTTTTAAAAACAGTTATTTTTTAATCATTAAGTTGTTTATTATATGTCTTCATTCTGTTGCTGAATATCTCTCAATTGTTCAACACGGGACGGGTCATCTTGAAAAAACTGGACAAGATCGCCTATCCGGTCAATAGCGTCCCAACTCAAATGATGTTCGATACCTTCGACATCTTCGTATATATTCTCTTGACTAACGCCTATGACTTTAAGAAATCCTTCTAATAATTCATGGCGGTCAACAAGACGTTTACCTAATTTCTCACCCTTTGATGATAAGATAAAGCCTCGATATTTTTCATATATTAGATAGTTATCCTTATCGAGCTTCTGGACCATTTTTGTCACTGAAGAGGGGTGGACTTCTAGGGCTTCGGCGATATCCGATACCCTGGCATAACCCTTATCCTGAATCAATAAATATATACGTTCTATATAATCTTCCATACTCGGTGTCGGCGGCATGTGGTCCCCCCCTAACATTGTCGCCAATTTACTTTTCAATAAAATCTTACTATACATCTTTTTGAAAAACAAGCGCAATAAGTGCCGTTGTCACGAAAATAAAAGATTGGACATCGTCCAACCTTTTTAAATTAATTATAAGCCGCATTTTAATTGGGCATTACAATTTGTACATGTATTGCAGCCGCCGATTTCTTCTACTTTTCCTTTGCGGCAAACCGGGCATGTATCGCCGACTTCTGAACCATATGTGACATTTGTTTTATCAAGTTGTGTAATGGTATCCACAAGCACAACCTTTTTGCTTTTTGGTTTATCCTCAGGTTCAACAACTTCATCATCAAAGCTGTTTTCTTCTGCTTTTAGTGTTAACACTTGAGAATCGCGGCTGCCGTCAACATAAACCGTACCGCCTTTGGCACCGCCTTTATAAAGGCGTTCATATACCGCTTCTACTTGATCAACCGTATATCCTTTTGGTGCATTTACAGTTTTGCTGATAGAGCTGTCCACCCAGCGCTGTATGACACATTGTGTGTCAGCATGGGCTTCAGGCGTTAATTCCATGGCTGTAATAAACCAGTGAGGTAAATGATTTTCATCGGCTTCAGGATGAGCATCCAGATATTCTTTGACAATATCCGCTTTAACTTCGATAAATTTACCTAAACGTCCGCTCCGGAAATACGAAAATGAGAAATATGGTTCCAGGCCTGTTGACACACCTACCATTGTTCCCGTTGAACCTGTTGGTGCAACAGTAAGGAGATGGGAATTCCTGATACCGTATTTTAAGATATCTTGTCTAATTGTTTCAGGCAGTTTTTTAACATAACCTGTTTCTGTAAACTTTTTCCTCAGTTGTTCTGTTTCTTCGTCTGTTTCGCCGACTAAATATGGGAAGCTGCCTTTTTCTTTAGCTAATTCTATCGATGTTTCGTAGGCAGTGGTTGCAATCGTTTCAAATATTTTATCAACAAGTTTATTGCCTTCTGCTGAGCCGTATTCAGTTTCACAATAAATAAGTAAGTCATGAAGTCCCATAACCCCTAAGCCGACACGGCGTTCACCAAGGGCTTGCTTACGGTTTTCTTCGAGGAAATATGGTGTCGCATCTATGACATTGTCCTGAATTCTAACACCCGTTGCCACTGTTTTTCTCAGCTTTTCAAAATTAACCGTTTTGTCTTTTTTATTGGCCATTTCTGCCAAATTAACAGCCGCAAGATTACATACTGAGTAAGGAGCTAAAGGCTGTTCACCGCAAGGGTTAGTCGCAACGACTTTTTGGCCGTATGCCTTAGCATTAGTCATATCATTAGCGTTATCTATAAAGAAAATGCCAGGTTCGGCTGAGTATGTTGCACAAACATTAATTAAATTCCATAATTCTCTTGCTCTGATCTTACGGTAAGTTCGAATCGCATATCCGCGGGCTTCCCATTCTCTAACATCTCCGCATAAATGCCATTCATTATTATAAATCTCCATTTCCTCCGGAGAATAATGCTCAACATCCGGGAATCGCAATGAAAAATCTTCATCTTTTTCAACGGCTTCCATAAAATCCCGGGTTAAGCAAATAGAAATGTTGGCGCCTGTCAGAAAATCTGGGTTATTAACCGTATAATTACCGCCAACCGCTAACTTATCTTCAGCCTCTTTAATGACTTTAGGGTCAAAACCGCCAAGTCCCGGAATGTATTTGTAGTTGACAATCCCCTGGTACATTGCTTTTTCCGTTTCCGTCAGCGGTGTGAAGTTTAACTTTTCCCTGGCAGCCTTTTTAATTTGCTCATCGCCGCTTGTCTCGAGAAGATAACGGAGAATCCGCGGATTTTGCATCTTGGAAATAATAAATTCAACGATATCAGGATGCGAGTCACTAAGCATAATCATTTGAGCGCCGCGCCTTGAGCCGCCCTGTTCAACAAGATGTGTGAGCTTGGCAATATCGTCGAGCCATGAGACCGATCCCGAGGATTTGCCATTAACACCGCGGGCTAATGTATTTCTTGGTCTTAAGGTTGAACCGTTTGTACCGACACCGCCGCCGCGGCTCATAATCTCCATTACTTTTTTACGATGTTCAGCAATACCTTCCCTTGAATCTTTAACATAAGGCATCACATAGCAGTTAAAATATGTGACATTGGTATTCGCTCCCGCACCGTATAAAACACGGCCGGCCGGAACAAAATTCATATTCACCAATTCATGATAAAAACGTTCAAATGACGCCTTGCGCTTTTCTTCCGTTTCTTCTACATCAGATAAACCCTTTGCGTTTCTTTTAGCGATTTGTTCATAATAAACTTCCAAAGGTTTATCAATAATGTCAAGGGATCTGGTAATCAGACCCGTTTCGCGCTCCGATTCATCCTCAAGCACCTGGCGATATTCTTCATTGATTAAAATGTCAGCCTTGTTAGAAGCCCAATCTATAGATTGAATAAACCCTAATCCTCTGGCAGGAAATTTCGGATCAGGTTTGACGGTTAAAACAACAAAGTCACCATTTCTCAGTGTCCTTTTTTCTGTATCCTTAAAAGCATATCTATCGAGCATCACCAACCGGGAGACGCCGCTGTGAGTGATTTTCATATCATCTGTAATTGGAAAAACTTGAGGAAATTCTTTAATGTCCTCATTCAATTGGTTTTTATTAATCACCATATGATCGGATAATACCGTGCTCATATTCATCCTCCTTAGACATTTAAAAACCCGTAATGGAAAGACTTTGTCGATCCTTGCTGCGTTCATATTATGTACTATGATTATTTTACCCTTTTTCCAAAAAGGACACAACATATTGTGTTTAATATCCGCACATTCACACTACATATTGTATATTCAATATTATTTATGAGCAAATGTCAATTTCAAAAACCGTCAAAACCCGGCGATTTTTGAAGTGTAAACGAGTAATTAAAAAGAGAACATCATATTTGAATAATTTTGTACGTTGATTTTTTTATCAAGTTTAGAAGTGCCGAAAGCAAAATCAGCCTGTCCATTATCACATCATTTTGTTTAAAATGCAACGGGATTGCTCCAGCCAACTTTTTACTTTTATAAGTATAATTTTTTGGAAAACATGCTTAATTACTTTCTTATATATTTAAAAAATGACTGTAAAAAGTTATAATAAAAGATGTTGACCTTAAATCGGATTATCAAAAATGAGATTTATATAAAAGGAGAATGTGTAAATGTGGCAATGGATCATCCTTCTGGCTATTATCGTTATCTTTATTATCGTAACCTTAGTCAGATCTCTCTATCAACGAACATATTTAAAAACTCTTTCAGAAGAAGAATTTCGTTCGGGTTATCGGAAAGCACAGCTTATTGATGTAAGAGAGCCTAATGAGTTTGAAAACGGGCATATTTTAGGTGCTAGAAACATTCCCCTTACACAGCTTAAGATGCGTAAATCAGAAATCCGCAAGGACAAGCCCATTTATCTATATTGCCAAAACAGCATGAGAAGTGCACGGGCAGCCGCCGCACTTAAAAAAATGGGCTGCAAAGACATCAGTATGCTGAAAGGCGGATTTAAGAAATGGTCAGGTAAAGTTAAAAGCACTAAATAAAAAAAAAGCAAGCCCGCCGGGCTTGCTTTTTTTATACTTCCTGTTTCGGTCTTTCGTAACGAAGAACCGGCTGCCTTGCCGCCCGGGTTTCATCAAGACGGCCGACAACTGTATGATGAGGTGCTTCTTGAACGATTTCCGGATTTTCTTCGACTTCACGAACAATCTGAATTAATGTGTCAACAAATTCATCAAGCGTTTCTTTAGATTCTGTTTCGGTTGGTTCAATCATAAGACATTCGTCAACGATTGTTGGAAAATAAATGGTTGGCGGATGGTAGCCAAAATCCAGCATACGCTTAGCCATATCCAATGTCCTTGCACCTTGTTTTTTCTGACGTTTGCCGGAGAGGACAAATTCATGTTTACAATGTTGATCAAATGGCAGATCAAAATACGGTTCCAGTCTTCTCATTAAATAGTTGGCATTTAATACGGCATCTTTAGAGACCTGAGCAAGACCTATAGGCCCCATTGTACGGATATATGAGTACGCTCTGACATTAATGCCGAAGTTTCCGTAGAACGGCTTAACGCGGCCGATAGACTCCGGACGATCATAATCAAACGTATATAGATCGTCTTTTTTAACAAGGACAGGTTTTGGTAAAAATTTCACAAGCTCTTGTTTAACGCCGACCGGTCCAGATCCGGGTCCGCCGCCGCCGTGCGGTCCGGTAAACGTCTTATGAAGATTAAGGTGGACAACATCAAATCCCATATCTCCCGGTCTTGTCACACCCATAATTGCATTCATATTGGCACCATCATAATACAGCTTACCGCCTGCCTCATGAACGATTGCCGCTACTTCCAGAATATCTTTTTCAAACAAACCAAGCGTATTTGGATTAGTCAGCATTAACGCCGCTGTATTTTCATCAACAACACGTTTTAAGTCCTCAAGGTCAACCAGACCCTGTTCGTTCGATTTAACTGTCACTGTTTCAAAACCGGCTACCGTGGCAGAGGCAGGGTTTGTACCGTGAGCGGAATCCGGAACAATCACTTTTGTTCGATTAAAGTCGCCATTAGACTCATGGTACGCCCGAATAATGCTCAATCCTGTCCATTCACCATGGGCGCCTGCAGCCGGCTGCAGAGTGACCTCATCCATACCGGTAATTTCGGAGAGGTTCTGTTGGAGGCGATACATCATCTCTAAAGCACCTTGAACAGTTTCCTCATCTTGATAAGGATGAATATGGCTTAACCCCGGCATACGGGCAATGACTTCATTTACTTTAGGATTATACTTCATTGTGCATGAGCCAAGGGGATAGAAGCCTGAATCTACGCCATGGTTCCGTTTAGACAATGCAGTATAATGCCTCATAATCTGTAACTCAGATACTTCCGGCCAATCAGGTGATTCATCACGAATATAATCATCTTGAATAAATTCATGAACATCTGCAGCTGGTACATCGAGTTCAGGCAAACTATATCCAACACGTCCTGGTCTTGTATATTCAAAGATTAATGGCTGATCTTGTTTATTCATGAACGAGCCCCCCTAACACGTCTGCAAAGCGGTCAATTTCCTCTTTAGTCCGTTGTTCCGTTACGGCAATCAGCATATGGCCGTTAAATTTTTCATCGTCGCGGCCAAGATCGTATCCGCCGATAAAGCCGGACTCTAATAAGCGGCGATTAATGTCTTTAACAGGCTTGCCGCAATTAATAACAAATTCATTAAAGAAGGAAGGTTTAGATAATACATCTACGTTGTTCAATCTTAATTGTTCAGCTGCATAGTGAGCTTTTTGTATATTTTGATGAGCAATTTCATGGATGCCCTGCTTGCCTAACGCTGTCATGGCAACAGATGATGCCAGGGCATTTAAAGCCTGGTTTGAACAAATATTTGATGTCGCTTTATCGCGGCGGATATGCTGCTCGCGGGCTTGAAGCGTTAATACATAACCCCTTCTTCCCTCTTCATCAACTGTTTCACCGACTAAACGTCCAGGAATTTTACGCATATACTTACTTGTTGTTGCAAAATAGCCGCAATGCGGGCCCCCGAAAGATGAAGGAATACCCAATACTTGACAATCGCCCACAACGATATCAGCATTAAATTTGCCGGGAGGGGTTAATAGGCCTAATGACAACGGATTGCTTGATACAATAAACATCGTTTTCTTACCTTGTCTTGCTGCCTGCTCTATTTCTTTCAAAGATTCAACTTGACCATAGAAATTAGGGTATTGAACAATAACAGATGCAGTATCATCGTCCACCATTGTCTTAAGGACGTCTAAATCTGTCTTACCGTCTTTAACAGGCACCTCAACAATTTCAATATTCGGTCCTTTAGCATATGTTTCCAATACTTGCCGCGCTTCAGGATGAACGGCACCGGAAACAATGATTTTCTTTTTGCGTGTAACACCGGCGCTTAACATAGCCGCTTCAGCAAGCGAGGTTGGACCGTCGTACATTGAAGAGTTAGCTACTTCCATGCCCGTTAATTCACAAATTAATGTTTGAAATTCGAAAATGGCTTGCAGTTCGCCTTGAGATATTTCCGGCTGGTATGGTGTATAAGCTGTATAAAATTCAGAACGTGAAATAACATGGTCAACAATAGATGGAATATAATGATCGTATACACCAGCCCCAAGAAAAGAAGGCGTCTCCTTAGTATTAACATTTTTCTTAGCCAGATTAGTCATAAATTGGAGAAGTTCCGGTTCAGATAAAGCCTTCTCTACTTTCAAATCCCCTTTAAAGCGTACTTTTTCAGGTACATCTGAAAACAATTCATCGACGGATGCTGCGCCGATGGTACCCAGCATTTCACGGCGGTCTTGATCTGTCATTGGTAGATATCGAAACGTTGTCATGGTGTCGCCTCCCTATTAGCCTCTCTTATAAAATGGTGATTTTACAACTTTAGCTTTACGGCGTTTACCGCGAATATCAACTTCACACTCAGTGCCAAGCTCAGTATAAGCTGCATCAATCAGAGCTAAGCCTAAGTTTTTCTTTAATGTTGGTGATTGCGTCCCGGTGGTCACTTCGCCGATTTTCTTATCCCCGGCAAAAACTTCATAATGTGTTCTTGGAATAGCTTTATCGATCATTTCTATCCCCACAAGTTTACGGGCGGGACCATCTTCTCTTTGTTTTTTTAATGCTTCTTTTCCAATAAAATCAGCTTCCTTTTTCGTTTTTACAGCAAAGCCGATGCCTGCTTCAATCGGTGAAATATCTTTAGAAAGCTCTTGGCCGTAAAGAGCCAGTTTAGCTTCAAATCTTAACGTATCACGGGCGCCTAAACCGCAAGGAAGAAGTCCTTCATCCTTTCCGGCTTCAAGAATCGCTTCCCATAATCCCGGCGCGCTATCCCATGGACAGTAGATTTCAAATCCATCTTCACCGGTATAGCCGGTTCTGGATACTAAACTGTTAACACTATTAATTGAAATTTCTTTGAATTTAAAAGGTCCAATTGTACTAAGGTCAAATTCTGCGAGTGTTTGTAAAATTTGTTCTGCTTTCGGTCCTTGAATCGCAAGCTGAGCGACTTCATCAGAAATATTATTAATTTCTACATCGCCTTTTTGATGTGATTTAATCCAGTCAAAATCTTTATCTGTATTAGCTGCATTAACAACCAGGAGGAAATTATCATGCCCTTTTTTATAAACAATGAGATCATCTACAGTTCCGCCGTCTTCATAACACATGGCATTATATTGGGCAGAGCCTTCCGTCATCTTAGAAACATCATTAGTAACCATATATTGTATAAAATTTTCCGCGTCTTTCCCGGTGATTTCTATTTCTCCCATATGGGAAACATCAAATAAACCCGCTTTTGTTCTAACAGCTTCATGCTCTTCTTTAATACTTGAAAATTGAACCGGAAGATCCCAACCGCCAAAGTCAACAAGCTTAGCCCCTTGGCTTTTGTAAATTTCATACATTGGTGTCTTTTTTCCTTCAGTCATGTCATCCCCTCCAATTAATAAAGAAAGCTTGATATTCTTACGAGCCGGCTGGCAATGAATATCTAAATGATGTTTGTACATTCATTCTTAAAAAGCTAAAGTTTCAGAAAGTACAAAAAAGGACAAAGAAACACAATCCTCTTGTGTTCCTCTGTCCTTAAACCTGAAAGTTTTATTCCAAACCGGCATTATAGCCGAAATGGTTTCCCCGTTGGTGGCTCAAAGAGCACTCTCCAGAGGTGCGTCTAACAAGAGTCTTTTTGCCTGAGAGATTCACAAATATTTGCTTGCTCCTTCGGCGCCTGCTGCATAAAACTTAAAGCAGCGGGTCTCTCCCCTTGTTGTCATTCGCTTAAATATTCATTTTTTAACTTGAACTTATATGTCTATATCATATTGATCATACTACAAGTATTATCCTAACTTTTTTCATCAATTTTTGCAATGTTTAATTTAGGATGAAAGGAAGGGCATCATGATTCCAGAAATAGTTTTTAATCGCTCTTGGCATGAAGAATTTCTATCAAAAATTGACGCTGACGGCCCATGGGCGCATTGGGATATGTACAAGCTTGCTTATGAAGCGGAAAAGCAGCTGATAGTTCCGTCTTTTCATGGATTAATCGCACCTGAGCAGCTTCCCAACCTAAAGCTGCTTCCACACCAAGTTGAGACTGCTCAAACTGTTATAGAAGATATGCATGGCAAAGCGATAC
The DNA here is from genome assembly GCF_042665295.1 of Scopulibacillus cellulosilyticus. Taxonomy (NCBI): domain Bacteria; kingdom Bacillati; phylum Bacillota; class Bacilli; order Caryophanales; family Sporolactobacillaceae; genus Scopulibacillus; species Scopulibacillus cellulosilyticus. The sequence continues at coordinate 145,253 of NZ_JBHTCO010000019.1, forward strand.
TCGCTGACGAGGTAGGACTCGGGAAAACCATTGAAGCAGGGCTCATTATGAAAGAATATATGATCCGGGGACTCGTTAAAAAAATACTGATACTCGTACCGGCATCCTTAGTTTTACAATGGTCAAATGAATTAAACAGTAAATTTTATATTCCGGCTGTCCCTCAAAGAAAGTCTTATGTATGGGAACAGTGCGATGTTGTTATATCATCCATTGATACCGCGAAACGGAGTCCGCACAAAGAAATTATCTTAAAACAAAACTATGATCTTATCGTTATTGATGAAGCTCATAAACTTAAAAATCATAAAACGAAAAATTATCAATTTGTACAGTCTTTAAAAAAGAAATTTTGTTTATTATTAACTGCAACACCTGTTCAAAACCGCTTGGATGAACTATTCTATCTTGTTTCATTATTAAAACCAGGTTACTTAGGCAGCGCCGACACATTTGCACAAGATTACCGTTCCGGGAAAAATGATGTTAAAAATGAGGGGAAATTGCGAGATTTAATTAATCAAGTGATGGTAAGAAACCGCCGTCAGGACACAAAGATGGACTGGCCAAAGAGAATTGTTGAGTCAGTAGAAGTTCCCTTGTCTATTGAAGAACGTGACTTATATGATTCGCTTAACCTATTAAAAGATTCGTCTCAAATTCAAGGATTCTCATTATTAACATTACAAAGAGAGGCATGCTCAAGCCGTGAAGCTGTCTATATGACATTGAAAAAGATGTTAGAAAAAGCGGAGGAACAGAGCGCATTATCAGATTTCATTCAGCCTATTATGGAGAAAGTTCAACTCATTAATAAAAATTCTAAAGCTGAAAAAGCATTAGAAATCATAAAAAAAATTAATGATAAAGTTATTATTTTTACAGAATACAGGGCCACCCAACTTTATCTTCAATGGTTCCTGAAACAGCATGGTATCTCATCGGTCCCTTTCCGGGGCGGATTTAAAAGAGGTAAAAAAGACTGGATGAAAACACTTTTTCAAAACCAGGCACAAGTTCTGATTGCAACTGAAGCCGGCGGCGAAGGAATTAACTTACAGTTTTGTCATCATATTATTAATTATGATTTACCTTGGAATCCTATGCGAATAGAGCAGCGCATCGGCAGAATCCACCGTCTTGGCCAAGAAAACGATGTCCATATTTATAACTTTGCTACTAAGGATACTGTCGAAGAACACATTTTACAGTTATTGTATGATAAAATCAATCTATTTGAAAATGTGATTGGCGAGCTTGATGATATTTTGGCACGTCTGAATATCAAAAATCTTGATAAGCAGATAGCAGCTATTTTTGAAGAATCAGAATCAGCTGGCGAAATAAAAATTAAGATGGATAATTTAACGAGCGTTATCAACTCAGAGCGGGAGCAGATTGAGGAGGACAGCGAAAATGCAGCAAGCGGCTATTCATAATTTTCTTGAGCATTTTTTTATTGCAAATGAATGTGAATTTCTTGAAAATAAAGACGGCCTGTTAAAAGTAAAATTAACCGTCGCTCTTGATAAGCTTTTAATGAATCGATCTTTTTATTGGCATTATATTGAAAAAATCGGCGGGGTACCTGAAACAACGACACTTACTTTAAAAACGGCTCCATCTGAAGAAAAGGATGGGGAATTGATTCATTTTGGCTCACCGCGGTTACATCAAATTTTCCGTGCGGCCAAACAATTAGCTCCATATATTAGGCTGTACCAGGAAACAGGCAGTGAAGGGAATTTCACACCCTTAGTACCTTGGCTTGGCATTAATTTTAAAATTAGTTATCAATGTGATTTAAAAAAAGATGATTTATTATCACTCGGCCTCCATCTAATGAACGGGACGATTGCTACACATTTTCATGAACAACTTTTACAAATGCCTTTAACGCCAAAAATTCCTGATTATTGCTATACTTTAACTCCGATGATAAAACCAATCAGCGGTTTAAAGCGTCTGGAGCATTTTATAGAGCAAAAGATTCAAAACGATGACCACCAATGGGCTGATAATGCCAGAATACGCTGGCAAAAAGACCAAAGCTTATTGGATCAATTCTATGAAGATCAAACAAATGAAGAAGCCCCGGATACCTATGTAAAAGAAAAAGAAGCATTAAAAGAACAGTATGAACCAAAAGTAAATGTTCAAATTATTAACGGGGGCCTCTTCTATTTAGACAAGTCGAGTTTCCTTCATACTACTTAAAAAAGACGTACCGATTGGCAAGCATTAAAACGCGTAGACAAGGAAGCAACTGGTTAAAAAGGCTTCTGCACAGCTTTGCAACAATAGAATAGGTGTCGGCGCAGAAGCACCTTAGCAACACTTCCATTTTAAAGAAGTTACTTTAAATAAGCTTTAGCCGCCAATGTAAGACATTTCAATTTTTCTTTTTTTTGCGGGTTGTATATTTTTCCGCTCTTCAGAGTATTGATCCGACCGATGCAGCCAAACTTCTTTAATACGATCCAATAACATCTCATCGGATTCGCCGTTCCGCATCGGGTTTCTTAAACTTGTACCTTGCGAAGCGAACAAACAAGTATAAATAGATCCATCAGCGGACAAACGTGCTCTTGTACAGCTTGAACAGAATGCATCAGAAATTGAAGAGATAATGCCGAATTCATCACCTGTTTCTTTTATTCGAAATCTTGTTGCCACCTCGCCAAAATAGTGTTGATCTAAAACTTCAACTGTAAAATGGCGCTTAATCAGATCCAAAATATCTTTTTTAGCAAAAACTTGTCTTAATGACCAGTCATTTGAATTACCGACATCCATAAATTCAATAAAACGCAGAACGTGACCGGACCCGCTGAAATGTTCAATCATTTTGATAATTTCATCATCGTTAACACTTTTTTTCACCATCATATTAATTTTAACCTCAAGACCCGCTTCTTCTGCCGCCTGAATACCGGCTAACACTGGACCAACCCCGATACCCTGCCCGTTAATGCTTCCAAAACGTTCATTATCTAATGAGTCAAGGCTGACTGTCACCCGCTTAAGTCCAGCCTTTTTCAGCTCCTTTGCCTTCTTGGGAAGCAGAGTTCCATTTGTCGTTAAAGCGATATCCTCAATACCATTAATCCTGGATAATCCCGAAATGATTTCGTTTAAATTTTTTCTTAACAATGGTTCCCCGCCTGTAATACGAATCTTTTTCACACCCAGTTGAGCAAACAGCTTCGATAAGCGAACGATTTCATTATTGGTCAGCAGCTGACTTTTATTTAAAAATGGATAATTTTTATCAAAAACTTCTTTCGGCATACAATAAGTACAACGAAAATTACATCGGTCCGTCACCGATATACGTAAATCCCGAAGCGGCCGTTGCAGAGTGTCCGTTAATAAAGATTGAATCTTTTCCATTTTAACCACCCCTTTATCCCGGTGGAACTAACCATCAGCGGGAATAAAAGAAGCCCCGCTGATGGAAGTTTCACATTAATGTAATCATAACATGTCAGTAAAAGAATGAATATGAATAAGCTTGTTTCAATTGAATATTTATTTAGAATATAAAATAAAACGGGCGATACCCGCCCGTTTTATTTTTTTCTGTTTTTTGCTATACGATTTTTAGCTGATTGAAAATAATGGGAACAGGCATTTGGAATTAATCCAAACAGTTCATTCTTAAGCGGTTTTCGATATTGTCTTCTTTCCTGCCTCATATTTTTTCTGACAGTTCTCGGCTGTTCCATATATTGAACGAACTGCTCAGTTAAAAATTTCACATAATCATTAGATTTCATAGTATCACCTATCTATGTTGTACCCAAGATGCCGTATGTCTATTCAAAAAATTTGTTAATTCGGTGACAATTGAATCTACACTTTTCATCGTTGTATTAACTGTGTAATCAGCTTCTAAATAATACGGAAGACGGCGATCAAGCATATGAATCACTGACTCTTCTTGATTATTTTTAAGAAGCGGACGGGTTGTATTGCCTTGTAATCGTCTTAAAATTATTTTAGGATCACAATGTAAATAAATCGTTATACCGTTTTCTTTCATAAAACGGCGGTTTTCTTGATTAATAATCATTCCGCCTCCCGTTGTGATAATAACGTGTTTGAAAGATAATTTCCTAAGGATACGGCTTTCATATTCTCGAAAGCGCGCTTCTCCTTCTTCCTTAAAAATATCAGAAATTTTTTTTCGACATACTTGTTCTATCATTTCATCTGTATCTATAACGGTCATAGACAATTCTTCGCCAAGTTTTTTACCGACAGTAGTTTTGCCAGCTCCCATAAAACCGGTTAAATAAATTGTTTCACCTTTCATAACCCTTCCACCCACTTTACAATCTGACTCTGCTTAACATCAAAATAAAATATCTGTTTTTGTTTTGTTGTATTTTTTTGCATCGATAACGTAACCTCTATCACATTTTCATTCACTTTTTTCGTTTGGTAATCAACATTGCCTATTTCGTAATGCATGCTGCCATCCTTTGGAAAATCCTTTTCCTTTATTTTTGCCAAAATATCTGTTTTGGCTAATTGGCTTAATTCACCGAATTCAAACAGGCTGAGCCGCTCTCTGAGAAAATCACGATCCATTTGACAGGCAATAATCATATGAAGAAGAAAAAATGTAAAAATGGATACGATAATGACAGTCAGCGGTAAAATAAACCCATTTTGTTTCATTTTTTACTCTCCGGTTTGATAATCAGCGAAGCAGCCCAATGATTTTCATGACCTTGCAGATCCTTAACCGTCATTTTCACCATATCTTTTTCACAAAGAAAACTGACATCAGATAATTGTTGAAGAACAATGTCATAACCTTTTCCTTCAACCTGACGATAAATCCGTTGGCCTGATCGGTTATAGGCAACCAGTTCACTATCTTTTGTCAGGTAAAGTTTGTTTTGTTTGCATTCTAATGATGAGGATTGATGAACCTCTGATGTGACTTGGTGAAAGAAAGTGTAGACTTCTTTACTGTTAGCCGTTAATGGATCAGATCCTTTTTCAACACTTGTCATGATTAATGTTAACATAAAAGCAGCCACTCCTAACGTACTTATTGCCAGCATCATTGATAAAAGTGTAAAACCTTTTTGGTTGTTCATCTTTTTGCCTCTGCGCATTGTTTTAATTCTCGTCCATTGCTGCCTTTCCATTGCACACACAATTTTATATGATTCTTTTCAATTAAACTTGAGCTAAGATGAAAAAGCTGACCATGATCCTCAATTTGTTTGGGAGGATCGGCTTTATCTTGCTGCCACTCTATTAGTTGTTCATTCAAAATGCTAATAGCCCAGTGGGTTTCACTAATAGTCATTTTTTCTGTATAAACGCGGCAGGCTATAGGAAAAAGAGCCAATACCGCTGTAACGGTAATTAACAGGGCATACATTGCCTCCATCAGGAAGATGCCGCTATTGTTTTTCAACATAATATCTGCCCTGCCCTAATAAAAATACCAGTTTATATTGCCTTAGGCCCAGTTTAATAAAAACAGTGCCTGTCTTTTGAATATGTCCGTTACTTAAAAAGGTCACTTTTTTCCCTTGAGTCCCTTTTTCAATTTCAATGTCATTGTCAAAGTGAAAACTATCAATATAGTCTCCGCCTTCTTGAATCCTTACGAGATGATTCTGATCGTCAAATAGAACTTCTACAGTTTTCCCCTCTGCCATTGCTGTCATTTGTGCGTGATGCAGTGCATCCTTTAATTGTTTTACAAAATAATCAAGCGTTTGCGTTTGATTGACTGATGCGAATTTAACAAAAGAGATCGGGATAATGATAAAAGCTATCGATGCTACAATGAGCGTTTCGATTAAAGTGAAGCCGTCTTGATTCATGATTTTTTATCGGCCTCCGTAACTTTTCCATCACTATTTAAAACAAGTTTACCCCCGTCCGGACATGTGACACTGTCAACATAACCTTCCGTTTTCAAATCTTCCAGATTAGTCAAATTAGTATTATGATCCATATTATAAGCGGCAACTTGTCCATTAACTAACTTAATGGTTGCTTGACAGCTTTTTGATTCAACAATTTTATTGCTTTTCAGCATACTTGGCACCGCAATTAACAATAATATAGAAATGATCATCAGTACGATCATCATTTCAATTAGGGTAAAACCATCCTGACTTTGTTTAATCCATTTCATTATAAGAACCTCCTAAACTATAATCCGTTCATAATGTTAAATACCGGTAACATGATCGATAAAAACAGGAATAAAATTAGCAGGCCGATAAGAATAAGTGTCGCCGGTTGTATGACGGCCAGCCACGTTTTTGTCTGTTCCTCCATTCTTTTCAATATAATGTCACTGTAATCAAATAAAGAGGGACCAAGCATACCATTGAGCTGGCCGTTATGAATAACATGAGAGAATTCCTTAACATAAAAAGGCCGCGAGTGAATAACCAGATCGAGACGTTCACCTCTTTTTAAATCAGATTGCATTTTAATCGCTTCACGTTGGAAAAATGACATGAACTTTTGTTCAGCAAGTGTTTTTAACGCTTCATTGACAGACATACCTGTTTTAAGCAAACTGCCGAAATGGAAGGAAAAATAATGTGTAAAATAGAGTTTGACATAAGTGGAAACGATGGGAAAGTGAAGAAGAATTGTCATTTTCTTTTCAGAGGAAAGGCGATTATAGAGGAACAATATCAAGACAAACAGACTGCATGTGAAAAATAAGATTAATCCCCCGGCAACATACAAATGATCGCTGACTAACATAAGAAATTTTGTAAACCATGGCAATTCAATATCCATAGATTGATATAATCTTTGAAAACTTGGAAACAAGTATTGTGATATGAGAAAAATCATCATGATAAACATCCATAACAAAAACAAAGGGTAGCGAAGCAGCTTCTGTAATGTTTCCTTATGTTCCTCCCTTTTACGGAGCATTTCACCGCTTTCGTATAATCCATCGGCAAGCTGTCCGCTTTTTTCAGCATAAAAGATGAAACTGCAAACTTCACTTGGAAACGAAGAATCATTTAACGCCAAATGGAGAGGATGCCCTTTCTGCAACAGCCCCAGTATCTTATCTATAAATTTTATAACGGTTTTTTTCTGGTGATACCCTTGAAGTTTAATAGCTAAGTGCAGCGGATATCCCTGACTGAGACATTTTCCAGCATTCATTAAAAACTTCGCGCGGTCCTTCTTATTCCATTTACGGGTAAACATAATGGTCACCTTGCTGATTTAGTGATATCTGTTTTGGAATATAGCCCATTGATATCCCTTGTCTTATAAAATCATCTAATGTTTTATAGGACACGCGCGTATTCCTTTTATCGTTTGAAAGAATTTCATGCAAAGGCATCCCTGCCAAAATTTCAAAAATCCCCGTCCTTTTAGGATGACCGCGATTTGGACATTCCGGTTTGCAAACGGCCCCGCAAATTGGACAATGGATCATAACAAGTCTTTGAGAGATAACAGCAACTAAAGTTTCCTTTAAATCAAAACGGGGAATGCCCAATTCTATAAGACGCTGAATAGTTCCGATGGTATCCGACGCATGGACCGTTGAAAACACCAAATGACCTGTTAAACTGGCACGTACAGCGATTTTGGCGGTTTCAAGATCTCTAATTTCCCCGACCATAATAATGTCCGGATCATGGCGCAATATAGCCTTAAAACCATCGGAGTAATTGAAATTTGCTTTTTCATTAACTTCCATTTGAACGAAGGATTCATGTTTTTTTTCAACGGGGTCTTCCAAGGTGATAATTCGGGAATTATAACGTTTTTGCGCGGCGGAAAGAAGTGTGTAGAGTGTGGTCGTTTTGCCTGAACCCGTCGGCCCCGACAATAAAATCAAACCGTTGTCGTAGTTGAGAAGAGATAGCAATTGTGATGTTGATTCCGGAAAGATAGATAAATCGGCAACCTTAAGATGATGGCTTTGAGGCAATAAACGGATAACGAGGCTTTCATTGTACGAGGCAGGGAGTGTTGATAATCTCAGATCAACTTTCTGGTTATTAATCGTTATTTCCATAGCACCATTTTGAGGCCTTCGCCTTTCGCCAATATCCATACCTGATAAAAATTTAAAGTGGGAAATGATTCTTTCACTGAATGCCTTTGAAAGGATATCCATTTCATACAAGTGGTTGTGAATGCGAAGTTCAATAAGCGTATCATTTTGGCGGGGAATAAAGTGGATATCTGAGGCTTCGATACTCCAGGCTTCAAAAAGTATTTCCCGCCCTTTTTCTTCTACTTCATCCAAAGCAGCACCTTCTTTCTATTTTAATTAAGTAATAATTTCGTTTTTTATAGACAAATTCCTTCTTTATTTTTAAAAATTTTTATAAAAAGTGTGCGTAAAAACATACCTTTACGAACGGGAAGTAACAATCATCTTGAAAAAAGATTATCCCAAAGGCGACAGCGCTAAATTTTAGCGGCCTGTCGCCTTTGGGATATGGCAACGATTCTTAGGCTTTCGGCCCATAAGGCCATATTCTTAAAGCCAAGATATAACTAGTTTCAAGAATTAGGGACGGAATTGGAACTGCTTTAAAAATTTTATTTTGATATAAAAGGTAGTATTTTAATAAATTCCTTTTTATTTTTTTACCAATTATTAATAATTTGAATCAGCTGTTCTCGCTTATTATCCAATCCATGATTTCCACCCTCTATAAGTTTAAAGGTGACATTTGGGTCTTGTTGCTTTAAATCTTTATAAAATTCTTGTACTGGATGCCAATTGATATAGTTATCTGCTGTACCCTGTACCATTAGGACTGGTTCATTATTAATCTTTTTGACATTGATAGATTCTTTTCTGGTGACTTTAGAAGAAGGATTAAAAGTGCCAAAATTACTGTTAAATCTTTTCAAATACTCTTTTGCCCAATCATTGTTTTGATGTTTCTTTGACCATGGGTAAACATAATCAACCCCAACATATGGGCTAATGGCTACTATACTAACGATATCTGACCTAATAGACGCTAGTTTTAGAACAACCCCTCCACCGAATGATGTACCCATTAGGCTGGTATGGTCCGCAATAATTTTTCTTTTACTACCATTTTTATTCAAATAATTTTTTACGGCATCAATAGCATTGTTTGTATCAAGAGTAGCATCGTATAATCCTGGTATTGTCCCCATACTATCTCCATACCCTCTATATAAAGGAACTAGAGTAACCTCACCGGGAAAAGACTGCTTTAATAGAGATTTATCCATCATAAGTCCTTGAGGGGATTTAACATGCTTACTATTATCATCGGGTAATGGGCTACCTCCATGGGCATTTACAGACAAATTATATGATCCTTCTTCTTTTGGAACACTAACATAAGCGGCAACTTTTAGCCCTTCACTCCAATACATCATTTCATATGCATCAAGTGAAGGATCAAGGCCTTTAACGGTAATTTTCTTAAATGAAGCAACTGCCCCATTTGAATGTTTTTGGATTTTAGATTGAGTATGCGTTTCTTCCTTATTCTTCTGATTGGAATTAACACTGCTGGAGTTTGAGCATCCACTAACGAACAATATAAGTACCACACAATAATAAATTAACATCTTTTTTACTTTTCTAGACAATTAGTATACCCTCTCTAAATCGATGTTTTTAGTTACACTAAATAGTTTTCAACGCTTTTAGATTGTTTAATAAGGCCATTATTTGTAAAAGTATAAATATCATTACAAATATTTAATACAAAAATCATTATCATGTGAAACAATAATAATAGATTCCTTTTAACACTATTTTTTATTAGTTATGACCATCCACGGTAACAGAGTGACGGTCAGGTTCAGCGATAAATTTAGAAGAAGCCTCCCTTTTTCAAGAATCGATAATAATTGCGTAAAGTAAAATTTTATGTAATTATTTTGTTTTCACTCAGACCACATTCTATCTGTCTGAGTTATTTTTTATATTTATCAAAGAAATTTATTTAATAGTAATTCTCCAAATTGCTGCCCCTTTGTATACCAAATATAATTTCCATAAGAGGATCTTAACCTAAAATATCCCTCTAAAAATAAATCAACAAATAATGTGTCAATTTTCACTGGCATAAGTTTAAATTTCAATTCAATAGACTTAATAATTTCTAATAAATCGTAAGGTGTTAATTCAAAGTAAAATTCTTGTGAATCGTCTATTAATCCTGTTGGTATTTCAAAAAAGGGTGAAAAAAAAGTTTGTATATCACTTTCCTGAACAGGAATGCCTATAATTTTATATGGAACATAAGGGATATCCTTATAATCCTTTACAGTGTATCCTAAACTCTGATATTTTCTTTTATCTCTTTCAAGTTTAGCTTCAGCACATTGTCTTAATTTCTTTATTTCTTCAAATTTCATAGGAGCCCATGCTTCATAATTATCATAACGCTTAACCGCACAACGCAACCATTCAGCAATAAAAGCTGGTTCATCTAATTGTTTATCTGGAAACTGTATCGGAGGCACAAAACATATTTTTTCGTTCAATAAATACTCCTACATCTCCCCCTTTTTGATGTCACGTAATCTGTTAAACATAACTTGACAGTCAACATATTCAATCTTTTTTACAATAAATCTATCAGGATCAGATTTAAAGTTTTTAAATCTTTTGATATTATTTAACTGAAATTCTTTACTCTCTAGCTCCTCAATTTTTTTAATAACAGTCTTTTCCATTCCAGATGTTTTTGTCATAAATATCATGCATTCTATATTTGGGTGTTCTTCCAACATATTCACAAAATCATCTTTCATTTTTTTAGCAATTGCTTTTCCAATTTCCTTTGTGTCATTATAGAAACCATAACAAGCTAATAATCTTTCATTCGGTATTATTATCCCGTCACACGCATAATCTCCTAAGCGACCCCTAGCTTTTGTTGCCCTAAATTTCCTATAAAAAATGGATTGATATCTATTACAAAAATCTTGGAAATCATGCCCAGTAAATTTGCTTACTTTATCACAAAAATCCTCGTAAGTTATAGGAATACTTCCCTTTTCCTCCATTCCCCTACCCCATTTCTTGAAAATTGAAAAATACATTTTTAAAACCGAATCCTCTCAAAGGAACCGGTATTCCACACTAAAAATATATTTATAAGCTTTCAATGTATACATCAGAATTAGTTTTTAGTCCTTTCTCTAATGCCGTTCTCAACAAGCTAATCAAATCTTCGCCTTCACTTGTTACAAAGTAATTGGATAAATTCGTAATATCATTACTAATATTATCTCCCCAAGGTGGGTTCTTAGATAGATTGTCAATATCCCATACCACTTGAGAAGGACTATAGTTCTTTAATTTATCTTTAATCTCATCCAACTCTTTTATAGCATTTGTAATGTTTTTATTTTCAAGCTTCCCCTTATATAGGTCGTTTAATAAATACGGATATTCAGTTCCCCAACCCTTTGGCTCTAAATGATAGCTTACTGTAGAGAAAAACGAATGTAAAAAGTCGCCATGACCTATTTGGTACCAATAGTATTTCACTTTAAATCCTACGGCCATTTTCTCACCTTCATTCATTTGTTTTAAATCGTATATTTACTCTTCCCTTTGTCTTTTCCATAATCTTTTCATAAAGCTTATCTAATATCTCATCTGATACATTTTGACCTCTAATATCGATTATAACAGACTGTTTGGTATCATTCGGCAAATCAGTTAGCCTTTTTTCAACCTGCTTTGAGACATTATTCGCTAATCTGCTTCGATCGCTTGAAGTTGTTATTTTATAATTTTTAACTTCGATGCTATGCCCTGTCCGATAGAAGTCTGGCCTAGAGCTACCTTTTTCACCGTAAGGAACTTCTTTCCCATCTTTAAAAGACTTTTGAGCATTATATTCCGGATTCTCCTTACCAACATCAATTTCTGATTGTCTCCATGAGGGTCTTGGTCTATCAACACCATGACTTGCGCTACCAGCAGCGGCTCTTCCTCCGCCTTCTTTACTTGCAGCCTTTATAATAGCCTCTTTAGCGAATAAATCTTTCACAGTCGTATCTATTTTTCCTATCCCAGCATAGGATGGCTGTAAAACCTGTGGCAATCGTATATTGCCAATTTTTTTAACACCCTTGTTTATAAGACTGAGAGACTGATGTTTTATTCGTTGATAAGTATTGTAAAAAGTCTTTTTAATAAGATTAGGATGCAATACATTTCTAATCCCATTAACAAGTTTTGCTACTTTTTTACTCTTTGCTAAAAATTTAATGCCCTTTATTCCAGGAAGAACTACCATTGTACTAGCTAAAAGACTGTCACCTAATCCTATTTTTTCTCCAGTTACAGGGTCGTAATCAACTTGTGTTCGTTCCATATCATGAATAGGAAGAATTTCTGCTGCAATATTCCATATATGATCAAGTGTAGTTTCATCAGCTTGACGAAATTCTGCTACTGTTCTCATTAGGAAATCTTGAGATTGGCATAAAAGTTCCTTGTAATGATCAATGTGATTAATCAATTGTTGATAAAGTGAGCTTGCATAACTTCCTTCTAAATCAGATGCTTCAGCTATAAGAGATGTAAAATGCCATTTTAGCTCTAATAATGCAGCACCGCACAATTCTTCTGCATTACCTGCCCTATTAGCAAGTTCTTCAAGTCGGTCAGGATCTACTTTAATTTTTCCCATAAATTAACCTAACCTAAAGTTAGTTTTAAAAGAATGTGCGGCATATTTATACTAAATTCTTTAATATCATTTTGTATCATAAATTTAAAGCATCTAAAAGGATAAGATAGAAACAGCGATTTTTCACGAATCAAATTTATAATGTGATTCATAGATATCGCTCCTCTCCAAATTTAAAGTGAGTATCTCTTATCCAATTATAGCAAATTATTCCCTTATAGAGGATATTGAAGATATATTAAACGCTCTATATAAGAACTTTTGTCTCAAACTAATAAAAAGCAGTTTCCTTGGAAACTGCTTTGAAAATTATTTATCTTTATAATTGGAATAATTAATTTTATTGATTTTATTAATTAATCGATTATTCGCTTCTTTAAGCCTATTCATACGATCAGTGACTAATTTATCAGCTTTTACCTTTGGGACGGAAGCAACAAAAACAGTTCCATCGCTAAAACGTTTTCGAATTCTTATGCTCATTAATAAATCCCTCCCAATAAACGGCTTGTAAATACGTGTAAATTCCCACCTTGTGAATTCATTATACCATCTAAAATTTCATCTTCAAAGCCATTAACGATATCTTCACTTAATTTTTCACTTAACTTATAATGGCAGCATAATACAAATGCTTGACTTATTTTGTAAGTAAAATACAGAGTTTGTTTATCTTCATTATAGAAATAAGTATAATCATTGCCTGAACAATTATACGTTTGAGCAACATATGAGTTATTATCATCTAAATTAAATTTTGTTCTTTTTTTATCATAAATCCCGGTACCTTCAACAAGGACCATAACGTCTTCTTGCTCATCATATTTATATAAGGTAATTGCTTTACAATTACTAAATTTACAAATCGTTTCTTGTGCATAGGTTCCGGCATCTTTAAGAATTACGCCTTCCTTCAGCTTATCTTGTAGACTAGCGAGAAAAGTATACCAGTCTTGTATTTTACCATTTTTCATTAAATCAAGCGTTTCAAAAATAAAGTTTTGCGTTTCAATATATTCATTTGCCGTGTATACCGAACTATTAAAAAGTTCTTCGTCTGATAAATAGGCTACTGACTTCTTTAAAAAATGGCTTAAATAATTTTTTATCTCATTTATTTTATCTATCCCCGTAGATATTTCATAAACTTGATTATCTTTTGCAACATCCCATAAGAAAAACCATGTATATGGATCATATTCGAATCCTGAACCTTGATATATGATAGATCCTATTTCTTTATGAATTTGTTCGGCACTTTCAATAACAAATTTATCATCAACTGGCAAACCACGCACTTCTTCATTAGATGTTATTTTCTCAGACAATTGCTTTAACATGCCATTATCAAAAAATATTTTTTTGACTGCAGTTTCAGCAAAAACCAATATTGGTTTACCCGTATGTAATGCCCTTTTATATTCTAAATGGGTAATAGAAAGACCTGTTTTGGGGTCTTTACTACCAACTTTTTGCCCTATTATTAATATAAAAATATCACTTTCCTCAACCTTTTCTAAACAATGCTTGATATTATCTTTTCCCCAAGGACCAAAGTTTTCCTCGAATATCATTGCTTCATGGCCGAGGTTATTTAAATCATTATAAAGTTTTAGCCTCATGTCTTTTAAACTATCCTCATAGGCCGAACTTATAAATATCTTTGTCTTATCACCCATTTATGTATTCACTCCCCCTTATCTTGCAAGAAAATTATACCACTTTTTAAATAAAAGCTGGTTCAATTTCTAAAGATAACTGATTGCTGTCAATGACTGAAGAATAGATATGTTTAATGATACTATCCTTTACAATAAAGATGTATTGATTAAATGTATATTCACCATCTTCTAATAAAACAGAATCACCTATTGTTAAAGAATTTAAATCCATTTGTTCCATTCTTAACACGACCTCTCGTAATTTATTATAAACCTGAAATTTTTTCACTTATTAGCATAAGATTCAATCTCAGTCATAAACATATAGAACTCTCTTCTTTAAGTTAACTAAAAGACCTAACCGTTATTTAGGTTAGGTCTTTTAGTTAACTTATTTTGGATAAACAAAAAACGTTCCATTTTTTTCTGTGATGAAAACGCATTAAGACAGCTTCTAAAATTTTATGTTATAATTATCTTACGCAACTAGCAGGGTGGGAGATTGCTCTTCCTTCTCTAATCCATAGAGAAGGGAGGTGATCGTAATGGGTATACTTAAAGACTTATTAGTGGCTACAGTTAAGGCGATAGTCAGCTCGACTATCGCTTACATCTTCAACATGATATCCACTAAAAAGGCTAAAAAGAAAACCACCCGCAAAAAGTCCGCCAAGACCGGGAGGTTTTCTAAGAAGTAATATTTTTAGAGCAACCGACCACCTTGCGGCAAGCGTTGCGTAGACGAGATGTAACCGCATCTCGTCTTTATTATTATATGTCCATAATAACATAAATATGATAAAAGTAAAAATGTACGGAAACATTTTATACATAAAGACTCTTCTCAACAATTCTATCTAAGTTCCTCTAAATTATCTTCAGAAGTTTCTATTCTTGCAAATAATTCTTTTGACTTTCTAATAAAGATAATGGAAAAAACAGCCATAACAAAGAAAAACATTTCTGGTATAATGGCGTTAAACTTTAATGCATTAGAAAGTGCCGCAATAAAATCAATAAAAGCATGAATTAAAATAGCATATATTAAGAACAAAGTTCTTCGTTTACGAATTGTGTAAAGGACAAGTATAGAGAGGCCTAGTTGTATTAAAAAGCTAAAAATACGCTCAAAACCGCCCATTAAATAAAGGTATGATGAAGTATCAATCAGTTGTTCTTTTAATGTTAATAATGAGGTTTTAGCTGCGCCCTGCACATTGAGAAGTTGATTAAAACTTCCTGAATTAATAAGATTAGAAATAAATATCGTTTGAACACTTGAAAAAACACCTACCAGTATAGCCTCAATCCCTCCATGACCTATCCCATATGAAATACCATCTTTCCATTCTCGGTACTTTTTTAATAAATAATGGAATCCTACAAAGCGACCGATCTCTTCAAATATACCTGCAGTTAGGCCACCATATAACGCATATAAATATGGGTTTTTAAGCAATTCTGCTGTATTATGGTTTATTTTTAAAATGTACATATGTAAAGTTTTTTCGAGCACCTGTGAGAAGACAATAAAAATTAAAATACCAACTAATAGGGGTTTCCAAGAAATACGATACTTCTTAAAAAAATAAATAAAAAATACAATAGGAATCGCTAATGATATTAACAATGTCAGAACCATAAAAGTCATTGACAGTTGACTAACCAATATATCCCTCCATTTCAAAAATAAAATCAAAATATAATTTAGTTCTTTAAGTTACATGATCCTTCGTTGCATTTTCCAACTGGAACAACTGAACGACTCTTAGCAATATAGTCATAAATTATTTGCCCTAGACCAATACATTTTAAAACCTTTAACAATGGCCAAAAAGGTATTGATAGTGGAATTCGCCAAGATATCGATATAAAAGCATTAATTCCAGAAACTATGGACCCATTTCTTAAAATAATGGCATGCATGCGATTCTCTAGGTCTTCAACCGGAATATTTAGCTCTCTATCTATCTTTTTGTCTCTAAATCCTACCATGTCAACTAAATGAAACCAGTCTAATTTTTCGATCTTACCTTTTATCCCAATACACATAGGACACCAATTATCGTAAAACACGATGATTTTTAGTGACTTCATAAAGTACAACACCTTTTTAGATTGGATTTTTTAAAAGCGTCATTTACATTTATTACGTAAAGCGGAAGCAATTTTTGATTTATAGTAAATATTAACAAAAAATAAATAGTTTGTTAACCTTTTTTTTAAAAAATTGGCAACCCAAGATTTTATTATATGGGGGATCGATACTTATTTGTAAAATATTATAAGAAAATTTTCGCTTGAAGTCGACCAAATAAGACATTTTTTGATATTAATTCAGAAATTTATATGCCGGATTTCTTCTATATTTGTTATAATATATCGAATTTTATATTATCTTAACAGTAGACAAAATTTTACAAGGTATCGTAAACTAATTGGCAAAGAAGGAGGTTAGTCCCATTGTCTTATCCCTAGGAAGATTCTCTTATTTCTATCAATAGTTAGTATTTGTAGTTTTATCTTGTTATTCAGTAGTATTATGGTTGCGCTACCAAGTGCAGTCGTCAGTCCAACAGGGCCATTAAAAGGAAATATACATCGTCTTTATACCCAAGGATGGGGATTTTTTAGTAAAAATCCAGAGGATGAAGTCCTTAATATTTACAATCCAAATAGCATGAAACCTGAGTCAGAATGGCCAAACAATTCTTTAAAACATTTATTTGGCCTAAATAGAAAGGGCCGTGAGGAAGGAATAGAATTAGGAGCCATACTCGCACGTTTACCCGATAAAGGCGATTGGAATACAGGTAAAATAAAAAATAATATTCATTATTTCAAAATTAAAAATCCCTCTTGGAATGATAATTTACACGGAAAAATGATAATAGCTTATGAAAAAATAACTCCTTGGGCGTGGAGCGAAGTTATGAAGAAGAAAAAAATTGTACGATATATTGGAGTGGATGTGATATAGATGAATAATCTCTCAATCAGATTATATAAGTACATAAATAACTATAATCCTTGGACAAATGTCTATGGTCTTAGCAGAAGCCTTTTAGCGTTATCAATGTTCTTAACATTATTACTCAATAAAATAACATACTTTTTTCCTTTTCAAAAAGTCGCTCAAAGTAATGGATTCTTAACATCGTTTAGTATTTTCTCAATCTTCAATTACTCCTATGTATCTCTTGTCATAATAAAAATAATTTGTCTTATCTTGTTGGGTTTGGTGATCATTGGTTGGAGACCGCAAATAACATGCATTTTCCATTGGTGGATAGCTTACAGCATGCAAAATTCGGCTCTGACCTTAGATGGTGGCGAGCAAATTGCTGCAGTATTTACACTATTGTTACTGCCAATAGCATTAACAGATCCTCGTAAATGGCATTGGTCAAAAGTAACTAAAAGAAGAAAAAGAGAAGAATATTTCAGGTGCATACCATTAGTAATTATTTGGATGATTAGAGTTCAAATTGCAATTCTGTATCTAGACTCCGTTATTCAAAAACTGTTTGAAGAGGACTGGGTTAATGGATCTGCTGTCTACTACTATTTAAATGATAATATGCTTGGTCTTCCAAAATTATTGCATAAATTATTTGATTTTGTTCTTGATAGCTCATTAGTAGTCATACCAACCTATCTAACCCTAGCTGTACAAACACTATTAGTTTTAGCTCTATTTGCTCCTAAAAGATATTGGTCAATTATATTAACAATTGGTGTCTTTATGCATGAGTTATTTGCAGTTATGTTGGGATTGGTATCGTTCTCAATAAATATGCTATCTATATTAATCTTATATCTCAAACCTCTAGAAAAACCATATAAGTTTAAAAAGCTAAATCGCTTGACCAATCATTGGTTTAAAAATCTCCAAGTGAGATTTTTACATAAATCAAATCCAAATTATGAGGAGGCAAAATGATGACAGCAAGACTTAAGAAAGGATTTTTGGTGCTTTGTGGTACACTACTACTTCTGCTGACTGTTATGTCAGGCATCACAAATGCACACGCTGAGACTCAAAGTAAGTATAGCGGGGAGGAGATATTCAAAGGCTTATTCTTCAAGATTGGTCCCGTTTCTAAAATGGTACCAGATACACTTAGGCCTACCAATCAAACAAAAGTCAATAAAGATGACTTACAAAAAGAAGCTGACAAGATATCAGATCAAATTAAAAAAGAACATCCAGATTATTATAACAAACTAGAATCAGCTGTTTACAAGAAAGATTATAAACAAACTTATGACCTAATTAATGAAGGCGGACAATATATCGTAGACTATCTAAAAGAGAATTATGGTTCTGATTTACAAAGTATGTCGAAAAAAACCAATGCAGCTCATCCTAATTGCGCAGCATGGGTATATGTAGAGGTAGTAGCAGTTGTGTCTGCAGCTGCCATAGTATTCCCTGCAGTTGTTGCATATATTCAATATCCTGACAATGCATCTACACTGGATAAGCAAAAAGCAGTAAAGCAATTAATTGTTAATGTTAATCAAAATTAACCAATTTAAAAGAAGGGGCCATTTTGGGCCCTTCTTTTGATTGACAAAAGAAACATTTTAAGGTATTGTTTATTTAAACATTTAATTAATTAATTAAATGTTAATTTGACAGATGGAGGTAAAAAAATGTGCTTAACGCTTTATTCAAAGCATTAGCAGATCCAACACGAAGACAAATACTTGATCTTCTAAAAGTTAAAGACTTAACTTCTGGAGAAATAGCAGAACATTTCCAAGTGAGCAAACCTAATATTTCACAACATCTATCCATATTAAAAAATGCTGATTTAGTTACTGCCGTAAAAACGGGGAAATATGTTTACTATTCATTAAATACAACCATTTTTGAAGAGGCAGTAAACTGGATTCTTAATTTAAAAAAAAGCGAGGAGGATTCATGATGAAAAAACAAATAATATTTTCGGCTTTTTCATTCATTATTTCACTAGTAATTTGGATATTTTCTTATCCAAAGTTACCGTCAACTTTACCCGCCCATTGGGATATCAATGGAAATATAAATCATTATGCATCAAAAATGCAAGTAATGCTTGTGTTTCTTGGCCTAATGATTGTAATAAATATTTTATTTGTCATTATTCCATTAATTGATCCTAAATTAAAAAACAATAAAACCTCGTTGAAAAACCAAAACAGAATTCAGTTAGTAACTAATGCATTTTTTATAATTATTAATGTAATGGTAGTGTATACAGGCTTTCATCATAGTACGTCTTCCCCTGAAATTATATTTTTCATTGTAGGTGTTTTATTTATTTTCTTAGGTAACTATTCTTTTTCTTTAAAACAGAATTTTTTTATCGGGATCAGAACACCCTGGACTTTAAGCAATGAAGAAGTATGGAATAAAACAAATAGGTTTGGGGCCATATTACTCATTATTTTTGGGATCTGTATATGTCTTGGGGGATTTTTACCTGGAATTTTACCTTCAATCATCTTGATAATATGTCTCGTATTAATGGTTGCATTTCCCTTAGTTTATTCATACTGGACTTATAAAAAAATAAATAGATAAGATCAATTCATCAAACATTTTATACGAAGCACGCATAAATTGCGCGCTCTTTTTTTGGGGCTCAATTCTTAATAGGGAGGCGGCTATGTCAATCACTTACCATGTTATTTTCCCAGTAGGCAAACTTATATAGGGTCTTCTGAAATTCTTGATTACGGCCACTGAAATGTACCACCAACGACATAGTTTTTACCACCGAGTGACAAAGAATGTACCAGTAAATGACAAGAAATTTACCACTATACTTTCTGTATAATTAGTGAACACACCTGCGG
>NZ_JBHTCO010000020.1:0-275491 GCF_042665295.1 Scopulibacillus cellulosilyticus
GCATATACACGTAACTCCTATCCTTCTCTTGTTTCTGGACAATTCAAGTGTAAAGGATTAAGGAGCTTGCGTGTATTTTTTTGTTTTAATTTTTCTCATACCCCAACAAATATTATAGAGCCTTTTTAATTCAGCCTTAACACCTGCCGCCAGCCGGCCACCAGCCTGACCTATAAAAAAAGTATCCGCCGCCAATTAATAGAACGATAAACAGGACTACCCATATTGCATATACCCTTCCTCCCGGCCGAGGAGGACAACAATATTGCTGAGGCGGGGTACATTCATAAGGAGAACAATAACAACCTGGCGTACAGGAAGGCGTTATTTTATATTCATAGCATGGATTGCAACTTGTTTGAGCCGGAATACTGCAAATACCGCACGAATTATAAGATCCATATGGCGCATATACGACCGGCTCTGCTTCATATAAAGCATTATTTCCATAAACTGGATAACTGTAGTCAAAGTTATCCGCCGGACAATAAGAACAACCCCTCATGTCTTTATTCATTATCAACGCCTCCTTCCCACTATATATCTTATGGCAAAATCCTATTCACGTATGGACACAAATACTAATTCACCTTATTTTGAAAATACGGGAACGGAGGACAAAGAAATTTAAGTTATAAATATTTATAGCAGTCATCAACAAATTAAAACCAAATCCAATATATTATGCCAATAATCAAAGCCCAAAGGAAAATTGAAATAATAAGCCCGTTTATAAGACCTTTAAAAAACTTCATCACATTCACCCTATCGTTAAATCCAAAATATTTTTTTAACAAAAATTTATTTGTTTTTTAAAGGGGGTTTGACATCTAAAAAAATTCGTGCTTATTACTTGTTTTTGTACCGCAATTTTTTAAATGGCCCTGCTTCTTGTTAATCTAACCATCGGTAGTCTGACGCAATTCTTACCATTTCATTAAGCTTTATAACTTTTATCTTGTTATAATAATTAAAGAATAGTATTAAAAGCTCTAAGAAGGAGCGAGGAACTATGCGAATTATTTCAATATGTCCCAGCAATACGGAACTGTTGGCCTATCTTAATTTAATGCCGCAAGTCATAGGTGTTGATAATTATTCAGACTGGCCCCAAGAAGTCGAAAATCTCCCGCGGCTTGGTCCTGATCTGTCAATTGATATGGATATGGTAGAAAGGTTAAAACCAGATCTTGTCGTTGCATCCCTAAGTGTTCCCGGTATGGAAAAAAACATAGAAGAACTAAAAGACCGCAACCTCCCGTACGTTGTGCTCAATCCTAATTCTTTGAAGGAAATAGCAGATAACCTTATAACTCTTGGAGAGTTAACAAACAGGAAATCTTTAGCCGAACAATTAGTTAACGATTATGATAAGACAATTCATACATACCAGGCCTTGGCCGATACAGTTACTGAACCGCCTTCAATCTACTGGGAATGGTGGCCAAAGCCTGTCTTTACCCCCGGCGGACACAATTGGCTGACAGAAATAAGCCGGCTTGCTGGAGGTATTAATCTTTTTCAGCATGAGAAAACAGCTAACTTTCAGACAACTTGGTCTGACGTTGCAACCCGCGAGCCTGATCATATTTGTATGGTATGGGTTGGTGTCGACAGCAATAAAGTTAAACCGGAATTCGTCCTAAAAAGAGACCATTCTAAAAATATGAGAGCCGCTGTTAACAGAAATATTCATGTTCTTGAAGAAGCTTATTTTTGCCGCCCATCCCCGAGATTGCTAATGGGTCTTAAAAAAATAGCCGCCATTTTACATCCGGAAATTTTCCCGCCTTTTTCAAATGAAGATACTCTCATGAAAAAGTCAAAGCTTCTTTCACAATAATTAACTTGTAATATTAACTTTTGCAAACAGCACATTTAGAAATTTCATTTAAAATATCGTATATCTCATGTAAGAAAACTTGGCAGAGCCAAGTTTTCTTTTAACTATCCAATATTTTTTGACGGAATACTTGCAAAGTTTTTGTATTGTTTAACCTTTTAAGTGTATCCTCTTTTAAAGTACCGTTTCCTTTTTTTATAATATAGACTTTAAGTTTTCTCTTACCCCAATGATGATAGACGTCATCTACAGTATTATAGTAGAGATCAAGTCTGTCTCCATTTATTGCTGATCCTGTATCAGCAACAACACCAAACCCGTAACCTGGTACAAAAAGTATCGTTCCAATAGGGAAAACCTTTGGATCAGCGGCAATAGTTGAATATAAATCCCGCCGTACTTTTACACCGCTGTATGTAACCCCATAACCTGGATCATTAGGCGTCTTTCCGGTAGATTCAATTCCGGCAGTATAACCGGTTGCTGTTACGCTTTGTGACGGATATTTTTTTAAATCCAATGTATCCTCCAAAGCCATTTCCTTTGGTTCAGATGCTTTTGTAATCTTAAGTTTGTGACTGCCTTCAGCATTCTTATGATGGCCAGAGTTATTCCTAAAAAAGCCATGTAAAAATTCACTGGCTTCTAACCCTGTTAAGGTGTGAAAAGTCGTCAAAATGGCACAAAAAAGGAGTATTGTCATCGTTAGCCTTTTGACTATTTTTACCGTCTGCAATGTTTTCCACTCTCCTCCTGTCTCATCGTTCCCAAGACAGAAGGGTATTATACTTAGAAAAACAAAAACGGCTGTTTTGGATAATGGCTTGAATTGCTAAGCGGACTATTCCATTTTATCATTAAAGAAAACTTGGCTGTGCCAAGCCTTAAGGCGCGCTTTGATTTATACTTCTTGAATAGTCTTCGTGCAGGAGCACCTGTAAATTTCATCCTTTAGTAAAGTTAAACTTTCTGAAAGTATAAAAAACGCTCACTTAAAACATTTGATAACCTCTTGATCTTAACATTTTAATCACAACCGCAGAAATAATAGTTCCCAAAAAACCCGTACAAAGAACAATAATATCCGGGATGGTTAAACTTACCAAGCGATGTCCAAGAGCTTTAAAAGTTTCTTTTGGATGCGTGAAATAATCGATTGTCGCAACATTATCAATCATAATTATTACAATAAACGGATAGCAAACAGACATTAGCCATGATGTTTTTAAAAGCATGTTAATAATAAAAGCGATACCAAAAAACAAAACCATGAAGAGCAGCATTGATATGATAAATTGAGGTAAAAACACGGCTCCTCCCCCTTTTTTACAGTTAAAATAAGTTTACTCAAAAATGACAGAATCGTCAAACAAGACCAAAACGTCAATTAATTTTAATCAATAAATAAAAAGCAGCCACCTCATAGTGGCTGCTTTTATGCTTTACCGGTCCCGGAACAATGATCACAAGTTTCAGATCCGCCTAATAATAATTGAAAATATCCTTTACCTTTACAATAAGGACAATTGTTCTTTTCCTCAGTTTTTTTCATCTAAAACACTTCCTTTGGAATTTTCTGATAATATTATCAGTTTTGAATGAATTTGAAAAGGGACGCTGACATCGGTTTAATGAGATGTAAGCGAATACATCTCATCCAATCTAATTATTATTAAAATTTTCCGCCAATTACTCTATTATTATTTCCTATTTGAAAGAAACTATGTAAAATACAGAAGGATGGTAAAGACAATAGTCATTACCACCCTTTTATTCATCTATTTAAGCAAATTAAGTTTACCCTTTTTAAGCATAAGGCCTACACCGCCGAGCATCAAAAGATAACGGTCATCAACGATTTTCTTCAATGCTGCAGCCGGTGCACCTTTAATTCTTTTGTTGCCAACTACAGCAACAGCATCTCCTGCACCAAGAGAAGCAACTGTACCTTTGTTTTTATAAACGAATGGCTCAGTTGGCTCATTATGAAGAATGTGACGAATGTTTTTAGCTAAGTTTACACCTTGCTGCATAGCAAGCTGTGCAGTTGGCGGACAAGGTCGATTTGTTTCTTTGTCCATGACAAGCGAGCAATCGCCTACAACAAAAACATTGTCATATTCTTTTGAACGAAGCGCATCGTCAACTTCCACTTTCCCGCGGTTTGTTTTAAAACCGGATTTCTCAACGATAGTGTTTGCTTTAACACCGCCGGTCCACACAATTGTACCAGCTTTAATTTCTTCAAGGTCTTCACTGTCTTTTTCCTGAACGATTACACTGTCTTTTGTACATTCTTTAATAAACGTACTCAGCTTGAATTCGATGCCTTTACTTTCCAATTGATTAACAGCATATTCAACAAGCTCTTTATCAAAGTTTGGAAGAATAGTCGGCGCGCCTTCAATATTGATGATACGAACTTTACTGCGTTCAATGTCATATTCACGGCAAAGCTCCGGGATGCGGTTTGCCAATTCAGCTACAAATTCCACGCCGGTTAAGCCGGCACCGCCAACAGCGATAGCAAGTTTGTCATCGTTAGGTACCTCATCGTGGTTATAACTTGCAAATTGATATTCAATATGTTCACGAATCTTGCGAACACTGTCAACACTTCGGATGGTGAAGGCATTTTCATCTAATCCTTTAATGCCAAAAGTATTAGATTCAAAACCAAGTCCGATAACAAGGTAATCGTACTCTAATTCTCCATTTTCAGTGATAACTTTGTTTTCATTCGGTTTAATTTCTTTAACAGTATCTTGTACAAATTTAACACGATCCGGGTTAACAACATTTTTAATAAGCATGCGTGTACGATCGTGATGGAGGGTACCCGCAGCCGGCTGATGAAGCCATGTTGTCTGATAATGATAATTGTGCTTGTTCACTAGAGTAATGTCTGCGTCATTAGGGCTCAGTTCTTTGATTAAACGCGTTGCTGTCATCATGCCGCCGTAGCCGGCACCGATGATAAGAATCTTAGGCTTACTCACTAGTATCACATCCACCTTTTAGAATTTGTCACATTTTTTCGATATGTAGGCTTTGTGATGTATTTCACTTACATCTACATCTGCCTTTTGTTCCAAGTCAATCATATGACTTTTGTTGAAATATTTCAAGCTTTTTAACAACAACATATTCTTAAGAATTTCTTATAGTTTAACTCATACAACATGAAATATTTCATTAATATTTACCCAAATAATGGCGAATTTAAACAAAATTCGTCCAAGCAATATACTTTTAATCGCATAACATAAAAAAGATTTGTCAAGACTGTCAGATGGTGGTTATCATGCAAATAAAGCACGCTATTATAAAATTTAAAAAATGGCTACACAATAAGCTTACTGACAAAGACAAAAATGATTATTGTGAACTTCCTTCAACAAAAATCACGTCATTACAAAATGTCATTTTTGAAACATTAAAAATGCAAGGTTTTGAAGTTAAAATTAATGAACCTATTGGACCTTATAAAGCTGACCTCTATCTTCCGGAACACAATCTTATTATTGCCTGTATTTACCCAAATGAAAACAAAACACTGCAAATGATTAAAATTCGAAGCCTCTCAAAATATACCCAGACTTGCGGTTTGCGTTGTCTTACAATAAACAGCCAAAGGTTTTATAAAGATTTGCAAAAGGTTATGATGTATACGCAATACTTCTCGAAAAATTCAATTGAAAAATGAAAAAACCTCCAGAAAAGTTTAGGAGGTTTTTCGTTTACTTTAACAATCCTTCGTAGGCGACCCTGCATTTGTTGCGGTCTTAAATGACTGGCCGCAGCCGCATGTGGCGATGGCATTTGGGTTGTCTATAATGAACCCTCCTCCCATCATGTTTTGCTTATAATCAATGGTTACATCCCGAAGCAATGGCGCGCTGTCAGAATCAACAACTACCTTTAATCCTTTATCTTCAAATGATTCATCGTCTTCTTTTAATTCACTGTCGAATCCCATACCGTATGTTAATCCAGTACATCCGCCGCCTTTGACACCAACACGAAGAAAAAGATTTTCGTTTCCTTCTTCTTTTCTCATCTCTTTAATTCGATGAATTGCAGCATCCGTTACTGTTAAATTCAAATTCATGGAAAGGTACCTCCTTTACACTTTTAACTATATTATATCCCCATCCTGAATTGAGCTCAAGAAATCACATTTAATTACATTTTAAACGGCTTTTATGCATGAGTATTTTTTATATTGAGGGTAATATTATACAAATCATCAATTTTTCTGCTGTAACATAAAACTTTGGGGTGATTTAAACCTAATTGGTTAGCGGTTTGTATCATCAACTGGCGCAGCTGTTCAATCTTTTGATATATATCATCCATGTTTTTCTCAGTCATTAACTCTTACCACCTTGACCGGTTTTTCCGTTCCTTCTCCTTGTCTAGTTTTTTTATCGCTTTTATAATTAAAACAAGAGACTATATAAAGGAGAATTTCGATGACTACTAGGAACTTTTGTCCATTAATAACAATTTTATTAACAAATGACTCTAATTCTCCAGTTAAACAAAGTTTAAAACATAAAAAGAATGGTTTTCGCCCTTTTTTTAAAAAGGAAAATAACCATGTTTGATATTTTTACAGGGCAATCATTTTGGGATCCTGTTATTCGTTCTTTGGTTGTCGCATTTGTTTCTTTGATTGCGGTCTTTATTATTGGGACGTTAATCGGAGGTTTCATGGCTGGAAAGACATTTCGCGGAAAATCTATTATTGAAACGATTATGATGCTTCCATTAGTCTTGCCGCCTTCTGTCGTTGGCTTTGGGCTATTATCAATTTTCGGGCGTAACAGTCCGATCGGCAAAATTATTGAATGGCTTTTCCATCAGCCTATTGTTTTTACGATTTGGGCGGCAATTTTAGCTTCATGTGTTGTCGCTTTTCCTCTTATGTACCAAACAATTAAAATAGGTTTTTCTTCAATTCCGGAAGCTATAAAGGAAGCTGCAAAAATTGATGGGGCCGGATTCTGGCGCAGTTTTATTTTTATTCAATTACCGCTGGCCAAGCAAGCACTTTTGACAGGGGCCGTTCTTTCATTTGCCCGTGCTCTTGGCGAATTTGGAGCAACGCTCATGTTTGCCGGAAATATTCCCGGCAAAACTGAAACGATGCCGACTGCCATTTATATTGCAGTTGAAACAAACCAAATAGGTCTTGCATGGGCATGGGTATGCTTTACTATTGTTATTTCATTTCTATTATTACTCGTTGCTAATAGGTTTCGTTATAAATAAAAAATTCCTTTACAAATAGTTTTCGCTTCACCTGTCATTAGGACATGCTGTGAATCCTGCGACCACTTGATATATAAATCACCGCCAGCCAAGTGAACGGTAATCGTTTGATCCATTGGCAAACGATCGGTTAAAATCGAGGCTACCACGGCTGCACATGCACCTGTTCCGCAAGCTTGTGTGATCCCTGAGCCTCTTTCCCATACTCTATAAGCAATATCATTATCAGCGGTTTTTTCAATAAAACCCACATTTAAACCTTCCGGAAAGGTAGGGTGATTATCCGCCAGGAAAGATCCGAGTTCATGAATAGGCGCTTTTTCTATATTATCGACAAAAAACAAACCGTGCGGATTTCCCATTGAAACTGCAGTCATATCAAAATTCTGTTTATTATAGATAATCGGTTCATTAATGACTTTTTCATCATTCTCGCCAACCATTGGTATGCTGGATCGATTTAAAATCGGCTTGCCCATATCAATCGTTACAAGATCAACTTGACCATTTTTTAAATGGACTTCAGCGTCAACGATACCGCTTAATGTTTCGATTTTAAAAGACTTTTGATCCACCAAACCGTGATCATAAGCATATTTGGCAACACATCTTAAACCGTTGCCGCAATTTTTTCCTTCAGAACCATCTTTATTAAAGATACGCATCATCATATCTGCCCGGTTTGAAGGCACAATAAGAATAAGGCCGTCAGAACCTATACCTGTATGCTCATCAGCTGCTTGAACAGCCAAATCAGAGTATGAAGGAATATCTATAGATTGGCTGATTAAATCAACATAAATATAACAATTTCCCAGGCCGTGCATTTTAGTAAATGGAATTTCGATGCTCATTAAATTCACCTTCTTTTAGAGGATATTCAAAAAGTCCGGGAAAAAGTGCTCTTTTTGTCCTTCCTTTTGAACCTATATTTTTTTATCTTAATGGCCGGTCTGACCAAATATAGTCATCATCCATTTTAAGGATGACTAATTTTTCATGGCAGCATGGCAGGACAACATGGGTTTTCACTTCATCAAGAGCTTTTTCAAAATCGTCTTTTTTCATATGAATTAATACTGAGGATTTATGACAAAAAGGACATTCATTTAAATAAATTTCACCCATAACGTTTTCATAAGGCCAAGTATGATGAAAATTATACAATGACTCTTCACCTCCGTATGTATAAAAAACACCGCTTATAGAAAATGGCGGTGTTTGAGTTAAAAATTTATTTAGAACATTGGATTTTCTTCCAAATATTGATAAACATTTTCAACGAGTTTATCTGGCGTCTCGCCGGAAACAAACTCTCCATTTACAAGAGCATAAGGACCTTCATAGCATAATCCGCAATTTCCAAGACAGGTATATTCTATAACATCAAGATTTGGATCCTTATCAAGAATCTCTAATGCTTTTTGGGAGCCGCCAGCGAGATTGCTTATACAAAACTCTATAATAGGTTTCATTTGGGCTCACCTCTTTTATATCCTAACCTGCTTGCGGCTTGTCGTCAACTATTAAAAAAACAATTAAATGAATACATTGCATTTTATATGAACAATTAGATATACTTTCTATTGGAATAGACGTGATAAGAACGTTATAGAAAGGACTTAGACAGATGCAAAGACTAGTACTAGTAGGCGGCGGTTACGGTAACGTTCGTGTCATGAACCACCTGTTCTCCGATGGACTGCCGAATGATGTTGAAGTAATTTTAATTGACCGAGAACCTTATCATTGTATGAAAACTGAATACTATGCTCTTGCTGCCGGAACCATTTCCGATAAAGAAGTAAGGGTATCTTTTCCAAATCACCCGCAGTTAAAAATTGTAAACGCCGAAGTAACAAAAATTAATTTAGCCGAAAAAAAAGTCGAATTAAAAGATGCGGATGATGTTTCTTATGATACATTAGTTGTCGGATTAGGATGTGAAGACAAGTATCATGGAGTTCCAGGAGCTCCTGAACATACCTTAAGCATTCAATCCATCCGTAAGGTGCGCCATACCGCTCAGGAATTGCATTGTATGCCGTCCGGAAGCACTGTTTCGATTGTCGGCGGCGGGCTTAGCGGCATTGAAGTGGCCAGTGAATTATGCGAAAGCCGAAAAGACCTTAACATTCGTCTTTATGACCGCGGCGAACGTATTCTTTCCACTTTCCCGGAACGAGTCAGTCATTATATTCAAGAATGGTTCGAAAATAATGGTGTGACAGTTATTAATAAGAGTAATATTACTAAAGTCGAACCTGGTTACTTGTATAATAATGATGAAGCAAATGCTACTAACGCGGTGATTTGGACAGCAGGCATTCAGGCTCATCATCTCGTTCAAGAGCTTGATATCGAAAAAGGCGCCGGCGGACGTGCGATTGTAACTGAACACCACTACTTGCCGGACCACCCTGAAGTATTTATGGTCGGGGATTGCGCTTATTATGATCAGGCACCAAGCGCCCAGCTGTCAGAGGCACAAGGAGATCAGATTTACAAAGTGCTAAAGGCAAGATGGAATGATCAGCCTGAACCAAAACTTGAACCCATTAAATTAAAAGGCATGGTTGGATCACTTGGCAAGAAGAAAGGTTTTGCCGAATTTATGGGCAAACCGCTGACCGGCCGCGTCGCAAGATTGTTAAAATCTGGTATACTATGGATGTACCGTTATCATAACGGCTAAAAATTGATCTTTATTATTAGAAAAAGGCCTTTAGGTTTAATCCTATTGGCCTTTCTGCATTTATACGGACTGAAAACCGTTATTCTCTATTTCCTCAAAAATCTTTTTAATTTTTGGATCCCCTTCGCCAATAACCTTTCCATTAGATACGACTAATGGGTAAAAGTATTCGTCATTTATTATCTTTTCGGCAAATTTTTGATCTTCTTCAGTTTCAGGGTGATAAATATCAATATATCGAACATTAATGTCATCGTGAGGAAATTTTCTTTTTATTGATGCTTGAATCCATTCCATTGTTTCTTTTGATGATGGTGAATGAATACAGCTTGGGCAAGGTTGATTGGCGCCGTATATTGTCATGTTCATTGATTTCGCCATCATAATGACCCCTTTCTAACGGTTTCTCCACTACTCGCTATTTCTATTTTACAACATTAATCAAATGTTCTGAAGCGTTTTCAATATTTAACAATAATTTGGCTGATGCTGAGCATTAAAGTCAGGCTGTCTACAAATTGAATAGCTTAGTTGATGTTTATGGCTCAATTTATATTTCTCAAAGTAAGTGATATCGTAGATTTTTTTACAAAAAAATATTATAATAAAAGCATATGAATGATGAAAGGGGTCAACTGCAATGCATGAACAAGTTGAAGAAGTCCTTGAAAAACTTCGCCCATTTTTATTACGTGACGGCGGCGATGTAGAGCTTGTCGATGTTGAAGATGGTGTAGTAAGAGTCCGTTTAATGGGTGCATGTGGCAGCTGCCCTAGTTCAACCATTACATTAAAAGCAGGCATTGAACGTGCTCTACTTGAAGAAGTGCCAGGTGTAAAAGAACTAGAGCAGGTTTTTTAATAAAAAGATATGAGATATGAAAGAACCACTTAACAGTGTAAAGTTAAGTGGTTTTTTGTTTATTTACTTTATTGGTGTTACAGGCGGCTTATTCTCGATTAATACCTGGTGTAAATTTTTAACAGCTAAATCTATCATCGCATTTCGTGTATCAATACTTGCACTGCCAATGTGCGGTAAAATGACAGCCTGTTTTAAAGAAAGCAAAGGATGATCTTGTTGAATCGGTTCTTCACTAAAAACATCAAGTCCTGCTCCGCCGATTTCACCTGTTTTTAGCGCTTCATATAATGCTTGTTCATCAACAACCGGGCCTCGCCCAACATTTACGAATACTGCGTCATTTTTCATTAATTCAAAAGCCTGTTGATTAAACATTCCTTCAGTTTCATTTGTCAGCGGGGTTAAGCAAACAACAAAATCGGATGCTTTTAACAAGTCTTCAAAAGAGACGTATGAGGCATCATATTCTTGTTCAGCTTCCGGATCACGAGAGCGGTTATGATATAAAATATTCATATCAAAGCCTTTACAGCGCTTAGCAACAGCGGCGCCTATCCTTCCCATGCCAACGATCCCTACAGTTTTGCCGTATAGATCCTTCCCGGCTAAAAGGAACGGTCCCCAATTCTTCCATTGACCCGCTTTGACGTATTCCGAAGCTTCTATAAGCCGCCTTGCCGTTGCCATCATTAAAGCAAAAGTAAGATCCGCAGTTGTTTCAGTCAGAACATCCGGGGTATTAGTTGTTATAATTCCTCTTTTTTGCGCTTCCTGAATGTCAATATTATCGTAACCTACAGCCATATTTGCTACAATTTTAAGATGAGGCGCTTGATCAAAAAAGTTTTTATCCACCCGTTCCGTTAACATTGTTAATACGCCGTCGGCTTGCTTTATTTTTTCAAATAAAATATCCTTCGGCACGGGCTTCCACTCATCATCCCACATTTCAACATCTGCCTGATCTTTAAGTATTTGTATATTTTCTTCAGGAAGCTTACGCGTAATATAAATCTTAGGTTTTGTCATATGCAGCTCTCCTCAGTTCCATTTTCTTTTTTATTTTAAGTATAAAAGTATTTGGCATTTATTTTTCAGCGATAACGCGAATCCTTTTATAATCTGCGTACCAATTACCATTATTGAATAAAGCCGGTTTTAATTCTTTATTAATTTTCTCATAAATTTCTTTTTTGCAAGCGGCAGAAAATCCGTAAAAGAAATCATCTGAAAACATATCTAACCAATTGTCTAATCCTTTTGAACCGTCGTTAAGTAACGTTGGCCTGTCAAAATGAACCGCATAAGTCACACGGAATCCCTGTTTTTCAAGCAACGTACTGTATTCCCCGATACTTGGATAATACCATGGATTTCGTTCTGATGCGGAAACACCATAATCAGAAAGAACTGATGAAATGCTGTTAATGATCGATTCAACATTTCCCTTGCCGCCGAATTCTGCAACAAAACGGCCGCCGTTTTTTAAAGCGTACCAAACAGTTTCAATCACTTTGGAAGGACTCTTGATCCAGTGCAGGGCGGCATTTGAAAAGACCGCATCAAAAGGTTCAGAAGTTCTGTAAGTTGTTGCATTTTCAACAGAAAATTTAATGTCAGGGTACTTTTTTCTTGCCGCTTCAATCATTGTTGAAGATAAGTCTATTCCCAAAGGGATCGCCCCGGTTTTAGCCATTTCATATGTTAAGTCTCCTGTACCGCAGCCAAGATCCAGTATACGTTCACCCGGCTTAGGATTAAGCAGCTCGACAACACCTTTACCAAGCTGTGAGACAAAAGAGGTTTTGTCATCGTATAAATTTGAATCCCATCTATTTTTAGATATTGTTTCTTTCATACGGATTCCCCCTTTCAACAATATTAATCATTATCTTAACATAAGAGGGAATAATGGAAAAACATTTTATCTTTGAACATTAGATAGAAGCCAATCAACCGACTTTATTTCCGCCATATTTGCTTGAGCATACCTTTTCAAAAAGGATTCATAACGTTCCGTTTGAGATAAGGTTTTAAAAAGTGCATCTTCGTATATTTGTTCATGACGTTGATTATCTTCAAAATAAGCTTCACATAATTCTATAAAAGGCAGCGGAAATAGAAGTCTTCCCATAATCAATGATTTACTTAATGGTGTAACCGGCTTTTCCTCATGATATTCCCGTAAAAACATTGAAATATCTTGATAAGATCTGCCTTCCCAAACAGCCGCCCGCATCCATTCAGCCAAATCACGCGCCGGATGGTCAATCACCCAATCGGCTGGAGATTTTACCCATAACTGCCCAAACGCCCAAGTATTATTCGTGAAACGATGGTGGCAAATGGTTGGCGGTTCAGTGATTCTTTGTTCAATTCGTAAATCAACCATATATTGAATAGCATTTTCTCCTAATCCTGAAAAGTAAGGAAATACTTCTTTGAACTGTTTTTCAAAATCGGATAGTGTCTTGCTTTTTTGACATTCTTTATATCGTTCCAAAAGATCATCAAGACGGTTCATCCAGTAGTCAACACCATTAACATAAGGTGTTCCATCCAGATTTCTAACCTGAAGGGATGACCCGATATTATGAAAGTTTGCCAGCTCTTTCGCAAGTGGTGTATTCTTACGAAAATACGGCTGAACTGCTAATAAAATTCCGAGTACTCCTTGATTTTTAGTTTTCCATTTTCCTTTTTGATTCGGGACAATAACAGCTACATTCTTCTCTCCTCTTCGTTGAAACCATTGCGCTAAGGCAGCCAGCTCTTCAATATCTTCATGATGAAAATTTTCCAACGGTATATTAATGAGCTGATTTTGCCCTTTAACATTGTTATTAAAATGATCGAATCCACTGTTATTCATCAATTATCAACCTTCTTGTGCCCATTTTTATATAGTTTATGTTTTGATTAATATCAAGTGACCTTCTGAAGAATAAACTGTACTTTATAAGTAAAATCTAAATAAAAATTATAAAAAGGCGGTGTGTCGTTCTGTGTCAGATATAGTAGGA
Organism: Scopulibacillus cellulosilyticus; assembly: GCF_042665295.1. Taxonomy (NCBI): domain Bacteria; kingdom Bacillati; phylum Bacillota; class Bacilli; order Caryophanales; family Sporolactobacillaceae; genus Scopulibacillus; species Scopulibacillus cellulosilyticus. Next base: position 13,704 of record NZ_JBHTCO010000020.1, read on the forward strand.
CAAACGGCAAAAAAGTGGTTGGAAGAGCGAGGCGTTACTTGTGAGGACATTGCTGAGCTCGTTCTTTTTTTACAAAAGGATTATCATCCAAACTTGACAATAGAGCAATGTCTCGACAATATTCACCACGTGCTGGCTAAAAGAGAAGTTCAAAATGCAATTCTTACGGGTATTGCACTCGATCGCTTAACAGAAAAAGGAGCGATAGATGAACCGCTCCTTGATATGCTAAAACGTGATGAGAGCTTATACGGTGTAGACGAAGTGATAGCCTTATCAATTGTTAATGTCTATGGATCAATAGGGTTTACGAACTATGGTTATATTGATAAGCAAAAACCCGGCATTCTAAATAGACTAAATGATAAATCGACAGGAGAATGCCATACTTTTCTTGATGATATTGTTGGGGCTATTGCCGCAGCTGCATCAAGCCGGCTTGCTCACAGTGCAAGCAGTAACCAACCTTCACAAAATCTCGATGATTAGAACATCCATTCACTTAAAGAATTAATAGCAAAAGTTGGGCTTTCTTTAATTTCTTTCATTGCTTCTTTTGTCGTTACACCGGTATATACAAGCAATGTATCAACTCCGGCTCTAAGACCGGCTTGGATATCCGTATGATAATTGTCTCCAATCATTATGGTTTTGTCTTTTGGCGTACCAAGGGCTTTTAGAGCTTGCTCTACAATAATTGGTTCCGGTTTGCCGATAAAAACAGGTTCAACGGTCGTAGAGACACTGACTACAGCTGTAAGAGAACCGTTTCCGGGTAAAAATCCCCTTTCGGTCGGCAGAGCAATATCAGGGTTAGTAGATAAAAATTTAGCACCTTTTCTTACAGCTAAGCAAGCTTTTGCGAGCTTTTCATATGTGATTTGTTGATCCATACCAATAACCACATAGTCAGGATTTTCTTCCTCATAAATTAATTCGGCTTCAGATAAAGCTTGCTTAAGACCTGCTTCACCTGTAAAATACACCTTTGCATTTTTCTTTTCATCTTTTATATATTGAGCAGTGGCCATACTCGTTGTTAAAACATGTTTAGGCTCAGCCGGGACGCCAAAGCTTACTAACTTTTCGGCCACTTGCTCTTTCGTTCGTGTTGAATTATTAGTTACAAATAAATAGGGTAAATTCTGTTCATTTATAGTTTTAACAAATGAGACAGCTTCATCTATTTTTTCTGTCCCGCGATACATTGTTCCATCTAAATCTATAAGAAAACCTTCATATTTTTTCATCATTAATTCCTCCATTTGACTTGAAATTATTCACATTATTCACAATATCCACAGTTCACAGGGTCAGACCCCAAAATAAAAAACCGCTTTGTAAGCGGTTTTACAATGATTTATTCGTGATTTTCAGGCATGAATGCTGAAACTGGACCTAATTCCTGTTCAAGATAGTCTCTGACTTGCTTAGGAAAATCTATTATAACTTGTTGATTTTCTTTCAATGTTCTATAAAGCTTATCATGGTCAATGGTTAAATATTGACTGACAAGAACTTTCCTTAGCTGGACAATCTTTTTAAATCCAGCTTCATTATCTTTAGGAATGACCTTTTCGTCCACTAAAATATCAACAATGTCTTCATAACTTCCCGGATCACGCATAATGAAGCCGTCGATCATATGATTACCGATATCTATAAAACCTTCAATCAAGTTATACGTCAAACGCTCAAGAGCCAGTTTTTCAACTTCTGAAGGCCACTCTGTTTTTTCATTAAACAACTTCATATGCTCAGTCATATACGTTAGTGTGTCTTCAATTTTACGTCGATCGATAAAATACATATATTTTCGCCCTTTCTTGATCCTTAGATCTCCAAATATATTTTACCAAGTTATGAATGTCTCTGTCTAACATCGAGTGATCTCTTCTCAAGCTTTTGTTAAAATATAAAAAAAGATATAAATCCCAATGTATTAAGAAAGGAAGAAGATGACTATGGCGGAAGAACGTTTTTTTCTATACGATGAAACCGAAGAAACAAAAACACGATTTGTCAGTTTTATGGGGGAAGATACCCGTTTTGATCTAGCTATCATGATGTCCAATCGTTATTTTGGTAAACATATCATTTTAAATATACAAAATGGCCGATTTGCCATTATAGGGAAAGATGATCTTGAAGAACCAGGATATTTAGAAGAAGCGTTTAGTATTAATGAGCAGGAAGCTCAAGAACTTAGGGAATTTTTATATGAAATGATATAAAGTTTTTTAGGTTATAATCCACTGCCGTCTTGTTCATCCTATGAATAAGGATGGTGATGGCTATGTTTAGAAGAAAGAAAAAGTTACAAGAAAATTATACTGATTTTTCAAATGTAGAGGACCAGAGGAAATTTTTAACGGCCGAAGAATTCCCTGAAGGCACTTACGGTGATTCAGCTTACGATCTGTTCGATGAACCTGTTTTTAACAAAAGTGAACCATGGGATGAGGGGCAAAGTTACATCAGCGGTTTCACCTATGAATACAGAAACATGCATGAAAACAGACCCCGTAAATATCCCGGTGCTCATAAAACACATGATCAGCCTTACAAAGAAACTGAGCCGCCTTTCCAAGATACAGAAACCCCTTGATCAAGGGGTTTCTTTTACTTTTTGTAATACAAAATAAGCACATCCAAAATTACAATATTCGTATATGTAATCCGTTAACGTACTAATTTTATTATCAAAAGTGGATTTGCGATTAAAATCGTCATAAAAGCCCCTAAGCCTTAATTGATCATAACCCCAATCACCTACAATATAATCATACTTTGACAAAATATCACTATATCGTGATAAAAAAGCCTCCTCATTCCAACCATCCTTAACATTTTCAATTAATTGGTAAGAATGAGTTTTTATTGAAACAGTAGGATTAGTCATATATGTAACCCTCCTTTACAAACATTTATTCATCCAATAATTACTAAGCAAAAAATATCGAAATCAACCCATCCTATAAGGAGAAGGGTTTTTCATCCTATTAAACATAAATAAAACAAAACCAAAAAGGCCGATAAGAATACTGTCTTAATTAAAAAGTCCCTAAAGCAATATTATAAAGAAAACTTACCGATGGCAAGCCGAAGGCGCAGACGGAGGTGAACTTATGCTATCGACCTAATTTTGGCACCTGCTTCGAATCGGCAGCCAATCTGCCAAGATATACTTAGCGTAAAAAAACAAGGGTTAGATGATGTAATCCAATAAACAGGAAGGAGGCAGAATTAGTGATGTTGAAAAGGATGGTCTTTGCCATTATAGCAGTTATATTTATTTCATCATTACCTCAGTGGGCATATGGCAGAGAACAACCAAAAATTTCACCAGATGACCGCAAAGCGCTTTACTTAAAAACGGCGGCTGTCACTGATGTTCCATGGTATCTGTTAGCAGCTGTTGATCAATATGAAAGAAGTGTACGTAACATTAGAAGAGATCTTCCCGATGCTGAAGGAATCATTGGTCTCTATTTTGAACCTCAGCAATGGACAGGCCCGCTGAACCTTAATAAGAAAGACAAAAATATCCTTGATATAACACTTTTTGACGGTTTAGGCAAAGACGGCAACGGAGATGGATTGGCTGATATTAACAACCCTGAGGATGTCTTATATGCAATGGCTGAGAAGCTTTCTGAACATGGCCCGGGTATTAATAATATCAAACTTGCACTTTGGGATTACTATCAACGCGGAAAAACCGTTGAAATGATTTTACAACTATCGAAACTTTATCATCACTTTAATCGTGTTGATCTTGATGGCCATGCCTTTCCCATTCCGCTGCGGATGAATTACGATTATAATTCGACATGGGGAGCAAGACGCGGATGGGGCGGATTAAGAATACACGAAGGTACCGATATCTTTGCTGATTATGGAACACCGGTAAAAGCAACATCGTACGGTGTCATTGAAATGATCGGTTGGAATAAGTTTGGCGGCTGGCGGTTAGGTATAAGGGACCCGCAAAATATTTATCACTATTATGGACACCTTAGAGGATATGGGAAACATATCAAAAAAGGAGCTCTTGTAAAGCCTGGTCAAATTATTGGTTATGTGGGAAGCTCCGGATATGGTCCAAAAGGGACACAAGGAAAGTTTCCTCCCCATCTTCACTATGGAATGTATCGTGACAATGGTTCAACTGAATTTTCCTTTGACCCCTATCCTTATTTAAGGGCTTGGGAAAGACAAGAGAGGAATTAAGTGTGATTTTCTTAATTCCTCTCTTCATATTTCCATGCTATTTATTTTCCCGTTTTCGGACTTTTATTGTTTTTAGGAGACATTGGAATCGTCACATCATTGCCGCTTCCGCCGCTGCCCTGGTTATAATAATATGGCACCTGTCCCGGAATGAATTGCTCAGCAATTGGGATCGTCTGTTCAATCGGCTGGTTTGAAGCAGCAAATGGCAGGATGACGTTAACATTAACTTTTATCGTTAAATATATACGAATATAAGTATTGTTAATACCTGTTACAACCTGTTTGCTTTTTGCATCAACATTAACGTTGCCAAGGACATCCAATTTTACAGGTATTCTGGGACTTAAATTGGTCAGTAATGCGTTTTCACTTGCTTGCCCCAACGGAATTTCTGCTACAATCCCTTGTTTTGTTTTTTTATGTATGAGTTTTCCATTTTGAATTGTAATCTCCCCATCCTCAGCCATCCGTAAAAACGTTTGAACCCGATCGGTAACTTCTGCTTTAAGCCGGTTAATTTCCGCCGTATTATAACTGACATTAGTGACCTCTTTTTTATCATTATATTGAATAATAATCAATTTTTTAGGATCGATAACGCTTTTAATATCATCATTAGTTTCTAAATTTTTAATCGGCTGTTTTCCAACGCCATAATTAATTGCATAAGTTTCAATTTGAGCTGCTTCGTTTTTGGCAATTTCTATAAGAGTAGGCGACACCTGCTTATTAATAAACCAGAACCCGCCCATTGTAAAAATGATGAACATAACCATTGTAAGAACAAAAGCATTCCGTAAGGCAACCGACCTTCGTCGCCGCATGGGTTTGAACATCACTCATCCCCCTTTATAAGCATGTATATGCTTGTAAAGGGGGATGTAAAAGCTTTTTTTAAATCCTTTTTATGTCATTTTTAATAACGCTTCGCGGCCTGACATCCCTTTCATAATACCTAACCTTTCAGCTCCGATTGTAACTGATTCTAAAGGTGCATCGAGCAGCTGTTCAAGCGTTCTGACGCCAACAGCTCGGCCTGCAATAATATTGCGGTCAGCTAACTTCTCATTTAATAGCGCGACATCAAGCGCGCCGCACATAATGTATCCTTTATCGTTATAAATGGCCATTAAATTTGTTTGCGGCAATTTAACCGTTACTGCAGTATATGGCTTTTCAAAAATCATAATTGGCTTTAATTCAACCATTCGATCACTCCTTCCACAAACAGCTTATGGAAGGATATAAAAAATGTGCTTATAACCTATGATTATTTTTTAGCTTCCAAGCTAATATGTCTCTCAACATTTCAGGTAAATAAAATTTCTTATGTTCAGCCTCTTTAATTGGCGGCAATAACCGCCCAAAAGTAAACATATCTATTGTTGCCACCTGATAAGTCCGCTCAAGATCAATAAGGTCTCCATTAATTTGGACATTATTAACCACTGATGCTGCCCCAAGCTTATCAACTTCATATGTTAAATGGCTAAAAATTAATTTGCCGATCATTTTTCCTCTAAAACCAAATCCTTTAAGTTCTAATTCCTGAAATGCAGGGTCTAATCCCTTCTTAATAACTTCTAAAATTTCAAGACCTGTAAGAAAAACCTTACATGGATTAATTGGATGGGGGCAAATTCTATGCAGATCCGCCCTTGTGACTAATCCGGCTTCAAGATGGTCAAGGATTGCCCCTGCGTTCACCATGCCAATATCCGCCTGACACCATTGTCTTAATGCGTCAGCCAAAAGGTTCGATAAAGGACTTTCATTGAACCAGGAGGTTGTAAGAGATTGTTCCAAATGAGTAACCGGCGTTTGCAGCTGCTTTATTCCTTTCTGAGTTAATGACTCTAATAAATCAGCCGTCTCCGGATCGCCTTTGATATCATCATCCATTGTGATAACTCTGGCTTTTTTATCAACAATTTCTTTTGTATTTTCATCATAGGTCAAGACAACATGTCCAGCATAACTGCCAAATTTACCTGTTTGGCAGATGAGTGTTGAATTGACATTTAACCCATCTTCAAGTATATGATGGGTATGAGCACCTAATATAACATTAATGCCTTCTATAGTTTTTGCTGTATCTTGATCAAATTTTAAACCGCCATGAGACAAAAGTATGACAATATCTGCTTCCTTTTTTACCTGTTCAATAATGCCGGGAAGGACCTCCCCGGGATCTTTTATATCCCATCCTAATGGCTCATAAAAGGGTTTAAAAGGTGCGGTAATACCAGTTATACCAATTGTGATATCGTTTATTTTGTGAAATGCATAGGGTTTGCACCACTTTGGACGATTGCCATCGCCGGTAAATAAGTTAGCTAATATCACATCAAACTCACGAACATCGTAGGCTTTATTAATGTTATCTCTTGTAAAAGTAATGCCCTCATTATTACCGATCGTCACAAAGTCGTAGCCCGCATGATTAAGTAAAGAGACATTCCCTTTTCCCATAGTCCCTTCTGTTAAAGGATGAACCCGGTCCATATGGTCTCCAAGGTCAAATAAAAGATACGGTTCACTATCATGCTCACATTGTTTAATTTGATTTTTAAAGTAGTGGATGATCTGCGGCCAATGCTCAAAATGGCTGTGAATATCATTTGTATGGTAGAGATGGAGTTTTATCAAAAGAATTGCCTCCCACGTACGTAGCGTACATTGTAACATGTTAATTTAAGTCTTTAATAAAGCTCAATAATATTATTTTACCGTTTTTTTATGTAAAGCTGTCAAGTTAAACTGACTTTGATAGATCGTTAAAGGAATGGTATGTATGTATATTCACAAAAATATCCATACCATATTTTCGAGCCGCATTTTCCAGTTGAAAATGCGGCTCTTTTCAATCAAACATTTAGATGCTGCAGCTTTTAATCAAAAGATCCCGCTTTACCTTTTCCAGAATCCGAAACCACAGCTTTTTTAATAAATAAAACAATAAAAAAGGATATAATACTTAAAACTAATGCAAACCAATAAGCATGATGCACCCCGTAAGTCATGGCTTCATTTATTATTTGTTGTGTTATAGAACCATGTTGTTCTCCTAAAAAATTATTCCTGCCTTGCGTCATAATACTTACAAAGATTGAAACACCAAATGCGCCTGCAACCGGCTGTAATGTATTAGCAATTGCCGTTCCATGAGGATATAAATTTTCCGGTAATTCATTTAATCCATTGGTTTGAGCCGGCATTAGGATTGCTGAAATGGAAAGCATCAGAACAATATACACTATGATAAATGACCATATCGGCATAGACGGATTGATATTGCAAAAGAATATCGTGACACCAATCATCACAATTGTACCGGGGATGATTAATTTTCTTGGGCCGTACTTATCAAATAAACTGCCCATAACCGGCGACATTAAACCGTTTAGTAAAGCGCCCGGTAAAAGCAGCAGTCCTGCTGTTTTTGCAGAGTATCCAAGCGGTCCCTGTAAATACATTGGCATCACGATTTCAGAAGCAAACATCGCCATAACAACAAAAACAAAAAGGATAACTCCTTGAGCGTACCTTTTATATTTAAACACGCGAACATCCAACAGCGGTTCATCCAGCTTTAATTGGCGAAGAACAAATAACAACAGGCTGAGCAAACTGATCAATATGATTGATAGAATGGTTATTGATAAAAATCCTTTCCCATTTTCACCCGCACTGCTGAAGCCATAAACGATGCCGCCGATCCCGATTGTAGAGAGAATTATAGAAATTACATCCACTTTTGGCTTTGTTACCTCTCCAACATTTTGCAAATATTTTAAAGCAAACAGAATCGAAAATAATGCAAATGGAATCACGATCAGGAACAGCCAACGCCAACCTAATGTATCAACGATAACCCCTGATAATGTCGGCCCGATGGCAGGCGCAAACATAATGACCAGCCCAAAGGTACCCATAATCTTGCCGCGAACTTCTGTGGGATAAATCAATAACAGAGCATTCATAATCACAGGTATTAATAGACCCGTGCCAACCGCTTGAATCATGCGGCCTGTTAAAAGCATCGGAAAATTCACTGCACAAGCAGCAATAATTGTCCCAAGTAAAAAAACAATCATAACACCAATAAACATTTGTCTTGTTGTAAACGATTGAATTAATAATGCGGAAATAGGCATTAAAACACCCATGACAAGCATAAATCCAGTCGCTAACCATTGGATTGTCGGCGCATCGACGTGAAATACCTTCATTAAGTCTGTCAGAGCAATATTAAGCAAGGTTTCGTTTAAAACCGCAAAGAATGCGCCTATCATAAACGTAATTAAAATCGCTTTTGAATTTATTTTAGCTTCCATATAGTTCCTCCAATTTCGCTAAATATTAGAACACATATCTAAAATTCATTATTTTGCCTGTAAATTAAAGGTGATTTTAAGCATAAAAAAACCTCCTAATCATTTCTGAATAGGAGGCAATGAGCATATACAGCTAACAAGAATCTTCATACCGGTCCCGAAGGATTCCTTATTGGCTATATCCGTACATTACACTAATCCTATTCAGAAAAAGTCATCCTTAAAAAGACATAGAATTTCTGAATAGGAAAAGTTAGAACGTCACTTATCCATATTTCGGGCTTACCTAAATAAAAAAGTACAGATTAATCCCATTCAGAAATCATATCGTAACTTATAACGAATGTTTTTCTTTAAAATAGGATTAATAAATCATGTACTTTTTTCACCCTTCCGATTTTTAATAATTATATATTAAACAAAAGCTCAAGCATTAGTCAAGGCATTTTTTGTCGTGAATTAAAATAATTAATACAACCCCGAGTTGTTGAACATCCATCATTAAATTCAAAGTATTCCTGTCTATATACCGCTTTTGTGCATTAACCAGATACATTCTTTCCGGAACCTTTACTTTGTGTTAACTTATCTATCATTCTTTTATCAAAACGATAGATTAGCATCACAATCATAGCCAGACCTATAATAACAACAGCTGTCCAGCCAAAATATTTTTGATGATGTAAGGTGAACCAGCCGCCAATGACCCCTCCAATGAGATAAATAACCCATGATGACAGTTGAAATCCCCAGTTTTCCTTTGTTTCCGCAGCTTGATTGTCATCAGTTGCCTTGCGTCTTCGGGAAGACAATACGTTTTTAAGAATCCCTTCAACAGCGGCTACCATCATACCCGTAATATACGTTGTCGCAACCCCCCGCAAATTGATACGGCGGGTCATTGTACTCTGAATCCCCATTGCTGCAGAGGCTATAAATACTAAAAGTGAGACCCAATTGCCGGGGGCACCATTTGTTAATTGTACAAAGACGGCCAGAGCTGCCAGAAGCCCCTCTTCCAATACAGCTGCCTTTATCATGCATTGTGACTGAAATAGTTCCCCTTGTTTTCCTTCAGTCATCATGAAAGCAATTGACAACCCGGTAAAAAATCCGACAAGCGAGAGGCCGGAAAGAAATGCTGAATGAATATCGCCATAAACTAATTTAACACCTAAAAATACCGTATTGCCTGTCATATTAGCCGTAAAGACTTCCCCTAATCCAAGATAACTCAGGGCATCAACACATCCGCCTGCAGCTGATAATAGAAAGAGAAACAATAATTTATAATGATATTGATTCTTTTTTTCCTTTTGGGCTGAAGTTGTATGCTGAAGAGATGATTTCTGCATTTTTCGTCACCTCCTGAATCTATTGATCCTCAAATCATTCAAAATATCATTATTTATCCATTTCATTACTTATGATAATAATATCAAATTAATAACTTCAAAAAATCTAATATTTTTATCTGATCAACTTCCAATTGCACTTAGGTTTGCAGCTTCGTTACACTTTTTTATATAAAAAAATGGATGATTTCCAGATAAGAAATCACCCATTTTATATTAACTTGATTGCCACATCCGACCGATTGCCGACTTTGCATCACGGGCAATCCCTGAGTCTACTGAAATAATATTTACCGGATCACCTTCAGCAACCTTTTCAAGCGACCATAATAAATGCGGTAAATCAATTCTGTTCATCGTCAGACAAGGGCACATATAAGGATTTAATGAACGGATCATTTTATCAGGATGCTGGTTGATCAACCGCTGAACAAGATTCATTTCTGTTCCAATTGCCCAATGACTGCCGCTTTCGGCGCTTTTGATAGTTTCAATAATATGTCTTGTCGACCCGGCATCATCAGCCTCCTGAACAACTTCATACGAGCATTCCGGATGGACAATGACTTTTATCTCAGGGTCATCTTTACGGCATTGATTAATATTTTCCACCGTGAATTTTTCATGAACCGAGCAATGGCCTTTCCATAAAATCATTGACGTTTCCTTACGATAATCCCCTTCAAAATTGTTCTGAATCGGATCCCATACGACCATGTTTTCCAGAGGAATACCCAAATCTGCCCCGGTATTTCTCCCTAAATGCTGATCAGGCAAGAAAAGAATCCGCTGCTTTTTCTTAAAAGCCCATTGCAACATTTTTTTCGCATTAGAAGAAGTAACCGTTGCCCCGCCGTGCTTTCCGCAAAACGCCTTGATTTCAGCCGTTGAGTTAACATATGTTAATGGAATGATAGTATCTCCAAAAACGTGCTGAAGTTCTTCCCACGCCCGTTCTAATTGGTGCAGATTTGCCATATCTGCCATTGAACAGCCGGCGCGCATGTCAGGAAGAATGACTTTTTGCGATGGCCCAGTTAAAATATCCGCTGTTTCAGCCATAAAATGAACACCGCAAAAAACAATATATTCAGCCTGTGTATTTTGTGCGGAAATTTTGGCAAGTTCGAGCGAATCACCAGTAGCATCAGCAAACTGGATGACTTCTTCTTTTTGGTAATGGTGCCCCGGCATGAATAACCTTGAACCGAATTCCTCTTTAATTCGTTTCACTCTTTTTTCCATTTCCGGTACAGAAAGATTTTTATATTCTTCAGGCATTCCTGTTTGCGATTGAATGAAATCAATAACACTCACTTTTTACACCTTCTTTAAGATTAAAACTGATATCCATGGCACGGTAAGAATGGGTTAAAAATCCAAGCGATATATAATCGACACCCGTATGGCGGTATAGTGGAAGATCCTCTAATTGGATGCCGCCTGACGCTTCAGTTGTGATATGATCAGGAACTAAATCGACAAACGATGCAATTTCCTCGGGCTTCCTGTTATCAAACATAATGACATCAGCCCCTGCTTCAACCGCTTCAAGCACCTGTTCTTTTGATTCAGTTTCCACTTCGATTTTCACCATATGTCCGGCATTTTGCCGTGCACGATCGACTGCCTTTTTAATGCTGCCGCAAAAAGCAATATGATTATCTTTAATCATGACACCGTCATACAACCCGATGCGATGATTATGACCGCCGCCGCATTTGACCGCATATTTCTCAAGCATTCTAAGCCCCGGTGTTGTTTTTCTCGTGTCGCAAATCTTAGTCGTTGAACTGTTTAATCTTTGCACCGCTTCATAAGTTGTCGTTGCAATCCCGCTCATTCTTTGAAATAAATTTAATAATACACGCTCACCCGTTAAAACAGATTGTACAGGGCCGTTAACGACTGCCAAATCCTGACCCGCTTCAACAAAATCACCGTCACCGACAAGCGGTTCCACAATGATATCGTTGCTCAATAAGCGATAGCCCTCTCTTAATACAGAAACTCCGGAAACGACCCCTGATGTTTTCGCTGTTAAAACCCCTTCGGTAACATCACTTGGTTCAAAGATAGATAGACTTGTCACATCTCCGCTGCCAATATCTTCGTTAAAAAATTCCTGAAGCATCATTTTTAGTTTAATAGGATTCAACGAGTCTTCGCTCCCTTACTATTTTTTGTTCTAACCATTCTGAGTCATTTTTTTCTGGATAGTCGCTTCGAAAATGACTGCCCCGGCTTTCTGTCCGTTTTAATGCTGAAGTGGCGATCAGCCAGCCGACAGTTAAAAGGTTAATCTTCTCCATCGCTTCTTTTGAAGGCTGACAAGTCATCGTATTCAACTCTTCAGGTAAAAGATTCTCAAGCCAGCAAATGAGTTCTTCCAAGCTTTCTTTACTTCGAATGATACCGGCATTTTGGAACATTAACTGTTGAATGGTTGTTTTCTCCGGACAATCAATCTCTGTATAGCACTCGATCATTCGAGGGATTTCTGGTGTTTGAACGATTGGCTGCTTCCGTATTGTTTCCGCAACATTAAGAGCAAATGTAACACCTTCCAAGAGTGAATGACTGGCCAAGCGGTTAGCGCCGTGAACGCCCGTACAAGCTGCTTCACCGCAAGCATAAAGCCCTTCAATATTCGTTCTTCCGTATAGGTCAGTTCTAATACCGCCCATAAGAAAATGTGCACCAGGGCTTACCGGAATCAAACCTGTTGATAAATCAACACCTGCTTGATGACATAACTTTGTAATGGTAGGAAAACGTAATTCAAAATTTTTGACTGACGTGATATCTAAATAAATATCATCGCCGGCCATTTTTGCTTTATATAACGTTTTGGCAACAATATCTCTCGGCGCCAAGTCTGCTAATTCATGAACACCTGCCATCATTTGCTGACCTTTTTGATTTACCAGCTTTGCACCCTCACCTCTTACGGCTTCCGAAACAAGACCAAAAGTTTGCCCATCTTTTGAAAGCAGTGTCGGGTGAAATTGAACAAATTCCATGTCAACGAGAGCCGCCCCGGCACGATAGGCCATTGCCAATCCATCACCGGTAACAGAAGCATTATTTGTCGTCGGAGAGTAAACTTGTCCGGAACCGCCGGTTGCTATAATCACTTGATTGGCAAGATACATCACCATTTCATCGTGTTCATCGCGCGCCCATAATCCTATGCAGCGCCCGCCGTCTATAAGAAGATCCATCGCTTGTGTATTTGTATGAGTTTCAACACTGTCCTTTAATAATCCGAGCATATGATTAACAAGATGTGCACCCGTCGCATCCCCGCCTGCGTGTAAAATACGGCTTATGCGATGACCGCCTTCCCTCGTTAAATGAACAGCACCTGAATCATCACGATCGAAAGGTGCACCCAATGATATTAACCAATCAATAATTGAAGCGCTTTGCTTGATCATATATTTAGTAGATTCTAAATCATTGTAATGATGTCCGCCTTTTAGCGTATCATCAAGATGGGCTTTCCAATCATCGTCTGCAGGCGCAGTCGCCGCAATGCCCCCTTGAGCCATATAAGAGTTACTGTCCCTCTCTCCGCACTTTGTGATTAATATCACATGATGGTGCGCGTTGAGTTGATAAGCGGCTACCAACGCCGATAATCCGCCTCCGACAATGAGTGTGTCAGTACGGTATGTTTTCATGATCAGGACCCCTTAATGTAAAATCATGTGTCTTGACACCTATCTTTACATATTATTAAACTATTATCAAGACCTAATTTTTGGAGGGTACCCGATGATTTATCTTGACTATGCCGCATCAACGCCAATGTCAAAACAAGCACTGGACGTTTACACGAAATTAGCAGCAGAAGTATTTGCCAATACTGAAAGTCTTCATGACAGCGGAACAACCGCTAAGGGTATTTTAGAAAAGTGCAGAGCGGAAGTCGCAGGTATGATAGCGGCTGAACCTAAAGGACTTTACTTTACAAGCGGCGGAACTGAAAGTAATATACTTGCCATTTCAAGCCTGCTAAAAGGCTCTAAGCATAAAGGGAAACACATTTTATCTATCAAAAGTGAACACTCATCAATACTAAATCTATTAAACAAACTCGAACATGAGGATGGTTATGAAGTGACATACCTGCCTCTAAATGACAAGGGCATATTATCACCTGATGTATTGGAAAAAAGTATTCGGAATGATACGGTACTCGCTGCGATTCAGCATGCCAGCGGAGAAACCGGTGCCGTTCAGGATATTGAAACCATCGGGGATATATTAAATAAAAAAGGGGTCATGTTTCATTGTGATGCAGTACAAAGCTTTGGCAAAATAAAAACAGATGTAAAAAAGGCACACATCACCAGTCTATCTGTATCCAGCCATAAAGTATACGGCCCTAAAGGCGTCGGTGCTTGTTATATCTCGCCATCCGCCTCTATAAACCCGCTTATACCAGGCACTGTACACGAAGGCGGACTGCGCCCCGGTACTATTAACCTTCCAGGGATCGGGGCTTTTACAGCAGCAGCTTCTGAACGCATAAAGATTATGGATGAATCGTACAAGCTGATGGATGCTATTCGAAATAAATTTATTGATTTAATTAAAAACAGCAGTTATCCCATCGCGATTGAAAGTGATCCGTCCAGCACTTTACCTTATGTGCTAGCCTTAAGAATTAAAGGATTAGAAGGCCAGCTTGTCATGCTGTCTGCCAATCAAAAAGGTTTAGCTATTTCAACAGGATCAGCTTGTCAAATCGGACATCAAGAACCTTCGAAAACTTTATTAGCGATGGGCCGTAAGAAGGATGAAGCAAGAGAGCTTATCCGTCTATCTTTTGGTCATGATACGGATAATAATACTGTTCATAAAGCCTTTGATATTATTAAGGAAGTGATTGAGGAATATAGTTTTCAAGTAAAATGATAGAGTTGTAAAAGGGTGTGCTTATTCATATTCAAATAAAACGCGGGTTCATGAATAAATGAGCTCGCTTAATTAACCCTCCCCCTCTTTGCCTGAAAATTAACCTGATCATTATTTTTTACTAAATAAACACTACTTTTTCAAATAATAATGTATTAATATTAAATAGTTATTATGTTATTATTCACATGATTTATTAAAAGGGGGGGCCAATGTTCATGATTGAAGATTTAAATTTAAATTCTAAATCTATTGAATCAGAACTGGGTAAAAAAATTATGGATAATGCCTCAATGATTGCTGAACAGGCTTATAAACTATATCAATTAAATTTTCCAGAAATAAAAGGCGATAAACAAAGTATTGTAAAAAATTACACTAATTTTATCCAAATAATTGGTGAAGGATTTCTCCAAAATTTGGATAATACTGCGGAAAAAATCATTAATCTAAGTAAACAATTTGGAAATGATATGGTTCAAAAAGGACAACTTTTGAATTTTGTTATCCAAAGTATTTCTGTATTAAGGATAACAATATGGGAATATATTGAAAAGGAAATAGAACATATATCCAATATAACAATCAAAGATATGTCTAAAATGACATTGAACATAGGAACACTGCTTGATAATATTACCTTCGGATTTAGTTCTTCATATGTGGAAAGTCACGAGGAAATGTCCGAAAGATTTTTTGATTCTCTTCAAGAATTGTCCGTGCCTGTTGTTCCAATATTTGAAGGTGTTGCTATTTTGCCTTTAATAGGGGAACTGGATACAAGAAGAGCAAAAATATTATCTGAAGAAGCTTTAAAACGAACCAAAGAATTAAACCTACATTCATTAATACTTGACCTTTCGGGAGTTAGTTATGTGGATACCATGGTTGCCAATCATATATTTCAATTAGTAGAGGCCTTAAATATATTAGGTATTAAAACGATAGTTACAGGAATAAGCCCAGCAATAGCTATGACAACAGTGGGTTTAAACATAAATTTAGATAAACTAACAATACGGTCGAACTTACAACAAGCTTTAGAAGTCTTAGGTTATGGACGTGTCAGAGCGCAAAATTAAAATTAACAATTTAAATTTTTTTAACAAAAAATAGGTACTATTTCAATAAAGCAGACCCTTATTTATTGAGATAGTACCAGGTTGTTTTTTACAGCATTAATAACTGGAAAAACCCCC
Source organism: Scopulibacillus cellulosilyticus (assembly GCF_042665295.1). Classification (NCBI taxonomy): domain Bacteria; kingdom Bacillati; phylum Bacillota; class Bacilli; order Caryophanales; family Sporolactobacillaceae; genus Scopulibacillus; species Scopulibacillus cellulosilyticus. The sequence continues at coordinate 29,757 of NZ_JBHTCO010000020.1, forward strand.
GTATTTTCATTTTAACTGTTTTATAAGAAATAAATAATAAACTATTTAACAATTAACACAGGACATTTTGTATCGTCCAAAACCTTTTTACTGACACTGCCAAGAAAGAGTTCTTTAATTGCACCCTTTCCCCGATTCCCCATAACAATAAGATCATAATTATTTTTGTCAGTATATTCACAAATTGCATTCCTTGGAGAGCCCTCTAAAAGAACTGCATCGATTTTTATGCCTTTGTTATTAATTTTTCCAATGGCATTTTCTAACAGTTTCCTGCCTTCTTTTTTAACAGCTTCATCAACATTTGCAGTAATACCAGACACCCCGACATTTGGAAAATTTTCTATGGATACGACGTGTAATAGTGTTATATGACATTCTTCTTCACGCTTTTTACATATAGAAATTGCCATCTGTATTGCACGGTCAACTGCTTCAGATCCATCAATAGGTATTAACAATTTATTCAATTTGTTCATCCCCCCTCCCATAAACTGGTATTAATTATGAGTAAAGCTCATAAAATTGAGTTTTTTTATTTATGTATATTTTATTTTATAAGTGGGTTTAAAGATTATTACTATAATGAAAATTAATAATATAAAAAAGGCATTTTACCCAAAAATTAAAAGGCTGGGAACAATTCCCCAGCCTTAAAATTGAAATTACAAATATTAACCAATGCTGCCTTCCATTTCGAATTTTATCAAACGATTCATCTCAACGGCATATTCCATTGGCAGTTCTTTTGTAAATGGTTCAATGAATCCCATGACGATCATTTCAGTCGCTTCTTGCTCTGAAACGCCGCGGCTCATGAGATAGAAGAGCTGTTCTTCAGATACTTTGGATACTTTTGCTTCGTGTTCCAATGAAATATTTTCATTAAGAATTTCATTGTATGGAATTGTATCTGAAGTGGATTCATTATCCATGATCAGCGTGTCACACTCAACGTTTGAGCGGGAGTTTGAAGCTTTGCGTCCAAAGTGAACAATACCCCGGTAAGTGACATTACCGCCGTTTTTGGAAATAGACTTCGATACAATTGTCGAAGACGTATTTGGCGCCAAGTGCATCATTTTTGCACCGGCATCTTGGTTTTGTCCTTTGCCTGCGATGGCAATGGACAACGTGTTGCCTCTTGCGCCTTCGCCTTTAAGCAATACGGCAGGATATTTCATTGTTAATTTTGAACCAATGTTGCCGTCGATCCATTCCATCGTTGCATTTTCGTAAGCAACAGCACGCTTTGTTACAAGGTTATAAACGTTATTTGCCCAGTTCTGAATGGTTGTATAACGGCAATAAGCATCTTTCTTAATAATGATCTCTACAACAGCACTGTGCAGTGAATTTGTTGTATAAACCGGTGCAGTACAGCCTTCTACATAGTGAACAGATGCACCCTCATCAACGATGATTAATGTCCGTTCAAATTGTCCCATATTTTCTGAGTTAATACGGAAATAAGCTTGCAACGGCGTTTCGCATTTCACGCCTTTAGGAACATAGATAAATGATCCGCCAGACCATACAGCTGTATTAAGCGCTGCGAACTTGTTATCTGAATAAGGAATTACAGTTCCGAAATATTCCTTGAACAGATCTTCATTTTCTTTTAGAGCAGAATCAGTATCTTTAAAGACAATGCCCATATCTTCAAGATCTTTTTTCATGTTGTGATAAACAACTTCGGATTCATATTGGGCAGAAACACCGGCAAGATATTTTTGCTCAGCTTCAGGAATACCGAGCTTATCAAAAGTACGTTTGATCTCTTCAGGCACTTCATCCCATGAACGTCCGGATTTCTCAGACGGTTTCACATAATAAGTGATGTCATCAAAATTAAGGTCGTTCAAATTACCGCCCCATTGAGGCATTGGTCTGCTGTAAAAATGTTCAAGTGCCTTCAATCGGATGTCAAGCATCCATTGCGGTTCATTTTTCTGTCTGGATATATCTTCAACAACTTCTTTGGTCAAGCCGCGTTCCGTACGGTAAACCGAGACGTCTTTATCTCTAAAGCCATATTTATAATCGCCAATTTCAGGCATTTTCTTGGCCATTGAAAACCCTCCTTAATATAATGGCGCTGTCTGCTTTACATTAGGTTCATTGTAACACAATCAGTTAAGCAATACATGATTGTTAGTGCTTTTGTTCATTTAAGGCTTTCTCCATTGCTTTCCACGCCAACGTCGCACATTTGATTCTTGCCGGAAATTTACATACGCCCTGCAGTGCCTCAACATCGCCTAGTTCTAAGTCTTCTTCATCATAATCCTTTCCTTGAACCATGTCGGAAAAGATTTCAGACATATGGAGTGCATCTTTGACCGGTAAGCCTTTAATAGCATCTGTCATCATTGATGCGGAAGATTGGCTAATTGAGCAGCCTTCTCCAGTAAATTTAGCGTCTGTAATTTTCTCATCTTCTACTTGAAGCTGAAGTTGAATACGGTCACCGCAAGTCGGATTATTCATATTTACAACGAGCTTATTTTCTTGATCCATTTCGCCGCGATTCCTCGGATTCTTATAATGATCCATAATCACTTGGCGGTATAACTGATCTAAATTATTCAAAGACATGACCGAAATACTCCTTTGTTTTCTTTAATCCGGCGGCAAGTGCGTCAATGTCTTCTTTCGTATTATAGAGATAGAAACTTGCTCTGGCTGTAGCGTTAACGCCCAGCCATTTCATGAGAGGCTGTGCGCAATGATGGCCGGCGCGAATTGCAATACCTTCAGTATCAAGCACTGTTGCCACATCATGAGGATGGACGCTGTCGATATTGAAAGTAACCAGACCGGCACGCTCTTTTGGTCCGTAAATTTCTAACCCTTCTATTTCAGATAATACATTTAAAGCATAATTAGCAAGTTCTTCTTCGTGCGCATGGATTTCATCAAGACCTACTTCATTTAAAAAGTCAATCGCGGCACCTAAACCGATCGCACCGGCTATGACTGGTGTACCAGCTTCAAATTTCCAAGGGAGTTCCTTCCATGATGCATCATAATAATCAACATAGTCGATCATCTCGCCGCCGGTTTCAACTGGTTCCATCTCTTCAAGCAGTGCCTTTTTCCCGTATAAAACGCCAATACCGGTAGGGCCAAGCATTTTATGGCCTGAAAGAGCAAAGAAATCAGCGTCAAGCTCTTGAACATTAACTGCTAAGTGAGGTGTACTTTGCGCACCATCAACGACCATGACAGCCTGGTGTTGGTGAGCGATATCAGCAACCTCTTTTATAGGATTAATCGTACCAAGCACATTTGATACATGTGCCATAGCAACAATTTTTGTGTTATCAGTAATAGCCTCTTTGACATCATCCAAATTAAAGGTGCCATCAGGCTGCATCGGAATATATTTTAATGTTGCCCCTGTAGCTTTGGCTACTTGCTGCCAAGGAATTAAATTGGCATGATGTTCCGCTGCATTAATAACAATTTCATCACCTTCACTTAAATTAGCGCGTCCATAGCTGTAAGCGACAAAGTTAAGTGAAGTGGTTGTGCCGCGCGTAAAAATAATTTCCTCCGTACTTGCTGCACCGATAAAACGCCGTACCTTTTCACGTGCTGCTTCATAGCCGTCTGTTGCTTTTGTTCCTAATGTGTGCACGCCTCGGTGAACATTGGAATTATACTCACGGTAATATTTACTTATTGCTTCAATCACAGGCAGCGGCTTCTGTGATGTTGCGGCACTGTCTAAATAAACGAGGGGGTGTCCGTTGACTTCTTGATCGAGAATTGGAAAAAGCTTACGAACTTCCTTAATGTTCATCATTGAACTTTCCTTTCGATAACCTCAGTTAATTGAGCTCTGACCCCTTCGATTGGCAGTTCATTAACTACTGGCGCTAAGAAGCCATGAATGACCAGTCGTTGCGCTTCTTTCTTTGTAATCCCCCTGCTCATAAGATAATAAAGCTGTACAGGGTCAACACGGCCGACTGATGCTGCGTGACCGGCGACAACATCGTCCTCTTCAATCAAAAGAATCGGGTTAGCATCGCCGCGCGCTTGGTCACTGAGCATAAGAACGCGTTGCGTTTGTTCGCCGTCGGACTTAGAAGCGCCATGTTCAATTTTTGTTTTCCCGTTAAAAATAGAGTTAGCGGAATCTTTTTGAACACCGTGAATGAGCATCATGCTTTCTGAATGCTTGCCGAAATGTCTGATGTAGTTAACAAAGTTTTGCTTTTGATCTCCGCGTCCGACACTAACCGCTTTAATATCAGCAACTGACGCTTCGCCAACAAGATCGGTCAGATTTTCAGAAATCGTATTGCCGTCATTCATTTGGCCAAGAGCCCATTCTAATGTGCCGTTGTTTCCAACATGACCGCGGCGGTTGAAATAGCTTGTCATGTCTTTTGAAAAGTTATCAACTGAACCAAATTGAACCTTAGCATTATCTCCTGCGAAAACCTCGGTAACGACATTGGCAACAGGCGCTCCGCTCTCTTCAGTTGACAAATAGTTTTCAACATAAGTGACTGAGCTGCCTTGTTCAGCTACAACAATGACATGGTTGATAAAGCCTGCATTCGGATCTTCCTGCCAATAGATTGTTTGTATTGGCACACTGACCTCTACATTTTTTGGAACGTAAAGGAATGTTCCGCTGTTAACCAACGCCGCATGAAGGGCAGTTAAACGGTTTTCATCAGCTTTTACTGCATCTGTGAAATAATATTTTTTGATCAAATCGCCGTGTTCTTTAAGAGCTGTTTCAAGATCAGTGAATATGACACCTTTGTCCTGCAGCTCTTTTGATAAAGCGCGATAAGCAGGCGTTCCATTATGTTGAATAAGTACGTTTCCTGATTGTTCACCTTGTCCGACCAATTGTTTAATATTTACAGGTAAGTCTTCTAACGAAGATATAGATCTTGCTGATGGTTTATGTTCAAATTCAGTAAAATTCCAGCCAATAATTCTCGTTTTTTCAGGTTTTGGCATTGGAAGCCCTTCAGCCAATTGAAGTCCTTTTAAACGAAACTCAGTAAACCAATCCGGTTCATGACGATCTTGGGAAAACTTTTTGATATATTCCGAGTCGTATTGAACCCCTGTTATTTCCGTTGACATATTATTCCTCCTACCTCATCAAGATCACACTTGAATGCTCTAATGTTGAATGCCTGATGGCTTAAACTTCTTGTTCTTCTGCTTCGTCCTCAATGCCAAGCTCTGCTTTCAGACCGTCATAACCTTCATCCTCAAGGCGTTGTGCAAGTTCAGGTCCGCCTGATTTTACAATACGGCCTTGCATCATAACATGGACTTTGTCCGGTGTAATATATTGCAATAAGCGTTGGTAGTGAGTAATAATTAAGCATCCAAATTCAGGGGAACGCATTTCATTGACGCCTTTTGCAACAACTTTAAGCGCATCAATATCAAGCCCTGAATCGATCTCGTCAAGGATAGCGATCTTTGGTTCAAGCATCATTAATTGAAGAATTTCGTTGCGTTTTTTCTCGCCGCCGCTGAACCCTTCATTTAAATAACGCTGTGCGAATTCCTGGTCAATATCAAGCAAATCCATTTTTTTATCAAGTTGTTTGATAAATTTCATGAGCGGAATTTCATTTCCTTCACCGCGGCGTGCATTAATCGCTGTTCTTAAGAAATCGGCATTCGTAACACCGCTGATTTCACTTGGATATTGCATCGCTAAGTAAAGGCCGGCGCGAGCCCTTTCGTCAACTTCCATTTCTAAAACATCTTTACCGTCAAGCATTACGGAACCTTCTGTAATCTCATATTTAGGATGCCCCATTAATGCTGAAGCAAGCGTAGATTTACCGGTGCCGTTAGGGCCCATAATCGCGTGAATTTCCCCGCCGTTAATTTCTAAATTAAACCCTTTAACTATTTCTTTATCTTCTATAGAAACATGAAGATTGTCGATTTTAAGGTTTGGTACAGACATGGTCATACCTCCAGTTATTTATCATAAATTGTCTTTTTCTACATTAATAAGTAGAGTTTTATTCTCAATCTATTCTCATTACAATCTTATATCAAATCCAATTACATTTCAAATAATGTTTATGTAGAAAATTTCCCCTTATAAGGGGAAAAACCAGTCATAAGGACTGGTTTTCCTAATAATTTTTATGACTGACTTAATTTATGGTCTTGCTCAGCGGCAATAATATTACATTTACGGTAATCTTTTTCTCGTGATTTTTCAACTTCAAGTCTTTTTTCTAAGCTTCTCTCATATTCAGCGTATCCAATACCATGAGATTGGTGCATCGCTTTTTCCATTTCACTGGTGTGTAAAAGCCTGATTTGACTTTGGGTGTTAATAATAAACCATCCCTTTCAAAATGTTTTACAAAGGTTAGGTTAACATAAATAAGATTAACTACCAAAGTGGAATTTGCTACATTTCAGACAATAGTTGATATTGTCACCTTATCTATGGCTTTCACCAACTGGAAGGGCAGAATAGCTGGATATTCCTCTGTATTTCAATGTTGTCTAGTGCTTCATTTGTTTCAGTTCATCCAAAGTATCCTGAACTAAAGTCACAGACTGGCTGATTGCAGCCCCGCCGCCAAAAGCTGCTGTTACGCCAATCGTTTCAAGAATTTCTTTTTCAGTACACCCTTGATCCATACAGCCTTTCGTATGATAAACAATGCAGTACTCATCTTGTGAGTAGATACTTATGCCAAGGGCAATTAATTGTTTTTGCTTTTGGTCAAGTTCTCCTTCTTTAAAACAGGCTGCGGTAAATTCATTATATTTATCAGCAATATGGGGCATCTTCTGCTCAAATTCATGAAGCCCCGTCTTATAATCCATAAGAATTTGTTCAGTGACATTCGCAGAAACGTGTTCTTTTTCCACATTAATACCTCTCTTCTATGGAAGTTCAGTTTTAGTATGTCAAGAACACAATTGATTCATTCGATACTTTAATGTTATTTAACAGGAACTACCGCGCCTTTATACTTCTTATTAATAAAATCTTGAATTTCTTTTGAATGTAAAACTTTTACCAGCTTTTTAACAGCAGGATTATTTTGATCTTTAGCTCTGACAACGACCGCATTAGCGTATGGAGATTTATCATTTTCCATAGCGATGGCATCTTTTTTCGGATTGAGGCCAGCATCTAATGCGTAGTTTGTATTAATGAGCAAAGCGTCCCCTTCACCGTTTTTATAAATTTTCGGAAGCATAGCTGCATCATATTTTGCTTCTATTTTTAAATGTTTTGGGTTAGAAGTGATGTCATCAATTCTTGAGTTAATATTGCCGCCATTTTTCAATTTGATGAGCCCCGCTTTTTGAAGCAGCAACAGCATCCTCGGTTCATCAGAAACGGAATTACTCATAATAATTGTAGCGCCTTTTGGCAGCTGTTTTAAGCTTTTATATTTTTTTGAGTAAATACCAATCGGTTCAACATGAATGTTTCCTACATCCTTAAAGTCATAATGGTTTTTCTTTTCTTGTACTTTTAAATATGGAACGGTTTGGAAATAGTTGGCGTCAATATCTCCAGATGCTAATGCTTTATTTGGCGTTACATAATCTTGGAACTTAACAATCTTAAGATTAACACCTTGTTTTGCCAATATTGGCTTTGCTTTCTCAAGAATTTCGGCATGAGGGACAGGTGTAGCACCTACTGTCAACGTTGTAGTTTTACCGCCTTTTCCATCTTTACTAGCGCCGCATGCAGCTAAAAGAAATACTAAACTTAGGCTAATGACTAGTGCGAATATCTTCTTCATTTTTTCTTCCCCTATCTTTTATCTAATTTTTTTGTAATAAAATCCCCTATAAATTGTAAAATAAAGACAATAATAAGAATAAAAATTGTTGAGAGTATAGTGACATCATTATTTCCGCGCTCGTAACCTTCGTTATAAGCGAGCGTCCCTAAGCCGCCTGCACCTATGACTCCAGCCATTGCTGTAAAACCAACAAGAGCAATTGCTGTGACTGTTATTCCTGAAGATAATGCAGGCAATGATTCGGGTAATAACACTTTCCAGATAATTTGCCATTTGCTTGCTCCCATAGCTTGTGCGGCTTCAATGACACCTTTATCGATTTCCCGGAGTCCTATCTCAACTAAACGTGCGTAAAATGGCGCAGAACCAACAATAAGAGCTGGAAGTGCTGCCGTTGAACCTAACATGGTGCCGACTAATAATGTCGTTATCGGGATCAACAATATAATAAGGATAATAAACGGAATGGAACGGAAAATATTGACTATTGTTGAAACACACTTATATATGATTTTATTTTCAAACATATTGCCTTTTGCTGTTACAAATAATAACAATCCTAAAATAATTCCTAAAATGACTGTAGCTACAACTGAAATGACAGTCATATAGAGCGTTTGTAATATGGCTTGCCAAATCTCGTTCCAATCAGCGTTAGGAAATAAGCTGTGCAGCATCTTGTATCACCTCAACTCCAACTCCTTGGTTTTCAATAAAATCTATTGCTCTTTTTACTTCGTGCGTTGCGCCATCAATAAGAAGGGTTAAAGTTCCAAACGCCCCGTTTTGTGTTTGTGAAATATTACCTTCTAAAATATTTATTTCAACAAGCTGCTGCTGAAATAGCTCGTTAACAACCGGCCGATTGGCTGAATCCCCTTTAAAGGATAATTTAACAATGGTACCCGATGGATGAGCTTGTTTTACAAAATCAACAGCTTCCTCTGCTTCATCATTTTGTGTCACTTGTTTAACAAATTCTTTTGTGATCGCCATTTTGGGTTGTTGGAAGACATCTAAAACATTACCTTCCTCGACAATCTGCCCTTTATCAAGAACCGCTACTTTGTGACAAATCTTTTTAACCACGTGCATTTCATGAGTAATCATAACAATCGTTAATCCCAGCTTTTTATTAATATCAACGAGTAAATCCAGTATCGCATTTGTCGTTTTCGGGTCCAGTGCAGACGTTGCTTCATCACAAAGCAATACTTTAGGATTATTGGCCAAGGCTCTTGCAATGCCGACACGCTGTTTCTGTCCGCCGCTTAATTGTGACGGATAGGCGTTTTCACGCCCTTCTAAGCCGACAATCTTAATTAACTCTTGTACTCTCTTTTTTCTTTCGGCTTTTTTGACACCAGCTACTTCAAGCGGAAATGAGATGTTGCCTTTTACAGTTCTCGACCATAGCAGATTAAAATGTTGAAAGATCATACCGATGTCTTTTCTTGCCTCACGCAATTTATTTTTTGATAAGCTGGACATTTCTTTGCCGTCAACAATGAGACTGCCTGCAGTAGGTGTTTCCAGCATATTGATTAATCGGATTAGAGTGCTTTTACCAGCGCCGCTATAGCCAATAATGCCAAAAATCTCGCCTTGTTTTATGTCTAAATCAATGCCGCTAAGCGCTTCGACGGCACCTTTTTTTGAATGATAAGATTTCTTAATGTTATTGAGTTTAATCATGTTGTCACCCCTTACCCTACTAAAATAAAAAATCTCTCTACCTGGACAGATAGAGAGATAAGTATTCGTACGCTTCTCCCTCTTATCTGTCAAGCCGCTGCTTGCAGGAATTGGCACCTTACCCGTCATTCAATTAGCTATAGCTAATTGAGAGCCGGGTGGTTGCCGGGCTTCATCGGGCCAGTCCCTCCACCTCTCTTGATAAGAGATTTTTAAAGTTTTTAAGATATTAGTATATTAGCACTAGGGTAAAGCTCTGTCAATACCCTCCTAAAGGCACAGGATCATTATTCTTTATACTTTTATTATTTTTGAAAAGCGCAACGAAATCTTCAATAATAGCACTTGCAGTCGGCAATGCTCCCGCCCCCGGACCGCTTAAAACTAAATCTTCGGCCAAATCAGTTTTAACCCTTACAGCGTTATTAACACCCTCAATGGCGTAAAGGGGATGATCCGGCTTGATTCTTAACGGTTCAACGCTGGCTTCGATTTGTCCATTAGATGATCGTGATAAGGCAGCAATTAATTTGACTTTTTCTTTGCTCTCTTCAGCGGCAAGAATATCTTCCTGTGTCACTTGATCGATTCCCTTTCGGACAACATCATTCCAATCAGGCTGCTCATTGTAAATAAGGTCGCTGATGATCATTGTTTTATAGAAAGCGTCCCAGCCTAAAACATCATTAGAAGGATCAGCTTCCGCATAACCCAGCCGCTGGGCCTCCGCAAGCGATTGTTCGAATGACTGAATCTTCTCCCGCATCGTCGTTAAAATAAAATTAGACGTCCCATTCAAAATGGCTTCCACTCTTTGTATACGGTTTACCTTAAGATAGTCTTTAATCATATGCAGAATTGGGATACTTCCCGCAACTGACGCTTCGAAAGCAAGTTGTGTTTGATGATCATCGGCTATTTTCTTTAATTCCTTACCCTTTTTAGCCAATAGCTCCTTGTTCGCTGTAATGACAGGCAGCTTACTTTCCAGAGATTTCCTTAGATAATTATAGGCAGGCTCACAACCGCCAATTGCCTCTATAACGACATCAACAGGGTGTTTTAATACCTCGTTAAAATCTGTTGTCACTTCAACGCCGCCATTTATTTTTCTATTTTTACAGGAATCTTTAATTAAAATGACAGGTATCCTGACAGCTTCACCAATAGCTTTATACAGTTCCTCTTGATGACTAATAACTGTTTCGTAAACACCTTGACCAACCGTTCCTAATCCAAGTAAAGCAACATTAATTGTCATTTCACCACTCCTAAGTATATTTAGTTTTTCAAGTATTAAAAAAACCCCTCCGATAAGAGGGGTTTATCACCGCTCTTATCTTTTAGGAGTATTTAAACTCCTGCAGGAATTAGCACCTTTCCAAGCAATTGCTTGGAGGTTGCCGGGCTTCATCGGGCCTTTCCCTCCGCCTCTCTGGATAAGAGAAAACTTTATTCAAATTTAAAATTATCAGTTAAATAGGACTTGGCTGGTGCCAAGCTTTAAGCACAGTCAACTGCATAGCCGCACTTTACTTTCAACCTTTAGTTGATTTAAACATTCAGAAAGTATAATAAATATTAACAATATAGTATCACCCAGTTAACTTAGTGTCAACTGGACTTATGTAATTGGTAAAGCTATACTTTCCATAGAAAGAATTTTTAAGATTTAACTATGGAAAGGGGCTTAAAAAATTGAAAGCACCAAATTTTGAATTAACCGATTTACAGACACAAGAAAAAGTTAAACTTTCCGATTTCGAAGGCAAACCTGTTATGATTACATTTTGGGTATCATGGTGTCCTGATTGTCAGAAAGATCTGCCTAAAAAAGTCGAATTTTATCAATCATTGAATAAAGATGAATTAGCTTTCTTAACCGTTAATGTTACGGGAAGGGAAGGTACGGAAAAAGACGGTCCCCAATTTGCCCGTGAACATGAACTCCCTTTTCCGATACTTCTTGATGAGGGAACAAAGACTTATGATGCCTATAATTGTTCCAGTGTACCTACAACCGTTATCATGGATCAGCAGCATCAAATCATACATACCTTTGGTGACAAATCATCATTTTACGACATTATAGAAGCATTAAGTTCAGTAATGAAGTGAACGCGAAGCATCTCCTGTCAACAAAAAAAGTGATTCTAAGACAAGTAAGTGGCGCTCTAATCCATCAATTCTTAAGCGCCCTTCTTTTTCCAAAACCATTAATCTCTCAGAACCGTTAATAAGGGCAACTATTTGATTTTCCTCGCCTGAAACATAGACATCAATATTATCAGGGTGCTCATCCAATAATTCGCATTCCCCATTGCAAAACGATATCCAAACCGTCTCTTTTTTATCGTCCAATTGCAAAATAAAACTTCTATTTTTATATAATGGCTGTAATACAGGCTTTTGCAAAAGTGTTTGGACGAAGTTTTCGGATGTTTCTTTTAACATCATCTTTCACCTCTTAACCAAGATCGGAGCATGAACGCTCTCTTTTAATGTTCATTTTTATGGTCCTGTTTCGGGCCATGCTTTTCTTGATATTTGTGCTCTCCTTTAGGATCGTGATGCGAGCCTTTACTTGGTTTTTCCTGAGGATGGTGAGATATACGGCCGCAAGGATTAGCCTTAGACTGATAAGGCCATTGTTTTTTTGGTTTTGCTATAGGTCGATGAGAATCATTTTCTTTATTAGGCTTAGCCTCTGACCTGTACGAATTTCTTGCAACCTTTTCCTTTGGCTTACTCTTCACGGCAGATGACGATCGATGAACGGGCCGGGAACCCTCAGATTGTTTTTTTGGCTGATGATAAGTCTTTGTTGAAGACTCAGGATTCGTTTTTTTATTTCCGCTGTCATTATTCGATATACCTTGCTTTCCGCCAGGATGATCTACTGGTTTATCTTTAGATGTATGAGGATTTTTAGAGTCATTTATATGATGGTTTACATCATCAGAAGACGAATCAGACGCTGTCTTACCTGTCGATTGATGACTTTTATCGGTAACAGGCTCGGTTTGAACTGAATTATTTATATTATTGCTGTTTGAATCCGTTTTCGGTTGTTCATACTGTTTCATTTCTTTTACCGATAATTGCTTCGCTTTATCAATTGTTAAATCCTTTTTATATTTTGATGCATCCAAGTATACAAGATATTTCCCGGTAGATAATCCTCTTTTCTTTGCCTTATCATGCATTTTAACTGTCGTTGGAAGCACTTCACAATGACCTAAGCTTTTTTGAAAAGCTTTCTGATTAGAAAATCCTTCAACAGCTTGATCCATTTGTTTGCTGAAACCTGCCCGTTTATGTTTACTAATATGATTAGTAAGCGCTGTTGTGATTAACACTTCCGGGTGATCTTTAAAATAGCCGCTGTCCGCAAGCTTCCCGGCAACTTTTAACGCAAACGTTTCAAGAGGCATTTTGATATATTGATTTGGATCTTCTAAAATAGCTTTTGCATCAGCGTTCATCGGTTTAACAGAAAGTACATGCAACTTTCTATTAACGCTCACTTCAATACTAGGGTTAATATCAAAACTTACATAAGCAGCCACAGCTTTATTTTTTATCATTCCGTTGATAAGAATAAAAATACATATCAGAGAAAAGCAAGCTGCCAGAGTAGGAATCCAAATTTTCATATAAAAGGGAAGCGGATGTGAAAGATCATTTTCAAGAATAGATTCCCCAACAGACACATCTGCCGCCCTTTTCAATTTAATTGATTCAAAAGCGCCGTCTTTTGTTAATAAAACCCCGCGGCGCCCTTCTCTAGACATCAGTATCCCTCGACTCACCTGCTCCCTCCTTCCTGCTACAGGGTTTCCGGCTCAATATACGACTGCAATGCACTGAACCCGCCAATATAAATAAGTGCAACAGCTATTATATACTTTCGGTTCCTTTCAATCGTTTTACGACTGCACGACACAAATTGTAGAAGATCTTTAATTGGTAATTGTTTTTTAACCTTTAAATGCTGGGCCATTTCGGGATGGTCAGCCAGAGTTTTGGCTACCCGCTTCGCATTCTCACGTGCGTCTACGTGCTTTGGACAATTCTTACTTAATACATTAAAAGTAATATCATAGTCTAATAGTAATTGTTTAAATACTTCAATTTGTTCGAGCCGTTCCTCAACTTGGCATTGCGCTTCATAAAAATCTATCGCTGCCCGTTGCTGAATATAACTTTCTTCCTGCTGGCCTTCTTCGTCTATTTCCGTTTGATTTAAATAAATCGTTTTAGTTTGCCTTGCTTCCTTCCTAATATAGTCAATGATCCGTCGTCTGATAACCATATCCGCAAAGGTCAAAAACTTGCTGCCTTGTCCGCGCTGATACTGATCCATGGCTTCATTAAATCCGATTAATCCAATACTGTATTCATCCATTGTATGATCGATAAATCTATTACAAACTTTGGAAACAACTTTTTTTATAAAAGGTTGATATGAATCTATTATGACGTTTCTAAGCTTTTCATCACCTTGTTGAATTTTATGGATCCTATCCTCAAGGGTGAAAGCATTAGTTGATTCTGTTGTTATGGGTTGTAATTTTTTAGCTTTCACGATCTCACCTCTCACTTTAATCATGTCACTTTTTTTATCTTTATAGGCGGTCATTTTCTGTTAATATTCTACGTACTCTTTAATAAATTTAAATTAAATATATAACTTAACCAATTTTAGTATAGATAAAAAAGCTTAGTTTCATAGAAAATGTGTAAAAATCTTTAAAAGTTTTTCCTTAAAGATTTTAAAGAAAAAAACAAAGCCTCTTAAAAAAGGCCTCGTAATCTTTTATAACATTCTTTAGCCGCTTATAAATATACAATTTATTAACAATGGGAAGACTTTCATTTAACAATTGTAATCTTTAACCCATTATTCTCCATTTAAGTGAGAGGCATTAACTCTAACCCCAATATTAACCTTTTAAATGTTGATAAAGCGTTGTAACTGACTCAAATGCGTAAAGTTTTGAACTTTCTGTACCATTCCTTATGAAAACCAAACAAGGAACACTTTTTATTTTTAACTGAGCAACAGTTTCAGGCCATTCGGATACCCTGCATTTATATACTGAATAATCTGGATTTGCCGCGCGTATCGCAATATCCAGCATTTGTTCAGCTAACTGGCACGTACCGCAAAATGGACTGACAAAGAAAAGTGCAGTATCCTGTTCATTTTGTATTAAATAATCAGATTCAGATATTTCCTTCATCTAACCACCAAAATCCTCAAAATTGAGATCATGCAAAAACTATCGTTTCGGTAAGAAGCGATAGTACTAATAGAGCCTGCTAAAGCTTGTCTAGCAGGCATGGACTAGAATGTTCAAATTCAGGAGAAATCCTTGTCCCTCTTTATTGAACAAATCTTTTATTCTTCACTCGTCATTTTTTCGTAAGCGTCTGCATCCATTAATTTTTCAATTTCAGATTCATCGCTTGGCTCTACAACAATCATCCATGCTTTTTCGTATGGAGATTCATTGACAAACTCAGGAGAGTCATCCAAATCTTCGTTAACTTCTACAACTTTACCGCTGACAGGAGCATATAATTCAGAAACTGTTTTAACAGATTCTACACTTCCAAAAGGCTCGTCCGCTTCAACTTCGTCACCGGCTTCAGGTAATTCAACAAATACAATATCTCCAAGCTCATCTTGAGCAAAATCTGTAATGCCGATGCGAACCTTACCGTCTTCAACTTTTACCCATTCATGTTCTTCTGAATATTTCAATTCCTTAGGTACGTTCATTAATAATCCCTCCAAAGTAATAACAATTATAATTTAACATACTTATCTTATTAAAAAATAAGTTTGTCATCAAGCCATTTATTACCTAACCCCATACTTCATTAAATGTTTCTTCCTTAAATCCTACCGTGACATGTTCATTATCGGTAATTATCGGACGTTTTATAAGTTTACCGTCTGAAGCCAGCCAATTTAACAATTCATCATCGGTTGCGGTTTTAATTTTATCTTTCATCCCTAACTGACGATATTTCTGTCCGCTGGTGTTGAAAAATTTCCGTAACGGCAGACCGCTTTTTTTATGAAAGTCAGCAAGATCAGCCTTTGTTGGCGGTGTTTCAACAATATGTACTTCTTGATATTGAAGATTGTGGTCATCAAGCCATTTTTTCGCTTTGCGGCATGTTCCGCAATTAGGATAACTATACACCGTTAACATGGTAAAACCCCCATCCGGTTATTGAATTTTAAGATTTATATGAATTTCTAATTTTATTTATTCTGTCGATTTCATTTACAAGATCTTGATCCGCTCCAATGAAAATAAGCATGATAGCCAAATGTTCATATGACAGATCAGCACCGCCAATTTCTACCTCTCGAAAATTAAGCCCGTCTTTAGTCCGTTCAATTTCCAGAACATTACCATGCACTCCTGATGTAAGCTTAACATATTGATGACCGTTATGTTCAAGCAAAGAAACGGTATAATCGCCCATTTGAATCTCATTAATAATTTTCGCCAAAGAAAGCGCCTCCCTTTTTACGTTTTATATACTTTCATTAATTTTAAATGCAATGCGAAAGTATAAGAGCTGGCCGGCAAGCTTGTGTACAGCGCTTGCTAAGTTTTATATATTATATCAAAAATGTCTGTATCTTAGTATTAAAAAAAAGAACTCCCCAATTAATTGGAGAGCTAAAAAGGAATACGTTTAAAGAAGGCGCAAGAAAAAATTAAAATACGTGTTCAAAAAGGAGGACAAAAAGAGCCGAGAAGTTCAAGGAAGCGCCGCCTCCGAGCACCGGAGCGTATGTCTTTAATACGTGAGGAGCGGAGGAGCCAGCTGACGCGGAAATTCGACAGCTATTTTTCCCGGACTTTTTGAACATCCTCTTAAACTGTAAACTTTTCTTCCTTAATTAGCGTTTTAGCAATAAGACGCTTCTTATCAACAAGATTACTCGGCGTATAGCGAGTCAATTTTCTTAAAGCCGATAACATCATGCGCAGATTATCCCCAACTTCTGTCATTAATAAGGATTCTTTTGCTAACTTTTCAATGTCATCAAAAGCTTCTTGACAATAAACTTCTGTCATCAATAATTTTTGAGCGGACTTATCAACACCAGTCTTTTTTATTGATTTTTCAGTGCGGACAATAACAGATTCCATAGCATAAATGTTGCTCACAATGTCTGCGACATTTGCCAGTATTTCTTGTTCGTCTGCTAATTTTTTGCCAAACTTTTGTACACCTAATCCAGCAATCATTAAGAAAACCTTTTTAGCATTATTCAGCATATATTTTTCCTTTTCAAGCGGTTCATCACTTGGTTCTTCAGGCATTAGCATCATTAATTCTTCTTGTAAGGTTTGAGCTTTTTCAAGAAGCGGCAATTCACCTTTCATCGCCTTTTTAAGCAATGTTGACGGAACAATCAATCTATTAATTTCATTTGTCCCTTCAAAAATGCGGTTAATACGTGAGTCACGGTACATTCTTTCAACTTCATATTCTTGCATATAACCGTATCCGCCATGAATCTGCACAGCTTCATCAACAACATAATCCAGTGATTCTGAGGCAAACACTTTATTTAGCGAGCATTCTAACGCGTACTCAGCAATAGATTCAGCCATCTTTTTACCATCGTTTGCTTCTTCTGCAGACAACTGGTCCAATCTGTCGCGGAACAGACCAACTGTACGGTATACAGAGCTTTCGGTCGCATACGTTTTAACAGCCATATTCGCGAGCTTATTTTGGATAAGTCTGAAGTTTGAAATCGGCTGTTTAAACTGCTGGCGTTCATTCGCATAGCGAACAGCCAGTTCTACCCCGCGCTTACAGGCACCGACGCACCCGACCGCTAATTTATAACGGCCAATATTTAAAATATTAAAGGCAATTATATGGCCTCTGCCAGGCTCGCCGAGAAGATTCTCTTTGGGAACAGCCACATCTTCTAAAATTAGTGTGCGGGTTGAAGAAGCTTTAATCCCCATTTTATTTTCTTCAGCCCCTGTTGATACACCTGGAAAGTCTTTTTCCACAATGAATGCTGAAAAATCTTTGCCATCAATTTGTGCATAAACAACGAATACATCAGCAAAGCCCGAATTTGTGATCCATTGTTTTTCTCCATTTAAAATATAATGTGTGCCTTCATCATTTAACTTCGCTGTTGTTTTTGCACCGCGGGCGTCTGAACCCGATCCTGGTTCTGTAAGTGCATAAGCTGCAAATTTATTGCCTGAAGCGAGATCCGGCAAGTACTTTTGCTTTTGTTCTTCTGTTCCAAATAAAACAATAGGCAAAGAGCCGATACCGACATGTGCGCCGTAGCTTAATGAAAAAGAATTAGCTAAAGAGAACTTTTCTGTAATTAATGATGTACTAATTTTATCAAGACCTAAACCGCCGTATGCTTCAGGTACATCACCTCCCAATAAGCCTAAGTCCCCCGCTTTTTTAAGCAGTTTTTTCGTTAATTCCAAATCTTTGTTTTCCAGTTCTTCAATATGCGGAAGAACATCCTTTTTAATATAATCTTCAGTTGTTTTTGCCATCATTTTTTGTTCTTCAGAAATATCTTCAAGGGTAAACATTTGCTCAGGGGAGATCGTATCAATTAAGAATCCGCCTCCCTTTAAAGCTTCACTAGTTTTTGACATTCTTGGCTTCCTCCTTTATAGGTTGTTCAAAAAGTCCGGGAAAAAGTGCTATCGAATTTCTTCGTCACTCGGTCTCTCCGGTCCTCACGTATTATTTCCATACGCTCCGGTCCTCGAGACTTTCGTTCCTCGAACTTCTCGGCTCTTTTTGTCCTCCTTTTTGAACACTTACTTTTAGTAAAATTAATTGTTAATTAATTCAAAAACACCTGCGGCACCCATGCCGCCGCCGACGCACATAGTAACCAAGCCGAATTGGGCATTGCGTCTTTTCATTTCATGCAAGCATGTAAGCGTTAATTTTGCGCCTGTACAGCCTAGCGGGTGGCCAAGTGCAATAGCACCGCCGTTAATATTAACAATGTCTTCATTTAAATTAAGCGATCGGATGACTTGAACAGCCTGTGATGCAAAAGCTTCATTTAGCTCGATAACACCAATGTCATTCAAAGAGAGACCAGCCATTTTAAGTGCCTTGGGAATCGCTTCTATCGGGCCAATTCCCATTACCTCCGGCCGTACCCCGGCTACCGCAAAGGACCGAAACTTTGCCATTGGTTTTAGACCTTCACTTTTCGCCTTCTCACTGTTCATCACTAATACCGCCGCTGCTCCGTCGCTCGTTTGTGAAGAATTCCCCGCTGTTACTGAACCCTTAACATGAAAAACAGGTCTTAATTTTGAAAGAGCTTCAATTGTTGTATCTCTGCGTACGCCTTCGTCCTGCTTTACAAGAAAAGTCTTTTCCTGTTCTTTGTTATTTTCATCGAGCCAGCGGTTAATAACTTCAACAGGAACGATTTCTTCATCAAATTTTCCCTCGTCTTGTGCTTTAGCTGCCCGCTGATGGCTTCTTAAAGCAAATGCATCCTGGTCTTCTCTTGAAACACCATATTTTTGTGCCACTTGTTCAGCGGTTTGCCCCATTCCCATATAATATTCCGGAGCTTCTTCAACTAATTTTCGGTTAGGCTTAATTAAATGACCGCCCATTGGTATCAGGGACATCGTCTCCGCTCCGCCGGCAACAACAGCATTAGCCCTGCCGACCATGATGCTTTCAGCCGCATTTGCGATACTTTGAAGCCCTGATGAGCAATAACGATTAATAGTAATCGCCGGGGTTTGTTCTGATACGCCGGCAAGAGCGCCAATCATTCTTGCCATATTTAATCCTTGTTCAGCTTCCGGAATCGAACAGCCGATAATCAGGTCATCAATATCGCCTTCATATCCTGAACGGTTTAACGTTTCTTTTACAGCAACAGCGCCGAGGTCATCCGGACGCATATTCCGGAAACTGCCTTTATTTGCTTTGCCTACCGGTGTTCTGGCACCTGAAACAATAACTGCTTTATTCATATTTTTCTCTCCCTTCTAAAGTAACTGTTCAAAAAGGCGGACAAACAGGGCCGATACTGGCTAAAAACGTCACGTCCATGTGACAACACCAGTACTAGCACGTCCTGTGCGTCGGAAGTTCGAGGCGCGGAAGCCGCGAGGATCGGAACGTAGGAAGTATCTACGTAAGAACCGGAGCGGCGACGCAACGAAGAAATTCGACAGCCAGGCAGCTGCCTGAACATCATCCTGAGCCTTGTGACGAGAAGTTGGAGAAACTTCCCTGAATATGCAACGTAGCAGGAGCACCTGTTTCCCGGACTATTTGAACATCTTTTTTAGTTTCTAAGCGGTTTTCCTTTCAAAAGCATATGCTGCATACGCTGCTGGGTCTTTGCTTCACCAATAAGACTTAAGAATGCTTCGCGTTCAAGATCAAGCAAGTATTGTTCATCAACCTCTGTACCTTGCGGCAGCGTACCCCCTGAAAGAACTTTAGCCAGTTTTTCAGCAATTTTCATGTCATGTTCGGAAACATAACCCGACATTGCCATCGTCTTTGCCCCCATCAGCATAGCGGCATAGCCTGCTTCCCCTGATACAGGAATTTTCTTTTTAACCGGCGGTTGATAACCGCTTTCATAAAGCTGGATGGCATATTGCTTGGCATCATGCAATAGATGATCATTATTGATACTGATACGATCCGAACGGCGAATATAGCCATTTTGGACAGCTTCATTTGCAGACGTTGAAACTTTTGCTGTGGAAATTAATTCAAACACACGGTTTGAAACCGCCGTTAAATCAACAGGCACGCCTTTCGGCAATTGTTCAAGATGCCTAATATACAGCTCTTTGTTGCCGCCGCCGCCGGGAATAAGACCGACACCCACTTCAACAAGTCCCATATAAGTTTCTATTGAAGCTTGCTGCGCATTTGCATGCAAGCAAACTTCAGCGCCGCCGCCAAGTGCCATGTTAAAAGGCGCGGCCACAATTGGTTTATTTGCATACTTCATAAGCATCATTGTTTGTTGAAACTTTTTAGCAACGAGTTCAAGTTCAAAGTAATCGTCATCTTGAGCCGCCATTAACATAAATGCAATATTGGCGCCAACACAGAAGTTGCTGCTCCCGTTCCCGATGACAAGACCTTTATAATTCTTTTCTACCTCTTCTACAGATTTACGGATCATATCTAAAATATCTAATCCTATTGCATTATTTGGTGAATGGAACTCCAAACAGGCAACATCATCGCCAATATCTATTAAACTTGCACCAGAATTTTTCTTAATGACCCGGTCACGCTCTTTTAATAAATTCAAATGAATCTCTTTTGAAGAATAAGGAATCGGGATATACTTGCCATCATGATAATAGGCAGGTGTACCATTTTCATTCTTGTAGAAGGAAGTAAAACCTTTCGAAAGCATCAATTCTACCCAGTCAGGAACGGCATCTCCTTCTTTCCAAATCCTTTCTATCGATTCTTCAAGTCCAATAGCATCCCATGTTTCAAATGGACCGTATTTCCAACCGAATCCCCATTTCATGGCTAAGTCAATGTCATAGATGTTATCAGCGATTTCATAAGCTTTTTCAGCTGAATATAACAGCATTTGTTTCAGCGTGGTCCAAAGAATGTCTCCGGCCCGGTCATCCGCAAATGCAAGCGCTTTAATTTTTTCTTTTGTTGATTTAAGCTGTTTGGCTTTATCTATTGACGGTGCTTTTAACTTCTCACGGGGCTCATAATCCATCGTTTCCGGATTCAGCTGGAAGATGTCTTTGCCTTGTTTAAGGTAAAAGCCTTGTCCTGCTTTGCTTCCGATCCATCCCCGCTCAAGCATAGCATTAACAAAGTCAGGTATATCAAAGGCCTGTTTCTCATTTTCGCCGTCAACATGCTTTTGAACGTTCTTTGCCACATCGACGAAAATATCAAGACCAACGACATCTAACGTCCGGAATGTTGCACTTTTAGCCCTGCCTATAATCGGTCCTGTAACAGAATCAATTTCTCCGATGCTGTAACCTTTATCCAGCATGGCTTTTAATGTTATCTGGGTGCCATAAGTGCCGATACGGTTCGCTATGAAGTTCGGTGTATCTTTAGCTGTCACAACACCTTTGCCAAGCTTATCTTCACCAAACTTTTTCATAAAATCAGTGACTTTTTGATCTGTATCTTTTGTTGGAATGATCTCAAGAAGTTTCAAGTAACGCGGAGGATTGAAAAAATGTGTACCCAGGAAATGCTGTTTAAAGTCATCTGAACAATCTTCTGCCATTGCCCGGATAGAAATACCTGATGTATTTGAGCTGACGATTGTTCCTTGTCTTCGATAGCGGTCAACTTGTTCAAACACTTGCTTTTTGATATCTAGATTTTCTACAACAACTTCAATAATCCAGTCTGCTTCTGCTAACTTTTCCATATCGTCAGCCATATTTCCCGGAGTAATTAATTGAATATTATCTTTTACTGTTAACGGGGACGGCTTTTGTTTTAACAGCCTTTTGATCCCTTGTGTACTCATTCGGTTTCTGACGGCTTTATCATTAAGTGTTAGGCCCTTTTTCTTTTCTTGATCGGTTAAATCTTTGGGAACAATATCTAACAGTAAAGTTTGTATACCAACATTAGCCAGATGAGCTGCAATGGAAGCTCCCATTGTACCAGATCCCAAAACAGCGGCTTTCTGAATTTTGTACATGTATGTAACCTCCTTTTGCACATTTTGAATGAATACTCATTCATTTTATTAGTAAAATTATCCGCCTATATTAAATATAAAACATTTATAAAAAATTCTCAATATTATTTTAAAAAACGATAACGTGTAAATTTAAAACTGTTGGTGACATTAAGAAATAAGGAGGTATGATGCATGAATCAACAGCAGCAACAACAGCAGCAAAATCAAAATGTCATGGCGCAGCCGCCATTTGTCATCAGTACAAAGGATCATCTCTACTTACAGGATATGCTGTCTTGGAATTTAAATGTAATTAAAAAGTTTAATTTCTTTGCCGGGCAATGCCAAGATAGTGAAGTTAAGCAAGCGATCAATCAAGCTTGCCAAATGCATCAAAATCATTATCGAACCCTTTTAAATCACATTCAGCAGCATATTCAAAATAATACGAATCCAAGTACTGGAGGGATGCAATAATGCAGCAAAGCAATAAAATACAAAACCCTTCCACCCAAACAACAAAGACAGCACAGATGAATGACCGTGATTTCTTAAACGATTGTCTGGCAACCGAAAAATATTTAACGACATCCTACAGCATGGCACTTCATGAAATGAGCCACCAAGCGCTTTATCAAGATGTCTCTAAGATTTTTAACGAAACAGAAGACTGCCAGCGGCAAATGTTTAACTTAATGTTTAAAAAGGGCTGGTATGGTTTAGATGCAGAACAAGCACAAACACTCCAACAAACTTACCAGCAATTTTCCCAATACGAAACAGAACAATTTCCAAATCAAGGTACCATTCAATAATGGCTTTCAACAACCGAGCGTGATTTTTGACGTTCGGTTTTTACTATTTTTAAGGGTTGCCCTTTCCATTTGTTAATTAAAGCTAAGTACATTTTTCCCCCTCTTCATATAAGAGGGAGAATTTAATTTTTTCATTTTTTTACTGCTTCACTTTAGAAGGGAAAAAAACTTGATATGCTTTTGCCGGATTACTAAACCATTCAGCAACCGCATCAGCCTTTACTTGGTCTTGTGCCCCCTGAAGCAAGAAATGAATAACATGTTCGGGCAAAGGCATAGCCATCGCATTCGTCCAGCCAGTTACTTCTTTTACATACTGTTTCGTTCGATTCCAATAAGATTCTCCTGTTTGTGCATCCCATTCTGAATCCTTATATTCAATAAGGGTTTCGTACAATTTTTCAGCACAATAAGAAGCTAGATTAGAACCTTGACCTGTAATAGGGTCATTAAGAAAAATGCTGTCACCGCACCCGACGACCAGCTTATTTTTAATAAAGAGATACGGCCTGCGGATAACAGGTATAAAAGCAATTTGCAAAAAGCTATTTTCATCACATAATGTAAATTCATCTTCCTTAATTCGTTTATAAATTTCCGGGAAAAATTTTTGAACTGTACTTTTCATTTTCAGTGTAAATTCTTCTTGTTTCTTTATTCCTTTAAAAACATCTAATTTATTGTTTGGTACAGCTGTAATAAACAATATTGTCACAGGGCCGCGTTCTGTTATAGCAGGTATTTCAAACATTTCTCCTAACTCAGGAAGAACCGTTACGTTAACCCCAAGGGGAGTATTAGGCTTTATACCTAAAAAATAGCCGACAATACATTTTCGTAAAGGGGTTTTAAAAGGTGAAAGATCCTCTTCAATTGGAAATGGCAAAAGAGGGCCTGTTTTTCCTGTGCAATCAATGACTAAATCAAAGTTATCAATCAGTGCTTCTATATTTTCTTTGATCACTTTCTCAAAACGGAAAGAGACACCTTTACTTGTAAGGTCTTCTATGTAATGTGAATAAGACAAGCGTTGATCAATCGATAATGCCGGTTCTTTTAACATACCTGTAAAAAGCTTTTTATCTCCAATAGTCACATGAATGCTTTCGATAAGCTTTTGTTCCTTCCATTCCGGCATTCCAAAGCGCTTTTCACGGTTTCTTGTCGGTCCAAAGTGAACTTGTGTAGACATAATTCTTCCTTGTCTGATCTGATCTGGTGAGCGGCGCTCAATAACCGTAACATCAAAATTTTCCTTAAGTGCATAAGCCAGCTGCAACCCCGCTGTGCCGCTGCCAATTATACAAATACTTTTCTTCAAGAAATTCACCCTTTTTCATTATGGATAATTAGAAATATTCCGTTAAATATTAGCATTAAAAATAGTGAACATATATAGTTCTATTGGTTTAATTTTTTTAAAGGAAATTTAATAAGGGCAAAAAATTAAAAAACCGGCGTTATGCCGGTTTTTAAAATTATTGGTTATATTGAGGTTCTTCTTGTTGAATTTCTTGAAGACGCGGTTCAAGTTGATCACAAATCATTTTAGTTTGCTGAGCGGCGTTTTGGTAAAGTTGTTTAGCTTGTTGATTGTCAGTTCCTAAAGCAAATGTTTCTAAGCTTGCATGGGCACTTTTTAAGCTCGCAATCGTTTGTTTAACCTGGTTAACTACAGTCATTATTTGTGTCCTCCTTTTATTTATAACCGAAAAAAATAGTTCATTTTATTCAAGAAAGCTTTCTTGATCAATCGGTGAACCACCCGACTGTTTTAGAATATGTCATTTACTCCTTGTTATTCGGACCTTTCGATTACTTTTATTGGAAGGGAATATTAGCAGCCAAAGCGTGTAATTTAAGGTTTTTATGATAAAAATACAGTATATTCACTATACCGCAGCCAATTTGATTCTTAATGTATAAAATAAACACGGCTCTTACAAAAATCGTAAAAGCCGTGTTCAGTCACTTATTTGTCCGATTCCGACAAAGCAGCTCCAAAACGATCTACCAGTTTGTTGAGCGATTCCTGACTATACCCTTCTGTTAAAATAGAATAAGCTAAAAGATCGCCATTTTTCGCCTGAACATATCCTGATAAAGCCCGTTGCTGCGGCATAAATCCGGTAATTCCCCGCAAATGATGTTCGGCATCCGTCCCTTGCATACGATGAGAAAGTATGCCTTTCTCTCCGGCAACTGGGAGAGATTGATAGAAGCTTTTAAACGCTGATTCATGTGTTTCAGCTGCAAGAAAGGTCACCAGTTGTTCGGCTGAAAACTGATTGTATCCTGTCAACCCTGATCCATCCATCATATCGAATGGTGATGTTACATTAAGCCCTTCTAAATTTTCGTGAACCGTATCAATACCATCTTCAAAAGTTCCGTTGTTCTTTTTCTCGAGTCCTAATGTTTTTAAAATCATTTCCGCATAAAAGTTATCATTATAATGGTTCATATAACTGATAATATCAGACAACGGCGGAGAATAATACTTCTTAACGAGCTTAGCATCATTAGGTGTTTTATCAGATAAAATTTTACTGTTTGAATAGAGGCGGACGCCTTGTTCTTTTAATTGGTTACGCAAAAGATATCCGGTATAAAGATAGGGTTTTTCTACAGTTGTACTCGTATGCCCATTTCTATAATTAACCGGAAGGCTCCCTGTTATATGAATCGTATTTTTACCGCGTTCCCGTTCAATTTTTAGTGTGTTTTTAGAGTTTTGCGCACCGGTGACTGCCTTATTAACAACGTGGACGTATTCAGTTTTTGGCATTTGCTTTAACCGTATCGGTTTACCCGGCTTCTCCCCGGGACGATAGTCGAATCGTAATGTTCCTTGATTAACCGACAGAGCCGATATTTGCGGCTCGAAAGGCTTGCTTTCATTATCCCACGTCCATCCCGGGGCATAACAATCGTCTGGAAAAGCGCTTGAATCAACTAGAATATTCCCTTTTACACCGCGAATACCGGATTCTTTAATATCTGATGCCATTTGCGCTAATGTCGGTCCTTTTAGTAAGTGCCCTGAACCCTTATCAGCTAAAGTCGGGTCACCGTATCCTTTAATAATAAGGTCACCGTCTAATACACCATTGTGAATCTTTCCGTTTTGGTATACTTCCGTACGAAAATGATAATCCGCTCCAAGCTCATTTAAGGCGGCACCTGTTGTAAACAGTTTTGTATCTGACCCGGGTGTCAAAAGCTTTTGAGCGTTATGTTCATATAATACTTTATTGCCGCCTGTCGAGTAGACCATTGCGCCTTTGATAACCCTGCTGTACTTTTTGTCATTTAGAATAGGATCAAGCTTGCTTGATAAAGGATATTTCTTTTGATCAGGTATTGGCCCCGGATCCTGTATATCAGGGTACTTTGCCAAAGTTACCGCAATCTTATCCTGTAAATCCTGGGCATATTTACTCTTGTATACGCCATTCATCATGATAGAAAATGCAAGTCTTTCCCCGCTTTTACTTTTCACAAAACCGACCAATGAATTAACACCGTTCATACTCCCTGTCTTAGCTTTGACGTTCTTTTCAGCCGGTGTATCTTTCATACGCTTTTTCAATGTCCCATCCACGCCTGCTACAGGAAGAAATGAGATAAAGCGTTTACGGTTAGAACTTTGATCAACAGCTCTTAACAGTTGAATAAAATGATGCGGGGATATGACATTTAATCGGGACAAACCTGAACCGTCCTTTTGTACAAATCCGTTGTCGACACCTAACTTATCATGGACATATTTTCTAATTACGGTCAGTCCGGCCTTCGTGCTTCCATCTTTCCGAACGCTTGCGCCTAGCTGTTTCGTCAGCATTTCGGCAATAAAATTATCGCTGTCTTTATCTTGTTTTTTTAAAATTTTATCTAAATCAGGAGAATAAACTTTGGCAATGAGTTTTGCGTGTTTATCTATCTTTCTTGTTCTAATCTGCGGCTCTTGATTAAACGAAACACCCTGATGTTTAAGGTGATCGTAAAACACTCGGCCGGTAAAACGCGCAGGGTCCTCAATAGAAATTTCTTCTTTGTAATAATGATGATCTTTGTGTTCATCATCCTTGTAATCTTTCCCAATCGTTCCTTTTATAACAATTTCATTTTTTAACCGCGTACGGGTTATCGTCAAGTCTTCTTCCTTACCTTCAACTGTTTTGGCATGATTTATGACTTGAACGTATTCGGGTGATGGATTAACTGAAACTTTCGGTTTATCCCCCGGTTGTGACGGTGCTGCTTTAACATCTACTGTGCTTTCATTTACGGACAGCGCCCCGATTGGTGCAGCATAATCATATGGTTCATCATCCCACATCCATTTTGCACCAAGACGCTTATTATCAAAATAGCTGTCATCAACAATAACTTGTCCGTCAACGCGGCGTACACCTTTTTTTGCAAGGGATTTAGCCAATTCTTCTAACTTTTTCACGGTCAAAACCGGATCCCCATAGCCTTTCAGTTCAATATCTCCATGCAGTACACCGTTTGATTTCAGCTTTCCATTAATATAAACCTTTGTAGGAAACCTTTTATTCTTCGGCCATAAGCCGCTTGCCGTTGCTGTAACTAATAATTTCAAAACGGAAGCCGGAACAAAAGTTTTATTTTCCTGATATGAGGCCAGCGTTTTTTTTCGATCCAAAGAATAAATATCGTAGCCGACGATCATACCTTTGGCATAGGGTTCGGAATTCAGTTCATCAACATAGTGCCGCAACGTATCCGCCAAAATTTTATCGGAATCCTGATGACCATAAGCTAAAGCGGGTGTTGCGGTACCCGCAATTAACAGGATGGCAAGAAATAAATATAAGGCTTTAAAAGGTGAAAAAATGATATTAAACCCCTTTCATTCTTATCTTCCTTACAT
Source organism: Scopulibacillus cellulosilyticus (assembly GCF_042665295.1). NCBI lineage: Bacteria > Bacillati > Bacillota > Bacilli > Caryophanales > Sporolactobacillaceae > Scopulibacillus > Scopulibacillus cellulosilyticus. The sequence goes on from NZ_JBHTCO010000020.1 coordinate 57,690, forward strand.
CATTTTTGGAAGGCTTTTTCAATCGGGAAGCAAAAAATAATACAGTCTCCCAAATAAACAAAACAATCATAACTAATCCAAATACTATGATGATATGATTAAAGAAATGCCTCCAAACTATTGAAATCCCTTTCTTTGGCAAGTGAATCGAAAAAGCTAAAAACATGCTAAAGGTAAAATTCCTTGCCCACTGCGAAACATCATAAACAAAGATAGCTTCCCGCACACCGAATGTTTTAATTCTTAACACGGCTCGAAAAGTTTCAATGCTCTCAATAATTATGATAAAAATAAAAGCAAGTAACCAAACAAAGTAAAGAAGCGAAGCCGGTACAGCATGAGACAGCGTACTTGCAAGTCCAGTAATAGATAAAGCACCGTGTATAATGCAATTCGTATTTTTCCAATCACTGACTAAATGCCAATTTAACCGAACATATTGCCTGATAATTAATATAAGACCAATAAGGTAAAAGCAAACCCCGAGCAAAATTAATAATTGATAGATTTCTTCAGGCATGGATTTTTTCAACAATAATGAATAATCAATAACTAACGATTGCGTGCTTACAGCCGATAACAAGACGACACCATGAACAAGTGTCTGTTTCATTTTATATAATTGAAAATAACGAATGATACATAAGCCGGCATAAATCAGCCATAGACAAGAATTAATCATAATAATCAAAATGGCGATCATACGCCATTCCCTTAAGAAGAGAATTAATCCCATAGAACAGACAGAAGAGCCGGCGAGCCAAGTTCCCATTGCAAAACTGTTTAGGACTGACCGAAGGTGGCGTTCAAAAAATGTGCCTTTAAAAAGGGAGGCCGTATAATCGGTGATTAAAGACAGCCATAGTACAAAGATAACGATGATTAACAATTGATCCAAAAAAGCAATGTCAATAGGCATTTCATATATCGCATCACTAACAAAAACCCCCATAGACATCACAATTGCTCCGGCAGCAGTCGCAGCGTACGTTGGTTTAAACAGACGTTTACGAAAAATGAAAAATGCAACCCATAAAAAAACAAAAGCTGCAAAATCGGCTAACGCCTTAGGCTCAATCCAGATCATACACAAATAGGCTAATCCAAAACCAAGAACTAATAACAGACAATTCAACGAAATATGCTTAACTCTCAATTTATTCTTCCTTATAACTTAATATTCTTTAATATAATCTTTTAAAACTCTTACATGATTATACGTTTCATCCTTTGCCGCATAAACAAACGTTACTGTGCCGTTTTTCAGTTGATCTTTAACTTGATCAACAGCCTTTTGTTTTTCAGGTTCTGTTTTTAATTCTTCAATATAACGCGCTTTAAAATCATTAAATTTATCTGGATCATGTGCAAACCATTTTCTCAGATTCGGACTCGGCGCAATATCTTTTAGCCATAAATCAACATGCGCTTTCTCCTTTTTCACACCTCTTGGCCATAATCGGTCAACCAATATCCGAAAGCCATCATTATCTTCAACATCCTCATAAACCCGTTTCATTTTTAATTCAGCCATAGATCTTCTTCCTCCTTTTTAAGCTCTTAAACCCATTTTACATGAAAAATAGCAAACTGGTAAAATCCAGTAATCACAAAAAGACCCCTACTAACCTCCCAGGTACCCGAACGGTATTAGTGAAGGGAGGAATTATTCAAATGAAAAAAATATTCGGTATTGTCCTTACAGGGCTGTTAGCACTGCCATTTATTGCTGCCCACGGTGCCGATGCAGCTGACTACCAGCATTGTAAATTTGAGCATCAAGGGCAAATCAAAACGCACTTTATTTATTATAATTATAAAAGTCAAAGTCAGAGCGGTGATCAAACAAAATCGGCGGCAACTGATCAATCAAATACAACGACGACTGATCAAAATAACAAAGCAGCTGGAAATGATCAAAACTCTGCTAAATCTGACCAAAGCAAAAGCCAACTTAATGCTTATGAACAAAAAGTGGTAGAGCTAACAAACCAAGAACGCCAGAAGAATGGCCTTCAGCCGTTAAAGGTGGACAACCAATTATCAAAAATGGCTCGTGACAAATCACAAGATATGGCTGATAATGGATACTTTGATCACCAATCGCCAAAATACGGTTCCCCATTTGATATGATGAAGACATATGGAATCAAATATACGGCAGCTGGAGAAAACATTGCGGCAGGACAGAAAACACCTGAAGAAGTCGTTAACTCTTGGATGAACAGTCCTGGACACAGAGCAAACATTCTTAACAAAGACTACACATACATTGGCGTAGGCTATGTTAAAGGCGGTTCTTACGGAACTTATTGGACACAGGACTTCATTAAGAAATAAAAAGAAATCCTCGTATGAATTTATCATGCGAGGATTTTTATTGTTTAAATTTAGTACCGGCCCCGGCCGGGTGGAAAGCCCAGTTGACTAGGAAATGGAATACTGGGCTCCCCTTGCTGACCGCTATAGTATGGCGATCCGGCGCCTTGTCCCGGGGATGGTATACCCGGCATCATTCCTCCGCCCGGCTGACCGCCCTGACCCTGCGTGCCAAATAACCCTTGTTGGCCTTGACCGCCGCTTTGACCCGGATATGGCGTCCCGGGCATTACACCTCCGCCCGGTTGGCCCCCTTGTCCGTGAAATGGCGTACCCGGCATCATTCCCCCGCCCGGCTGGCCGCTTTGCCCCTGCGTACCTAATAATCCGTGATGGCCTTGACCGCCATTTTGACCCGGATACGGCGGCATACCCGGCATCGTACCTCCGCCTTGCTGGCCCCCGCTTTGTTGTTCATGACGATTAGTCCAATCCGGTTGACCCAAATAGTAATAATGCATCAAATTCCCTCCTGTTGAAATAAAAAGACTTTATTATCATATTCATATTTCTTTATCATGTTATATTCATCCATAAGTCAGTTCTTTTGCCTATTTTAGAATATGAGAAATATATGCTAAGCGTGTAAATCCAGAAATCTTAATGAAAGGAACCCTAGGCAATCCCGGCTTTGACCAGAAGTATTTCATAGCACATAATTGGAATTTAGTCGTACTCAAGATTTCCCCGAAACAGAATTGTTGCTCAAAAAAAATGCTAAAGGCTAATGTCACGTACCTTATACCCGCCTCTAACATAATTATGCTATAAGCGGATTAGATGAGGTGATAAAAATGACTAAAAACGTCATATACCGGGAATATGGCCCCGGTGATGCCGTTAAAATCGGGTCTTTTAATAAAGAGCTGGAGTCAGCCTATTTATTTAACAATGACTTTAAGCCAGAAAATATTTTTTTAGCAACCGATAAGAAAAACCAAGTTTTGGCTATCGGTCATTTAGAACCGTACAGTTTTCTTGAAAAGAATGGAGAAACTAAAACGTACGTTTCCCATTTTCGTATAAACATTGTTCAAAATCCTATGTATTCAATAGATGAAAGTGTCAAAGATGGTATTTTAACAAAACTGATTAAACGCGCAAAAGAAATAAAAAAATGTCATCATAAAACCATTAAGTTATACGTCAGTCTGCCAAATCAAAAAACAAATGACATTGATTATTTTTTATCAAAAGGCTTTTGTCACAATGAGACAGCTTTTATTATGCGCCGCGATCTGACTAAACCAATAGATACTGATTTTCCTCGATATAATGGCGTCGACGTTTCTCATTGGAAGGTGGAAACAGAAAAAGAACAGCTCAAATACTTACAAGCACAGAAAGATAGTGAAATACCAGAACTATGGAGTAAAGAAAAGCTTGTGTGGTTTAAATCAAGACCTAATTGGCATACATTTACAGCCTTTTATCAAGGTAACATCATTGGAAGCGTTATGACTTGGGAATTAGGTGAAAACATAAGCATGACAGAACAAATGTTCATTCTGCCTCATTGGAGACAAAAGGGCATTGCCCGGCAAATCCTTACAGATGCATTAGTCTCTTTACGTGATAAGGGAAAAACTGAGGTCTTGTTAGGGGTTTTAAGTCATAATAAAGGGGCAATTAATTTATGTAAGTCAGCAGGCTACCACCTCATTGAGACTTATCTTCAATTTTCGTTGACCATATAAAAGAGAAATTAGAACGCCCATACTTCTTTTAAGCGGCAAAAGATTATGTTTGATAATCCCACATAATTATTAGCCGCTTCTTTTCAATTATTTTTCGATATGAATTGAAAAAAAATACATAAATTCCAAAATAAAAACGAATAATAAGAGCAATTCAGGAAAGGAGTGAAAATTTATGCGTTATTTGTGTTTAAGTCTATTGCTTGCAACAATGTTTTCTATCATTCCGTTTGGCACGGGACCAGTTCACGCAAAGGATACTCTAGATACTCTAGCAAATTCCGGAACAAAGATTGTAAAGCTAACGCAGCAACAAAAAGCTGAATTACAAGCACTACATAAGCAGATTTTAAGCAAGAAAGAAGAGGTGATTCATAAATACGTAGAGTATGGTATTTTAACAAAGGCAAAAGGGAACAAAATTATAGCACGGATGGAACACCACTATGCAATGCATGAAAAAAACGGCTTCATCCCCAGATGGCATGGCCACAAAGATAAACATTGGGGGAAATTGAAAGAAAATAATTAAGATATAAAAAGGCTGGGACAAAAGGTCATTAATAACCCTTTGTCCCAGCCTTTTCATTATATTTACTTCTTAAATATGTCCTTTACGTCTCCTGCCTTTTCTTGAATTTTTCCTTTTGCTTTATCTTTTTCGCCTTCAGCTACTTTTTGATCATCATTCGTTATATTTCCCCAAGCTTTTTTTGCTTCACCTTTAACCTGGTTGCCTTTTCCTTTTAATTTGTCATTGCTCATTAGCGTTCCCTCCCTTTATTATTCATGTTTTTCTATACCCGTATGAATGAATAATAAACATACTAACCAATTAAGGTTTCAATTTCGTATCAGTATACATATCAGAACGCAAGCGGATGAACCGGTACAGATGTGTCACGATTACTTTTAGAACTGCGTACCCTGGGACAGCGAGGATAATGCCAACAATTCCGAAAAGGTTCCCCGCCGTCAAAATGACGAAAATAACGGTTATAGGGTGAATGTGCAAGCTTCTTCCCATAATTTGAGGTGAAATGACTTTCCCTTCAAGCAAATGAACGACTACCCAAACAATAGCTAATTTAAGAATCATTAAAGGTGAAGTGACAATAGCTAATACGGCAGCTGGTAAAATAGCAATGAAGGGTCCTAAATAAGGGACAACATTTGTCACCATAGCAATAACCGCGAGCAGCAGCGCATAGTCCAAGCCAATAATTGAATAACCAATAAATAGCAAAATACCAACACAAATAGCTACAAAAATTTGGCCCCGAATATAAGCACTTAGCGCATGGTTCATGTCACCTAAAATTTCTTTCGCCTCTTGACGTGTTTGATTAGGTAAAAAGTTTACAATGTAATCCGGTAATTTTTTACCGTCTTTCAATAAGTAAAAAAGTAAGAAAGGCAAGACAACTATTGATAATATAACTTCAGTGATCGTGCCGACAAAAGTGACAATTCCCTGTGAAAAGTTTGACACATATTTACTTAAATGCCCTGAAATATCCTTCGTTATTTTACTGATATCCGTATTTAGAGAGGACCCTGCCTTATGAACAATTTTACTTTGAGTGACTTTATGAATAATCCCTTGAATTTCATGACTGAGATGAGGAATATTATCTATCAGACTTTGAATTTGTTCTTTCAACGGCGGTATAACAGATCCTACTATAAGAGTAATAATACCGATAATGACTATGTACAATATTAGAATAGATATGATTCTTTTAATTCTTAGCTTTTCCAAGAGGTCAATCAAAGGATTAAATAAGTAGAAACAAACTCCTGCCAAAACAATCGGTAAAAATACAGTTTCTATGAAAATCATGACTGGCTTTAAAATAAAAGTAATCTCTGATAATGAGAAAATCGTTGTACTTATAATAAAGATGATTATCGTATAAACCACGAATTTATTATTTAAAATTTTCTCTTTAAAAACTGTTCTTTTTGGACTTTTAAACGCCATTCTATCACTCCCTTACTCAAGGCAAGACTTAAAGATGCTAATTTTCATATATTCATTTTACCCGTAAAGGCCTTGATTGGAAACGTCTTTTTGGTTCAATTAATCGGGAGTATCCTTTACAAAAGTTAATAGCATCTCCAGTCTTCCAAGGGAGTTGCTTACGTTTCGAAAAGAAAGTTTTCGATGCCTATCTTTTTAAATGAACAGGATGAACGATGGTGTTCAATAGTCCTCCAATAATGATAATCATTGCTGAAAGGTAAAACCAAAACATTAATACGACAATGCCCCCTAATTGACCGTAAAAGGCTGAATAATTGTTATGCCTTACATAAGAGGCAAACCCTAAAGAAACCATCTGCCAACCTATTGTTGCGAAAATAGCTCCCGGCATGACGTTCATGATTTTGAGTTTGATGTTAGGAGCAAAATAATAAAGACCTATAAAAAAGACGATGATAAACAAACTTCCAATACCCCATTGAATAAAAAGCCAAAGATTTTGAAACCATTCAATAGAGACAACGTCCTGTAAGTAATATCTCATCACGCCTTCAATAGCAGGAACGACTACAGAAAACAGAATGGCAATCATAAAACCAATCGTAAGCAGCAAGCCTTCCAATACTTGCTTAAAAATGTTTTTCTTCGTTTCTATCTCATACGCGTCATTTAATATTCTCTTGATACATTGAAATCCCATTGAAGACAACCATAATGTAAAAACTAAACTAAAGGACAGCAGATTGCCTTTTTGGTGAATGAGCGTGTAAGTCAGCGTATTTTCAATTAAGCTGTAAGTACCTTTAGGGGCAAAAGGCTTGATCAATTCTAAAATATAGTCTCCTCTAAACGGCAAATAAGGAATTAAGGAATAGATAACTAGTAGAAACGGAAAAATTGACATTAAAAAGTAATAAGCCATCTGGGCGGATAAATCATAGACTCTTAATTTAAAAAAACCGTCGCCAAGCTGACGAAGTATAGAAAAGATATCCATAATAATAGTGCCTCCTCTTCTAAAAAGGTGACAAAGATGCAGGTAAAGAAAGATTTAATTATAATTAAGCTATTCCAGTCAAAAAAGAATCATGATTGAGAACGGTCTATTTATCCCGGTGCAACCGTCCGTATGACTCCCGCCTCAAAAATTTAGCTTAAACGCTGAAGTTTAGGCGGGAGATAACGGACGCTAACACCCCGATTTGTTCAACTAACCATCAGTGGGGGATGAAGAAAAACCCCCACTGATGGAAGTTTCACTTTATTGTTAATGTCCATTTATGGAAAGATTTAAACCTTTAATACGAGTTTAACACGTTAATTTTTAAATTTTGAATATATTATTTATCCTACGGAAAAACTCACCATAAGCAACGCCTGTTCTTATTAAAAAATATTGACAGTTATTTTTTAAAAATATATTTTAAAAATGAATTTATCATGAAAGTTTAATCATATTATTTTATAGATTGGAAGGAAATCGGCAATGAAAAGTGTTTCAGTCATTATGAATCCATCAGCTGGAAATAATAAGTTAAAAAACGATATTCATATTATAAAACAGAAACTGTCGCAGAAATATGAATCCGTTGATATTTATTTAACTAAAGAACCTGGCGACGGCGCTAATTACGTAAGAAAAATTGCCAATAACGTTGATTTAATTATCGGCGCCGGCGGAGACGGTACTATTTATGAACTTATCAATGCCATATGCGGTTTAGAAAAACGGCCGGCTTTTGCTATTATCCCGGGAGGAACTTGCAACGATTTTTCCCGTGCTGTCGGCATGTCCCAAAAACCGTTAGAAGCGCTTGAGCAAATTTTAGATGAACATCAAGAAAAAGTTGATGTCGGGTATACTGACCATCAATATTTTCTCAATTTTTGGGGTATTGGTCTCATTACTCAGGTTTCTGAAAATCTTGAATCAGATAAGAAATTAGGCAGATTATCTTACTATATTAGTACAATGCAAACCATTAATAATGCCGAATCTTTTCATTTAAAGCTGGCTTCAAAGGAACGCGATTATGACGGAAAAGCTGTCATGGTTATTGTAGGGAACGGTCCCTTTACAGGCGGATTACAAGCCTTTTTCCCAAATTGCAATCTTCAGGACGGCTTGTTGGATGTCCTTATTTTAAAAGATACATCCTTACCGACATTCTGGTCCATTCTGCGTTCAAGTGTGGCCAGTGAAGATTTATTTAATAAAGAAGAAATTATTCATTTTCAGACAAATGAATTGACTATTGAATGTGAGCCAGAACAGAAAATTGATTGTGATGGTGAACGAAATGAATCAACCCCGGCTCATATAAAGATTCTGCCGCAGCATTTAACTGTAATGGTTGGCGACTTTTCAAATTAATAAAGGATATCCCGGCTTAGCATCTCAACGGCCCTTGTATGCAGCCTTTTGTTAGATCAATATTTAAAAGTTTATCTTTTCGAATCGGCGGGTAATTTAGATATTGAGACCTTACATTAATCTAATGGGAGGAAACATTATGGGTATTATTTGGACTCTTATTATAGGCGGTATTATTGGATGGCTGGGCGGATTAATCACCGGCCGGGATATTCCAGGCGGTATTATTGGTAATATTATAGCCGGGTTCATTGGATCATGGTTAGGTACGTTTATTCTTGGCCATTGGGGACCGAGGCTTGCAGGGTTTTACATCATCCCGGCAATTATCGGAGCTATTATTTTAGTTCTTATCCTTAGTTTCTTTTTTCGCTCCTTTAGAAAAAGATCATAACATAAAAGGCGTGTCACAATTTAAAACTATGCCAATTATAGCTGGAAAAATTTAAAAAACAAATGAACTTGTTATCAATTCTGACTGGAAACGAGCAGATAATGGATGCTGCTAAAACAGACCTTTTTAATACGTTAGGCCACCTGGTTATCCAGGTGGCCATTTTGATTAATTTAAAATTAAATCAAGAATCAAGTCTTTTATAGCGGGCTTCAGCAAACATATACACACCGTATGCAATTAAACCAACAGCAGCAACAGCCAGAAGTACAGAACCATAGGGCTGCCGGGATACCTCAGCAAGCGCGCCATCCAGACCTTTCGTTTCATTAGGATCAGCCTGGATGGCTGTTCGAATAAGAAAAAAGCCAATAATCCCAAAGACAACGCCGCGTGCCGAAATCCCAAATTTCCCAAACCGTCCGCTCCACAGCCATTCTTTTCGGCTCATCTTATTTTTCTTAAGATTTTTTTGAAACTTGCCTGACAGTGCCCAAAATACTTGACCTATACCAAAAATAAGGATCCCTGCTCCCAGCAATCCGATAATGGTTTGACCAAATGGTTCCGCAAGCATTTTTGCTGATAAGGTTTGATAATGATGCCCTGGATCTTTAACACCAACATGCATTAACATCTTTACTGCACTGATACATAGACTTATATATATACCGGCAACAAAAAGGTACCCGATCCGGGTAACGATGCCTTTCAGATTATGTCCGATATTTTGCGGGTCAAAAAGTGCAGCGATGATTTGCCAACACCCATAACTGCAAAGACCTGCAGCCAAAACGATAAGTCCTATAAACCCAAACGGCTGCTTTGCAATTGTATGAAGCGCGCCTTCTGAACTCACTAATTTACCATGTAAACCAAAAGCTGTTTGCATAGCCAATAATCCTATGATGAAATAGACGGCTCCTTGCGCCATATGCCCAAAACGTGCAAATCGAATGACCCAAGGCTTTGTCTGTTCTTTTACTTTATGAAACTTGTGGTCATCTTTAATAAATGGTGTTTTCCCCATACCGCTCCGCTCTCCCTTTGCAAACAGATATAAATACGATAATTGTTCATCTAATCATAACTAAAATTGAACTTTAATACCCTATAATATCTTATATATCATATTATAAAAAGTTGCAGGCGGGATAAATGGCCGGTATAGCCCTATTATCAAAAAAGAAGGCGTTCCAATTGGATTGCCTTCTAACCCGATTTTATATTGTTAGACACTAAATCAGAAATTAAAAATCAATTACCCGGGGTAAGCTTTACCCCGGGTAATTTTCTAAATGAATTAAAACAAATTATAGACCGCCAAGACCTAATTGATTTAAAATGTCTACGTCGACAACATCAGCATCACCGCTGTTTCCAGAAAGAATACCGTCTAATAAATTTACCTGTTTCACATTTTTCACCTCCACTAAAACTAGTATTTGGTTATTTATGAAACTACAATTACAATATAACAGAATAATATTTTCCATAATAGAGAATGATTAACTAATCCTTACGGTCTAAATAACCGCAGCTGCTTATAAAGAATTACTACTTTTTTGGTTGGATATTTACTTTTGTAATATTTAATTAATTGTAAATATATAATCCTACTATTTATCATTATTCTAAGATACATAAGAATCCGTTAAACTATTAAATAACATCCATAGTATAAATTACAAGTAAGCATAAACTTTAAAAATTAAAAGTAAATTACATTTTAATTTTGATTTTGTAAAAGATATAAGGACTAAAGGGCTAATATTTCCAACCAAAAAATATTAGAACAAATTTTAAATTTTATTTATGAAAAAAGAAAAAAATCCCTTGAGATGGGAAGTCTCAAGGGAAATAAAAGGAGTATTTTTAAGGATAAACCAGAGCTTGTATTTATAATCTCCATTGGAAGCATTTTATATGCATAATCATGAACTTTTAATTATTTTAGTTTCGACGTAATCATTTGACTAAATATCTCCCACCAGCCTACATCTATTGTATTCACAAATACACGTCTTGTTTCGGGCAACTGTTCATTTAGGTTAACCGTTTTAAACTTTTCTTTAAAGGCGGTATATCAAGATTGAAAGAACCGTAACTGTAATCATAATAACGAAGATACTGTGGTCTCATGAGACGGCAGTATCTCCGGTTCCTTTTAAAGTTCCTTTAATACTTAAGTATTTCTCGGTTTTTCTTCCTTTTCAACCGGTCTTGATTCATCGACGGGAGGATTATTATATCTTTGGTCAACGGTCCCTCCGGCTAATCCTTCATCAACCATCCGGTCAACATCAAAGTTATACTTTTTCCTTTTTTCATTGTCTTTGCTTAGATTCTTTTTATCGTTTTCAGCCATAATCGATCACTCCTTTATTTTGCTCATACCCTTCAGACAAAATTTTAAACTTAGAATTATTAAAATTTAATGTTTTAAATGGTACGGTACTGTCGAAATCACGACATCTTTTCGGAACAATAAGATAACCCGGATCATGAGTCCGGTTTGGTTATGCAAAGCTTTGGTCCACCATTGGCGCGGAATAAACTCTGGGACAAGCACGGTGATCCGGCGATGCTTTCCGTCTTCTCCCATATGATCGATAAAGCGTAATAATGGCCTGATAACACTGCGATAACGCGAAACTGTTGTCACCAAGCGAACATCAGGCGCCCATTTCTCCCATTGCGACTCCATTCTTTTGACATCTTCCTCGTCAAAACCAATATATAAAGCCACAGCTTCCCCGCCTATGGATTTGGCATAACCAATTGTATTACGTACAACCTTGCTGATACCGCTGACCGGAATGATAATACGGCTTTCAATCTCTTCGGGTTTATCTGTTTCAATATCAATTTGAAGCTCCTGACCAACCAGCACAAAATGACGTCTGATCCGATAAAATATCAGGATCAATAAAGGGATGAGAATGACAACAATCCATGCACCTTCCGTAAATTTGGTCACAGCAAAAATAATTGTAACAACAAAGGTCAAAATTGCGCCAATCAGGTTAATCACTAATTTGGACAGCCAATGCTTCGGTTTGTTTTTAATCCAGCGGCAAACCAGGCCTGTTTGCGCTAATGTAAAAGAAAGAAACACACCTATAGCATATAGCGGAATAAGTTGATTCACATTCCCCTCAAACGCGATAATCAATACGATTGCTGCAACAGCCAAAAAGATAATCCCGTTCGAAAAATTCAATCGGTCTCCCCTGACACCAAACATCCGCGGCAAAAACTTATCATCAGACATCATTGAAGCCAAAATAGGAAAAGCCGAGAAACTGGTATTACAAGCCAAAAGCAAAATTAATGCAGTCGTTACCTGGATATAATAGTAAAAAACTGAGTGTCCAAAAATATGCGCCGCAATCTGAGAAAGCACTGTCTCGTGGTTCGGAACAACATGATACAAATAAGCTAATCCAGTGACGCCCGCGAGTAAAATGGCTAGTAATATCACAAGAACGGCTAGCGTACGGGCCGCATTTTGTTTAACCGGTTTCTTAAAATTTGGCGTTGAATTTGAAATCGCCTCAACGCCTGTTAAAGATGAACACCCGGAAGAAAAGGCCCGCATCAGTAAAAACAGCGTTAGTCCTTTCGGCAGGTGATTTGTCACCGGCGGTACATGACTCGGAACCCCTTGAATCAACACTTTCACCAGCCCTGTCACAACCAGTCCTAAAATCCCGAGAATGAACAAGTACGTTGGAAATGAAAAAATTGTTCCAGATTCTCGAATGCCACGTAAATTCAAAACCATAATAAGCAAAACAAAAAATACCCCAATTAAGACCGTATAGGGCCGAAGAACAGGAAAGGCAGAAGAAATGGCTGCGACTCCTGATGATGAGCTGACAGCCACAGTCAATGTATAATCAATAAGTAGAGCAGATCCTGCTGTAAGACCGCCAAACGTCCCCAAATTGTCAGAGGAAACAATATATGCACCTCCCCCGCCGGGATATTCATGAATAATCTGACGATAGGACAACCCCAGCATCACCAATAAAAAAATAATGGCTCCTGCAATCGGCAATGAATACCACAGAGCAACAGCTCCGATTGGAGCAAGAACTGTAAGAATTTGTTCCGGCCCGTAGGCAACAGAAGACAAAGCATCAGATGATAATGTCGGCAAGGCCTTCCATTTAGGTATTTTCTGATCCTTTAATTCTTCTGTTTTTAAAGGCGGTCCGATTAATATTCGTTTCAATGCAGTCATCAATGATCAGCACCTCTTTTGAATAATGTGGTACATTAACCGATGAAATTTAATTAATAACAAGATAAAGAAAACTTGGCTGGTGCCAAGCCTCAGGGCGCAGGCAACTACTTTCCTTGCGTATAAAAAAAGTGAGAAACTCATATAATTTCCCACTAATGATAATTATCTTTTTGAAGTAAATTGTTAAAACACTATATTCTTTTCAGTTGGATTAAGTGAAAGCTATTTAACAATTAATACAGGGCATATTGCATCGTCTAAAACTTTCTTGCTGACACTGCCAAGGAAAAATTCTTTAATCGCTCCTCTTCCGCGGTTTCCCATAACAATGATTTCATATTTATTTTTATCAGCGTATTCACAAATTGCTTTCTCAGGGGTGCCTTCTAAAAGAACAGCATCAATTTTGATGCCTTTGTTATCAATCTCCTCAATAGTGTGTCTTAACAGTTCTTCCCCTTCTTGTTTAAAAGCTTCATCAACATTGATACTTATACCCGCCGCCCCAACATTTGGATAAGATTCCGGAGATATAACATGCACTAGTGTTATATGGCATTCTTCCTCACGCTGTTTACATAAAGAGATTGCCGTTTGCAATGCACGGCCGGCCGCTTCAGATCCATCAATCGGTACTAATAATTTGTTCATTTTACTTTCCTCCCATTTTCTCATATTAACTATTACCCTTTTAAAAAGGTTTCAAAACTTATATGTCAATTTCCATAATTCATACTTTAATACTAAATAGAAGTGGTACTTATGGACATAGTAAAAAATGACAGAACATGTTAATATTTTCTTAACATATGAGCGGGAGGTGAAATCATGTAAATCAATTTATCATTTTTGCGCCATTATGTTTCTGAATATTCCGCCATTCGTTTTATCCTTAATTAAAAAGTATTAATTTATCCTTAATTAAAAAGCATTAATATGAGGAGGGATTGGCAGTGAAACTTTATTTAGATCCGGGCCATGGTGGAAAAGACTCAGGCGCTGAAGGAAATGGTTTACAAGAAAAAGATATTGTATTAGATATTGCCTTAAATATCCATGATATTTTAACTAGAGAATATAAAAATATACAAGTCAAAATGAGCCGAACAACTGATAAATTTGTCAGTTTAGACCAACGTACCAATGAAGCTAACTTATGGGGCGCCGATTACTTTTTATCAATCCATTGCAATTCCAGTAATGGATCAGGTTATGGATATGAAGATTATATTCATGACAGCCTTTCTAATTCATCTAAAACGGGAAAATATAGAGATATTATTCATAAGGAAGTCATCGCGGTTAATGAATTGCACGACCGTGGGGAGAAAAAAGCTGATTTTTATGTTTTGCGTGAATCAACGATGCCTGCGCTATTAACTGAAAACGGCTTTATTGATAATGATCATGATGCTCAATTAATGAAGCGTTCTGACTGGAGGAAAAAAGTTGCCAGAGGACATGTTAACGGGTTGGAAAAGGCCTTTAATCTTGAACAAAATAACACTGTCAATGAAAAAATATACAAAGTTATTGCCGGATCCTTTAGAGATAAGAAAAATGCAGAAAAACGTGTGAATGAACTTCATTCAAAGGGTATTGACGCCTTTATAGATCCCGCCGTTATATCAGGGGAATTATGGTATCGTGTTCAGGCAGGTGCTTTCATTGATGAAAAAAACGCAGAAAAACGCCTCTGGGAAATTGAAGCATTAGGGATTAAGGATGCTTTCATTGCAGCGGAAGATGTCAGCATTCAAGGTCCTGTTTATTTAACAGCTGATGAAATGGATCAGTATGTAAAATCTGTAAATTCAGAGGCTCTTAGTTTAGGAAACTATTATGCCGCGTTTGGTCAATACTATAATATTAAAGGTGATATTGCATTTGCTCAAAGCTTGCTTGAAACAAATTACTTTCGTTTCACAGGCGTCGTTAAAAAAGATCAAAATAATTTTGCAGGTATAGGCGCCACCGGACCGGATAACCCTGGTGCGAGTTTCAATACACCTAGGGACGGTGTCCTTGCCCATATGCAACATTTATATGCCTATGCGACAACCAATCCTTTGCCTGCCAAGTATCCATTAGTTGATCCAAGATTTGATCACGTTGAAAGGGGAACAGCACCAAATTGGGTTGATTTAAACGGTAAATGGGCTGTTCCCGGTGATAATTATGGACAATCTATTTTAAATTTATATAGGAAAATGAAACAATTTTCCAAGGAGTCGAGCCAAAATTACGCGAAAAACTGACTATAAATTATTTTTTGTTAGAAAACAGTTTCAAAATATGAATTGCCATAGGGCATAAGACGGCCGACCCTCCTGTATATTAGAGGATCGGCCGTTTCTATACGTTAAACATCATATAATTAACGACATTGTCGGCTTCTCTTAATCTTTAAAATGGAACTTTTTCCATTCCCCGAATTTTTTAGGAGGACTAAATGCCAAAATGCGGAATAATGAGGCAACTTTTACTGTACCGAGCTTTATTTTTCTAAAGGCTTCCTTTTTCTCTAGGGAATCCTTCGGAATACACTTAGCATGATGCTTGCGAATAGGCTCAATTTCAACCTCAATCATAACCGCCCCTTGGCAATCTTCAAGTTCAAGATCGTACAACTTGGTATAGGGAGGCAACGGTTCTTCTTTTGACTTCTTATCAACAAGCAAATGAAACAGCAGAGCTTTAGCTTTTAAAAAAGTTTCTTCCTCTGAAGTCGCCCATACAGTTTCTTTTCCTAAGTCAGGGAATGTAATTTTTATTTTATCTTGGCTGCAATCAAGTACGGCAGGGTATTTAACTTTAGAAACCTTGTGATCACTCCATTTTGAAAAAATAGAGCATCCCCTCCGTTTTCATAATATTTTACAATACCCTTTAAAACGCCATCCGAAACCCCTATTTCAATTTAGGATCGGTATACATATCTGAATGCAAGCGGATAAACCGGTACAGATGTACGACGATAACTTTTAATACAGCATAGCCTGGTACAGCCAAGATGATGCCAACAAGTCCGAAAAGATTTCCTGCCGTTAAAATGACAAATATAACGGTAATTGGGTGGACATGTAAGCTCTTGCCCATAATTTGAGGTGATATTACTTTACCCTCCAGCAGCTGAACAACGACCCAAACAATCGCTAATTTTACGATCATAAAAGGAGATGTGACAATAGCTATGATAATAGCCGGCGAAATAGCTACGATTGGTCCTACATAAGGAACAACATTTGTCACCATTGCGACTACCGCAAGCAGTAATGCATAATTAAGGCCAATAATTGTATAACCAATAAATAGCAAGATCCCTATACAAATCGCAACAAAAATTTGGCCGCGGATATAGGCGCTTAACGCATGATTCATATCACCTAAGATTTCTTTGGCTTCATGCCGTGTTCTATTAGGTAAAAGTGTGACAAAGTAATCAGGCAACTTTTTGCCGTCTTTCAATAAGTAAAAAAGTAAGAAAGGCAAAACGGCAATTGATAATACAACTTCAGTAAGTGTACTAACAAAGGCGAGTATCCCTTGTGAAAAGCCAGCCGCATATTTACTCAGCTGACTTGTCAGGTTTTTTGCTATTTTATTAATGTCAGTATTAAGGGATTCCCCTGCTTTATGAACAATTTTGCTTTGGGTCACTTTATGAATAATTTCCTGGATTTCATTGCTTAGTTTAGGAATATTGATGATAAGACTTTGAATTTGTTCTTTTAATGGCGGTATAACAGAAGTAACGATAAGTGCAATAATATCGATAATAAGTATATATAATACAAGAATTGATACGATTCTTTTAACACCTCTTCTCTCCAAAAAATCGATGATTGGATTAAATAAATAAAAACAGACACCGGCTAATAAAATCGGCAAGAAGATTGTTTCTATGAAAATAAGCACCGGCTTTAAAATAAAACTTATTTTTGATAAGGAGAGAATAGTTATACTCATAATAAAGATAATCATGATATAAACAACAAATTTATTATTTAAAACTTTCTCTATGAAAAAGGTTTTTTTAGGGCTTTTAGGCTCCAATCTATCACTCCCTTTTAATAGGTGAATTTGTACTTAAAACAGCATTATTTAGAAAATAAAACCTGATTTTCCTAGTTATTAATATTCTATTCGGAAGCAATAGTTCTATGATATTTTTGCTTATTTCATATTCGCTTTTTATTCATTAGGAATACTGTTACAAAAAAACTCTGCTAATCGTGCAGCAGAGTATAATACAATTTATTAAACCTGAGAAAATTCTTTTTAAATTGGAGTAAGACCATGAAAAGTTTCTTATTTCCAATTATGATAAAGGATCTTTAACATTTATTAGATTTATGAATTGGTACGCTCATTTAAGTAACTGTTTTCACCGGGAGAAAAATGAACATTTTGCAGGTTTTCCGGCTGTTGTTCCGGGTCTGGGTGGGTCGTAGTATGTTCAACTTCTTTAATTTCCGGATAATCAATTTCAGTGGTTTTTACGCTTTTCTTTTTTTCCTCATTCATGCTATCCCTCCTTTGTAACAATATCATGTGCCACAACTGGCGTCTCTATCCGTCCTATCATTTTTATCACATAAACGTCATTCCTAACGTTAACTGATGCTCCAACATCATTCATGAGTCCGCAAAAAAAGGCTGCCTGTGAGTCGACATTCGACTTACAAGCAGCCCGATTTATTTGACATTTTTATCACAACAGTTCCTAACGTCTTCTCATGAATTTAAATTAACGAACATAATTAATATGCTTTAATGTATCCCTTATCACTTGCAAATCATCTTCAGAGTATATCGGCGCGTGATTAAGCTGGTTTCTTATAAATCCGCATAAATCCTTTTTGTTTGTAAAACGATAGGAATCTCCATCATTGGATAAATCTAAAACGCCCTGGTTGTACGCTTCATCTTTAACTGATTCGTAACCAAAATAGACGATTGGTGTTGCATACATTTTATGTTCCAAGCGTTCTAACAGATATTGGGAGAGTATCTGTGCGGAACGTTTCGCTTGCTTGGCCGGATCCCCGTAAGATTTGATTTGTACCATCGGCGTATCAGGTTCGTCATTATTTTTAGTTTCTACAAATACAAGCGTTTGGTCCTCATGACTATCTTTTGAACCCATCATATCATTAATAAAAGAGAACATGCCCGCATTATTTCTGTTCAAACCATGAATGATCTTCCCCCGCCAAAACTTTGTTTCAACAATAAAAAGTCCGGCCGGAAGCAAAATAAGATGATCAATTTGACGGGTTTTCATTAGACCGGTCTCGGTTGTATATGGAATAAATAAATTAGGCAAAATGAACATTTCTGAGGAAGTCAATTTACCTTCTTTTATTAATTGTTGTTTTAGCCCTTCGAGAATTTGATGTGTTTCAATTTCACCAGAGTTCCGGGAATACATTTGTAAATCAATGACATGCTGCTGAAGGGCATCAATTGATCGGTTTAATTCATTGATTTGCCCGTAGTAATTTTCCTCCATATCCTGAAGCTGCTGCTTGTAATCAAATTCTTTCTGTTCTTGCTGAGTCTCAAATAAGCTTTGAGTTGCCGCTATTTCAGTTTGGTGCTTCTTAACAAGCCGCGCTTCGGTTTCTTTCATCCTTTTTCTAAGATCAAATATATACCAAATGCCCGCGCCAAGGGCTAATATTAATATGATGATAATGAAAATGCTCATATTTATTCCCCTCTCCATAAACTCATTCGTTACAGGAAGAATTCTTATGACTGATATTACCATTGTTCGAGAGTAAGTGCCATTTTTATAGGATACTACTAAGAGAATGATCTTTCTATTTTTAAAAATTGGTAATAATGTTCTTGCAGTGGGTTTGCCTCACCGCAAACATGTGATATATTCTGATGTTAAGGAGCCAAACGTGATATTAAATTAACGGAGGTTATTGGAGAGATAGATGTTTAGCGTAGGTTACAGAACCATTAAAACAGCAATCGGGGCTGGTATTGCCATCGGCATCGCGCAGCTATTGGGTTTAAATTTTTATATTTCAGCGGGCATTATTACGATTTTATGTATCAAGCCAACAAAGAAAGCATCATTATACAGTGCTTGGCAGCGTTTTATTGCCTGTCTCCTTGCCATGGTGTTTGCCGTGATCTTTTTTCATATTCTTGGGTATCATCCGTGGACAATTATGCTCGTATTGATTCTGTTTATTCCTTCACTTGTAAAGCTGAAGGCACAAGACGCCGTTGGGACCAGTTCGGTTATTATCTTACAATTATATTCACTGGAAAAAACAACTATAGGAATTATCTGGAACCAATTTCAGGTTATTGTGATCGGGATCGGCGTTGCGCTTTTGATTAACTGGTATATGCCAAGTGTGGAAAGCAAAATTATTAAATACCGAAAAAAAATAGAAGATAACTTTTCAATTATTTTAAAGGAATTCGCCGTCTATCTTCGTAAAGGGGACTCCGATTGGGCAGGTAAAGAGATCATTGAAACTGGCGACATTTTAAAAGAAGCCAAACTTCTCTCGCTCAAAGATATTGAAAATCACCCTTTTCGTGAAAAAGACAGTTATTATGCGTATTTTATTATGCGGGAAGAACAATTTGAAATTCTGGAACGGCTCATGCCAAAGATTGCTTCACTTGATAAGACTTACAAGCAAGGGGAACTTATAGCAGACTTTTTGGAGCGCTTAAGTCAAAAAGTATCGCCAAAAAACACGGCAGATGTGTTCCTGGACGATTTAGAAGCCATGCGGGCGGAATTTCGCGAATCTCCGCTTCCAAAAGATCGGACTGAATTTGAGATTCGTTCGGCACTTGCACATTTTGTTAATGAAATGGAAAGTTATCTGGAATTAAAAAGCCAATTGAAACAACCTGCCAATTCAGGAGAGATAAAACAGCTAAAATAGACGGGATTAACCCGTCTGTTTTTACTTATATATTTTATTCAAAAGGGTTAACCTTTGTAATAAGAATCCGTTTTGTAAGGTACAAAGACAACAGTAAAAGAAAACCGCCGCAAATCTCAACGTCCGCAATATTAAAGATCACCGGAAAATGATAAAAAGAGATGAAATCGACAACGTATCCAAAGTACAATCGATCAATAAGATTTCCTAAAGCACCGCTAATTAATAAAGAAAAGCCTATTTGCGCTAACCTCGAATTTAGTCTAAACCTATTATACAAATAGATAATCACAAGGATCATACTAAAATTAATACGAATTAAAAGATTAGTGTCCCCTGAAAGCAATCCAAAACTGGCACCTGTGTTATGAATCAAATCCAATGACAGCCATCCAGGGATCACTTGAGTTAATTGATACATTGCTAAGTGTGTATCCATCCATCGCTTTGTACCCCAATCTAGTATAAAGAAAACCCCAATGATCCAAATTACCCGAGTCATTGTATGTCTTCCCTTTCTTGGAAACTTTCTATTAACTTTTAACATTATATTTACTTTTTCATATGAAAACCCTATTAAAGCATCTGTTCAAACAAATTAACACTTATTTCCCAAGTTCATTTACCGGCTAATTTTAAAGATAATCACATCACCAATGTCCTATTACAATATTGATAAGTGAATTAATTTTTTGAATAACATTTGCTACTTTAAGATATTCAATCACACCTTAACTTGTCATTACAATATTGACATCGTAACCGTATTGCACTCATTTATCCCGGTGCAACCGTCCGTAAAACTCCCGCCTCAAAACTTGAGTTTAAGCGCTGAAGTTTAGGCGGGAGATAACGGACGCTAACACCCCGATTTGTTCAACTAACCATCAGTGGGGGATGAACAAAACCCACACTGATGGAAGTTTCACTTTATTGGTGATTTTATCCAGGTTCTTTAAAAAGCTCCCTTACCCTGATGTTTCTTAACCAACATCCTTTATTAATCAAAATACGTAAAAAACCTTCATAAAAATTATATATGGTGTATATATTATATAAATCATACTAGAAATTTCGAAAGTGAAATCCTTTTATTAAAGTAAAAAAATCGAGCAAAGCTACAGAAACAGTAACAAAGAAATACGCTGAACATGTCTTTTTTAGCATATATGGAGACCTTAAATAGAAAGGGGTAAAGAATATGATATTTTCCGAATGGGATGAAATAACGGTCCATCAGGATCAAGACACATGGAAAGAAGAAGAACCAGTGACTCATCAAGACCTTGAGAAAGAAAAAGAAGCATTAAATCATAACCTAATCAATGAAAACGATAATGACAGTGTTTTATTATTGTTGGAAATAGCCAAGCAGCTGAACAAATGTATTACAAATTTAGAAGAAGAATACGGAACAAAAGCAGCAAAACTTGCAGAAACCCCATTTAATCGTTTAATACATCATATTTTGGATGTATACGATGGAACAAGCTGCAATATCAATTTAAGAGCTGATTACATAAATAATTATAACCTTAATTATGTGTAAGGCTATTTATCGATGAATCATTTTTAAGCAGCGACACAGCTGCTTTTTTTATTATCCTCCAAGTCTGACCTTTCCAGAAGTTACACTCTTACGGACGGTTGCACCGGGATAAATAGACCCGGCTTAAATCCTTTAGTTGTTCCCCTCTGGCCAGCTGTCGGAGAGCTTGTGGAGACAAAGATCGTTGCAGTTCCTGTGAAAAGAGGGTAAGATCGTCTGAAACCTCACGATATAAAAAACACCATCCTTTCCATAATTAATTTCTAGAAAGAATAGCGTTTTTTTCGTTTTTGGGATAATGATTTACACTAGGTTAATGGGCATGCGATGAGACCTCTATAAGGACTTAGCCCCCTTGGCTTCCGCCAATTCACCCCAACCCCCAACCAGCTTTCACTCTAAAACCCATTGAAAGTATCCACCTTAATGGATGGTTTGTTACACTTTCCATTTTTCCCAAATAGGTGGAGCTTTTTTATGCCCATTATTCATCAGTTATGTGTTTTTCATCAACATCTCTTTTAAGATTGAAAGTAAGACTGAATATAACTGAGAAGCTGGTGTGCCCTTATTTTTGTTGTATGGTGGTTTCTTACAAAATTGTAACCATTTGCAGCTATATAGTTGCGTTCTGAATCGTTATTTATATAATAAAGGAACTTTTCATAAAAGTTTGTCTCATTAATTTCTACAAAATGTACGTTTGGTTTAAAACCTAACTCAATTAAATCTGAACAAGTATCAGCTAAAAGTAATGTTTTGCATGCTAATACTTCAAAATACTTTAAAAGTGCATATTTTCTTGAAGAACAACAAGTAAAAAATGTCTTAGATTGATTAATTAATCTTGGGTATTCCGGAACCGTTAGTGCTGGATTACCGGGTTGATCAGAAGGATGAATATAGTACTTAAATCCAGGATGTCCATTCATTTTCTCTAATATTTTTTTACGTAATTGATAAAAAGAAGCGGATACTCGACCAATTAATAATCCGTCTATCCCTTCATATAAGTTATAATCTCTAAAAAACTCTGTATTCACATGATGTGGAAGCCATCTTACTTTTGTGGCGAATTCAGGATAAAGGTTGAGGAAATTATTTTTATATAATGGGAATATCAAACTTACTTTGCTTTTTTGCAAGTATTGTCTTCTAATCTCTACATAATCATCTACATCATGTGGCATATAGCCGATAGGAATATTTACTTTTTCTAAACCCGTCATACCCCACTTATGATGATCATTGATAAATTCATTTATTAGAATAAAATCTGGTTTAAATGGGCACATATCTATTATTTGATTTATGTCTGTCCGAGGGCTATAATCTGTAGTTGTTAATACAACACAATTTGTTAGCTTTTTGATCTCGTCCCAAAGATAAAATGAATTTTTATAGTAAGAATTAGAGAAATCATAATCTAATACCAATAGATTTAAGATTGGTATTCCCTCCCTATAATTTTTCTAAATATGACTTTACTCTATTATATTCATCGACAGACTAATCCATTACAGTCACTTACTGAGGGATTTTTATTTCAACAAATGTGACACTATTCCTCTGAATAACATTTAAATTAGAGGTATATTAGTGCCATTTCCGAGTAATACACAATTTACTTCTACTACGATTGGCAGTCAACTGTCATATGATCATGTTGGATATGAATCTCCCGCCAGAACCGATATCGTAGGTGATTCTAATAATCCATCATTTTATTTTGCTTATGATGGGACAAAAAACATTAGGTTTTCCAAGTTTCCCAAAAATAGAAATATTTTTTATTATAGCTATAAAATACTTATCCTTTTCATTTTTACAAATAAAAAGGAATTGGTTCTCAATCGCTTTGAATTTGAATCATTACCTATAAAATCGCCTGTTCAAACAAGTCAACACTTCTCTCCCAAGTCCAAGAACTTGCTTCTTTCTCACCTTCTGCCGCTAACCGCTTTCTAAGTTCAGGGTTTTCTATTAACCGTTCAATATCTTGTTGCAGACGGTTTTGATAACGATAGGACAACAAGCAATTTTCTTCATGGCGGGCGTAATCAGCATTTCCCCCATTATAAGTGGTGACAAGTGCAGCTCCTGTCTTCATTGCTTCTAATCCTGGTAAGGATGCTGTATCATATATAGAACTATTAACAAAAATATCCGTCTGATTATAGATAGCATTTAATTGTTGATCATTTTGTGGAAGAACAAATTGAAATAGCTGTTCTGAATATAGTTGTTTTAGTTTTTGTGAGGTTCTAAATTCATTAGGCGGAGTAATCAATGTCGCAATGATATGTGGATATTTCATTTTAATATTTGTTAAAACTTCGAGTAAATAATCTTGCTGCCGGTGCCAATTGCCGTCCTCTATTCGTCGAACGATAGCACTAACCATTATAGGTTTTTGAGCAGATCTTTGATGCAAATTCACAAACTCCGAAGATATTCCAACGGGTACTATTTTCCCAATTATTCCATGATTTAATTGGATAATGTCTTTCTGCCATTTGGATAAAACAACAAGTTTTTCTGTTGCGTTATAAGTAATAAATGAATGTTCATTCTCTGGAAGAAAAATTGGTTCATAACATAGACTGAGTCTTACATGTTTTCCTTTTCCCTGTACACTAGCCTCAGCGGCACCCGTAACTGTCGTATAATAATTTGAGATAATCACATCACTAGGCGGATAATCAACACCATTGATAAGCTGGTTATTTGTTCGAATAACATTTGCCATTAAAGGATATTCAATAACACCATAATCCGGCATAACAATATTGACATCGTGACCCCGCCGTACTAATCCATTAGCAAGCTCGGCCAGCATTCTTTGGGCGCCGCCTTTACATAAAGTCAGTATTCCAAATGTTATTTTCATTATGATTCGCCTCTTTTAACTGATATATGATAAGTAAGAATATCGTCTAAAGATTTCATAAAATCTATATCAGCTTCCCAGCCCAGGGCATTTATATCCGTCATATCCATGTGTATTGGGGATTCTTCTTCACATTTGTCAAAAATTACATGAATAGGCTTTTTCGTCAGTTCTTGATAACCTTCAATAACTTCCTTTAGACTTCTCGATTGACCTGATGAAATCTGATATTCTTTGCCAACGTCACCTTTTGTCAGAATCATTTCATAGGCTCGCACCGCGTCGCGAACGTCTATAAAATCTCTCCTCGCTTGAATATTATTAACATGACATTCAATAGGCTGATCGACTTCAAGTGAACTGGTAATTTCCTTTGCTAAAAGGGCACAAATACCATTTGACGGCCCGGGACCGATCAAATTCGTTGGTTTGGCTAACATAACTTTAACATTATACATTGCAGCCCATGCTTTAACCATCAATGCTTGTATCGTTTTACTAAGTCCATAAGGATGTAATGGAAGGTCCTCAGTTGATTTTTCTAATGCTGACCCTATCATCAGTACCTTAGCCTCTGGAATATGCTGTCTTACAGCTTCTAAAATATTTAAGCTGGCAATAACATTTGTCTCTATATAATTAACTGGCTGCCCCCATGAGCTTTTTGCATCATTCCTCCCTGCTAAATGTAAAATATAATCAGGTTGAATAGTTCCAACTAGTTCTTCTACTCGTTTGGCCAATAATAAATCACATTGAATTGTCTTTTGATTTTTGGGTTGCCTTCCCAAAGGGTAGACAGTATACCCCTGTTGTTTAAACCAATGACAAGCATGAACGCCTGTAAATCCTTCCGCACCCGTTATTAATATTTTCTTGTTCATGACGAAAGCATCCAACCTTTAAGTTCTTTCAGCATCTTGTCATAAGATTTTGCTGTATAATTAACATCTGTTCTTTTATTCACTAAAGTTCGGTCACTATAATGAGTAACATCACGATGGATGATAATATCTTTATGAAAAATTTCCTTAATTTTATTTAAAAGTTCGTATTTTGAAACTCTTTCAGCCGAAACAAGATGATATAACCCGGTTGCTTCTTGCTGTATGAGTGTTTCAATTACCTTTGCTAATTCTAATGTAGTGACACCGTTCCAGAACACCTGATCATAACCATCCACTTCTTTTTTTTGCTTCATAAACCAATGAAACAAGCCGATGCCATCTTTTAACTCAGGTCCAATTATTGATGTGCGAATAGTTAAATGTTTACCGCTAGTTATTTCTCCCAATGTTTTTGTTCTTGCATACATTGTTACACCATCCGGCACATCCGTTTCTTGGTAATTTCCTTTTTTACCTGAAAACACACAGTCTGAACTAAGGTGGATAAGCTTCCCGCCATATTGGTCTAATATTTTGGCTAGTAATTGCGGCAATAGACTATTAATCTTAATTGCTTCATAAGGATGATCTTCTGCGGCTTGATTAAGAATACCGACACAGTTAATCACAACATTTGGCTGAGTTTTTAAAAGAAACGATTCTAGATTGGAATCATCCAAACAGTCAAGAAAAACCCCCGATGTTTCAAAGGGGTCACGTGAGGAAGCAATCACCGTATATTTCTGACGGCTCTTAAGATAAGATGTAATCATATGACCAGCCATTCCTTTTGCGCCTAAAACTAAGATTTTCAAGGTAAAAAACCACCTTTGATCAGCATCTTCTTAATGTCATCTTTACTCATAAGATTATCTTTTGAGCAATAGCTTTCTAGTTTGAAGGCAGGGAATTTTTTATAATAATTATGGATGTTATTCATATTGATAGATGGTAAAATAACAAAATAATCTTTACCAAAGCTAACCGCTGTTTGAGTTTCATTTTCCGATAATAAGATTTCGTGAACTTTTTCTCCGGGTCTTATTCCCGTTACTTTAATTTGTACATCCTTTTTCCCTGATTCTTCTATCAGCACTTCAGCTAAATCGGCAATCCGGCATGTTGGCATTTTCATCACAAAAATTTCCCCGCCTTGACTTTCATCAGTGGCTTTAAATAATAATTTAATTGCTTCTTCAAGTGTTAAGAAAAATCGTGTCATTTCTAAATCAGTAACGCCAACCATTCCTTGATTTTTTATTTGATTCTTAAAAACATGAACGACACTGCCATTGGTTCCTAATACATTTCCGCCCCTGACACATACAAACTTTGTCTTAGAGGGTAATAAATTCGCGTGAATAATTAACTTTTCCCCTAAAGCTTTCGTCATACCATAAAAGTTAATCGGATTGGCAGCTTTATCAGTAGAAATATATATAACCTTCTTGACCTTATGATAAATTGCAGCTTCTATAACATTTTGTGTACCTACAACATTGGTCTTTAAAGCTTCATAAGGTTGATATTCGCAAACCGGTACGTGTTTTAAAGCTGCTAAGTGGTAAACATAATCAACGCCCTCACAAGCTTTTAGCAATTGATCTTGATCACGAATATCTCCGATAATAAATTTTAATTTATCATTCGCAAATGTTCTTTCCATTTCAACTTGATTAGCCTCATTCCGAGAAAAAACTCTTATTTCTTTTGGCTCTTTTTCAAGCAACTGGGATACAAGTTCATAGCCCCATGAACCAGTGCCGCCTGTAATAAGTATCGTACTGTTAAACAAAGCCTAACCCTCCTAAAATTAACTTGACAACTTTATCTGAAACATTTGAATCAGTATATCCCTTAGGACATTCCCAGTCTCTCCTTTGACCTGCCATTACATGAACCGACTCCACGATGCGCCTTTTTTTAACACCAGAGACAAGATTACTCCCACATTCCACTGTTTCAGGTCGTTCCGTTGTATTACGCATCGTAACGGTAGGCACATGAAAAATACAGCATTCTTCTTGAACCGTTCCGCTATCAGACAGAACACAAAACGCATGCTGCTCAAGCTTAATAAAATCAAAAAATCCAAAAGGCTCGTAAAACTCAACAAGCGGGTGTACCTGAATATCTTTTATTTTTTCTAATTTTGACTTTGTTCGGGGATGAATACTGCAGATTAATCTTTTTTGATACGTTTCAGCAATGTCATTAAGTGCATTAAAAATCTCCTTTAAATGTTCTTGATGATCGACCGTTTCAGCTCTATGCGCTGTAACAAGAAAATAATCCTTATCTATTAATTTAAGTCTTTTTAAAATTTGACTTTGATCAATAGCTGATTGGTAGTTTTGAATCACCTCATAGATCGGATTACCCGACACCATAATTCGTGATGGATGATGCCCCTCTTTTAATAAATTGTTTTTACTATTTACAGTATAAGGTAAGTTAACTGTTGCAACGGCATCTATCATTCTTCTATTTATTTCCTCCGGCACCTGACGATCAAAGCACCTATTTCCAGCTTCCATATGGACAACCGGTATCCCCATTCGCTCAACAAGCATGGCAGATAAAGCACTGTTTGTATCACCCAATACTAGGACACGATCCGGTTTTTCTTTTAGCAGAATAGATTCAAGTCTTTGAAACATAACACCTAATTGCTGACCTAAACTATGCTTTGATTGATGTAATAAATAATCAGGCTTCCGAAGCTTAAGTTCATCGAAAAATACGTCGCTTAATTGGTACGTAAAATTCTGTCCTGTATGGACAAGAATATGTTGATCCGTTAACTGATCTAATTTTTTAATAATTAAACTAAGGCGAATAATTTCCGGCCTTGTTCCTAATATTGTCATGACCTTCATGACCTTCACCTTCTTTAAAATAGAGCCTTCTTCCTTGGTTTTTAATTCGGGCTTTATTTGAATTTTTTCTAATAGCCAAATTAAATGGGGTAATATTACTAAATAAGCAGAATTTAATTTTACCTTTCTAATTAATAGATTATGTATCAAATCACAAATTGATTGGATAAAACGCCAAACATGGTAAAATTGGTTAAAAACACCTTTTCCCATCGTGCCAAAAAGATACACAATTGAATATATTAAAATCGATAAAGGGAAATTCACTAGATATGGCGTTCAGGAGATAAAATAACGCTTTGAAAGGAGGAAGCACAGGGCTTCATTGAAGCATATTCCTCCCTTAATCAGCTTCAGGTAAAGACTTCCTGTGCGAATAAATGAAAGTCTTATTTGTATTTTATGTGGCTAGCGGGGGTATGGAGACATTAAACAGGCAAAGATGTCACATTCTCCAAGAAAGAGGCATCACCTGTCACCAACTATATATCACGTCAGGCTCGGGTATGCAAAATATAAAGGATATTAAAACATTTGTTACAAACAATCCGAGTGAAATAAAAGAAATCATTAATAGGGAGAATTATCAAGTTATTATCGTCTGTTCCTATTATGATTTCCTTAAAACTTTACGCCAATTAGGTTATCGGGGCAAAATAATCTATGAACTGCAAGGAGCGGGTGTTAATGTAGAAAAATTTCTTGAACCCGGGGTACAGACAGTCAAAACTTATGCCGATGCAATCCTCATTCCTCAAACCACTCACTTGATACAAGTCATACAAAAATTTCTCCCTGACAAAAAAGTATTTTCTTTTCATAACTGCTTTGACTTTCGTACATTTAAATACCAAGAGGTTGAAACACCCCCACGGCCAATTATAGGCTGGGTTGGACGGCTAGAGCAAAATAAGAATTGGCGTGACTTTATAAAAATATCATCTCTCCTTAAGAACCACATACCAAATCTAGACATTTGGATGTTTGAAGATGCTTCATTGGCGCAGAAAAGCGAACGAAGACAATTTCAAAACCTTATCCAAAAACTTGGTATTTCTTCTTCACTTACAATCCGATCAAATATACCTCACGAACAGATGCCGTTTTATTATTCATCTATTGGGAAATCAGGAGGGTTTCTTTTATCGACATCAAAAAGTGAAGGATTCGGCTATGCCGTTGTTGAAGCAATGAGTTGCCGCTGCCCTGTCCTTACAACAGATTCTGACGGTGTGAAAGCCTTTGTTATAGATAATAAAACAGGGAAATTTTTCAATCATAGTCATATCAATCAAGCTGTCAGCAAAGGACTTGAACTTATTCTTATCAAAGAACAAAGAGAACAAATCATTCAAAATGCGTGGCAACAAATCAACACTATTTGTGACCCAATCCAATATTTTAATAACTTTGAACAGATGCTCTTATCTATAACAGACAAAACCGCCGGCTAACGGCGGTTTTGTTATTTTATTTCTTGAATAAGTGAATAAAGCTTTTTTCGATGCCTGTATTTCACAAGCCTGATTTCTTTAGGAATCTCACGCCTGTGCCTTTGACTGCCCATACCTTTATGAACACGATACTTAACTAAAGGCTGGTCTAAATAATAAAAGTCATAGAATTCTAGAATTCGCAGCCACATATCATAATCCTGTGTATAATTTAAACTTTCGTCAAACAAACCAACTTCATTAAACACCGACATTTTAACCATAACAGTACAGCCATTAATGATGCATCCATTTAACATATATTCAAGAAAAAATTTTTTATCTGAGGTGCCAATGCCCGCAGGATGACTTATCACTTTATCTTCTTCATTAATAAGATAATAATTACAATAACTTATTGAAGCATTTAAGCCTTTCATAAATGCCAGCTGTCTTTCAATTTTAACTGCTTCATATAAATCATCGGAACTTAGCCAAGAAAAATAATCCCCTGTCGCTCGTTTTATACCTGTGTTTAATGCACTTGCCGTCCCGCCATTTTCCTTTTCAATATATACAATTTTATCTAAATAGGGCTTTATTTTCTCTGTATAAGATGTTGAACCATCGTTAACTACAATGATCTCCTTATTTTCATATGTCTGATCCAACGCGCTTTTGATCGCTCTGTCTACATATGGATCGTTATAAAACGGAATAATGATTGATACTTTATCCATCAAGTCCCACTCCATTTAACCATTGATGATATTTTGAATATGTCCCAAAATCTCCTGAACCCTTTTAGCTGTCGTATGACGCTCTTTAACCATATTAAGCCCTTGCTTTACAATAAGTTCCCGCTCATGATCATGTTGTAAATAAAATTGAATTTTCTCCATAAAATTTTCTTCATTAATTTCGACAATCGTTTTACCGTCTTCGAAACCTAACTCTTGAAGTTCTGGGTTTGACGGTGCCAATAATAGCGTGCCTGATGCAAGTACCTCATAATATTTGAGAAGCGCAAAATGTTCTGCGCTGTCACAGGTAAGGAAAATTTTCGATTGATTAATAAGCTTTGCATAGCGTTCTCCAACGAATATATCGCTATTTTGTTCATTCACATCTTGGTACCCTGGATGAGGAATATATTTAAATTGAGGATGGGATTTCAGTACTTGATACATTTTATTTCTAAAAGGATAAATATGCGGCCATAAAGCACCTGACATTAATATATCTGTTGTTTTTGGCAAACTGTAATCTTTAAATATTGAATCTGGAACATGATGAGGAAACCAAATCATACGATCTTGAAACTCTCCGAAATATTTTATAAATGGATCCCGATAAATTGAAAAAATATGTCTAACATTCTCTTGTTCTATAAAACTTTTTCTTAGATGCATTTTATACTTTAAATCGTGCATGATAATCCCATATGGAATGGGAGAATCTCCTAGTCTTCTTATAAAAGGACAATAATCAGGCTTAAAATCATTTAATAAAATAAAATCAGGTTCAAAAGACAGCTGCCTCAAAATATCATTAATATAACCATGTTCGTGCCATAAAGTTAAATCAGTATGTTTTTTTAACTCTTCTGCAAGATAATAGCTTGATCTCTCGATATGTTGACTAAAGTCCTTTGTTATAAAAAGCAGTTTCATTTTAGCCGAATTTCCCGCCTTTCCTAATTATTTTATGACCGGTTATTGTTAATGTACTTAATATTGCTGTATTTCTACTAAGGAATATATAAATATTGAGTTAATATTTATATTGTTGCTTTTTTCCAAACCCATAATTAAATTATTAAACAGGATAGAAAAGAATATAAACCCGGGCTGTAATATATAACAACCCGGGTCACTTTTTATCCATCTTTATGAAACTGGTACAAAAGTAGTAGATGTACCGAAATCTAATGATACAATGTCTCTTATTCGAACCAAAACAGTACCGGTACCTGCAGAGCCCATTTCTCTAAAAGTCACAAAATTATTAAATACTCTTTCCACTGTAACTCCAAATAGACTTTGTCCATTGATTAACGAAACTTCATTTATGACTTGATCGGTTTCTGCAAGAAAACGTAATACAGTTCGAAAATTCACATGTTGACGGTTATGGCGACGATCATGATCATGGTCATGGTCATGGTTATTGATATGGCTCAAGCTCTTCCCCCCCTGATTTGAATTAACTAGATAATTTCTAGTTTCACTTATATATATGGTTATTTCTTTAACTTTGACTAGACTTATATCTTTTAAATAAAAAAATAAGAAGATAGTATATATTTTTTTAAAAGCATTCAACTGTAGCTGTAGAAAATCCACTAGTAACAATAACCTTATAGAGATATTTATCTTAGATGCATAGATTTTGAAAATAAACAAAAATATTACCAATGTATTTAAGGGAGGGCCATTCATTAGGGAAAACAGGTATGACAAGAACGGATTAAGTCAATTGTAAATATATCAAGGAATACTCGAATAAAGACTCTTTCCTCCTAAAAATTTTATTACCTTACATTATAATACCTATTAAATTTAGATGTTTATCTAACTATTACAGCTGCCCATCAAACTAACTTTAATGACTCCCAAAATCATTATATTCCCTTTATTGATTAACAATACCGACCATAACATCTTCAAGCTTATTAATTACTTTTTCATAAGAAAGTTTCTCTGAAGTTTCCCTGCCGTTTTTGGCTAAGGTTTTTCTTAGTTCTGGATTATCAAAGAGATCTTTGACTGCTGTAGCCATGCCATCAATATCACCTGGTTCCACTAAAATGGCATTGAACTGATCTTTTGCATATTCTTCAACACCGCCGCATTTCGTTGAGACAACAGGTACCCCGCACGCCATCGCTTCCAATGGCGGCATACCAAATCCTTCATACCAAGACGGAAACAAATGGATGTCGCTTAATTGGTACCAAGTCACCAGCTCCTTTTCACTGGGCTGTACAATATAATTAATCGGGAAGGGGAATTCATCTATTAAAGGTTGATGTTGGCAAACCCAATTAACAATAAAACGTTGCCCTGAAAACCATACTTTTTTTAAAGCACTTAATGCGACATCAAAGCCTTTAAAAGATAAAGAGGGATTGCCGACAAGGCTTATTATGTGATGTCCTAAATCATCTTGTTTATTTGGATGGTAGAGATCAGTATCAATACCATTTGAAATAACTGGTGTCTCAATGTTATAACGGGTTTTAATTACTTCAGAAATATAAGAAGAGGAACTGATAATAGTAATATTACTTTGATAACAACTTTTTAAGTAGTCGCGTACAAAGGGAACATCTTGAATATTTGGAATATCCCCAAACAACCACTCATAACCTTGGTCATAATATAAAACTTTAGTTGATGCGTTTTGCAGCTCGGGAAGTTGATTTATCCAACCGGCAACAGCTATATCACATTCTCCAATAACATTAGCGAAAGATTCATGGGTCGGGACCAAGATTTCCTTATCAACTTCTAGTTCGAACCAACTTGGTAAAACAGGTGTGCCTTGTTCTCCTTTAAAATAGGCATAGATATGATGCCCTTGTTCTCTTAATTTTTTCATTTGCTGTAATAAAACTTTCAAGCCGCCTGTGACGTTATGATGTGGAATCAGGTAACCAATAGTAAGTTTTCTTTTTTCGTTAGCCCTTGTTTTGGATTGCTTTTTTTCAACTTGATTGTTTTTTTGGGTTAATGAAGGATATACTTTAAATAAATGGGCGCCGTTATCACCAATTTTCACTTTCTTATAGCTAAAATCAAATGATGACAGATCAACAAGACTCCATCTGCTTTTATGTTGTTCCAAAACATTGCCATTATAATCTTGTTGAGGTGACGGGTATATAGGAGTAGATATAATTAATGATTTATTTGTATGTTCTAATAGTTTCCTGATAACTTGCTTTCCTTCTTCTTTTTCAAAGTGTTCTAATACATCAACGAGGAGTATCGTATCATAATTATCTAAACTATCAATAATATTTTGTATTTTACCGTAATAAATTTGATTATAAACGTAAGAATGAATAGGATTCTCATAATCTTTAAATCCTTCAACGCCATCGATTTTTAAGTTCCAATGTTCTTTATTATATCGCTCGTATGGGATATCAAAAACTTCACGTAAAAGGACACCATATTTTCCAAACCCTACACCAATATCTAAAATAGATTGGGGCTGATCTATTAATACATGCTCAATAATATCTGGAATTGTTTGATACCAACTAGTCGGCATAATGACCACCTAATTCCTTTATTTTTGTTTCCAAATAATTTTTGTTATAGATGATAGAGGAATTGTTAGGATTATATTTTCTTGCCATTTCATTATGGTAAAAAGCTGATCTGTAATTTCCTAAAAGATCATAGCAAACGCATAGCTGAAGATGGGGGAGC
The DNA here is from genome assembly GCF_042665295.1 of Scopulibacillus cellulosilyticus. NCBI lineage: Bacteria > Bacillati > Bacillota > Bacilli > Caryophanales > Sporolactobacillaceae > Scopulibacillus > Scopulibacillus cellulosilyticus. The sequence continues at coordinate 91,782 of NZ_JBHTCO010000020.1, forward strand.
CAAGTATAGCATGCATGATTAATAAACCCGCCTATTTTTTCCACTCTTTTGACATCTAATTTGGTTGCCAAGTCGTACCAAAAGATAGCCTTTTCTAAATCCTTTTTTGATAAATAAATATAACCTAATCTGCAGCATTGGTCTGCACGCGGAAGATCATATGTGAATGACTTTAAGATATATGGTATGGCTTCATCCATATCATCACTTTCTATAAATATATCAGCAATTTTGGCACAGGCATTAATACAATCTTCACTCCATCCTTGATTTGTGTCCAGAAAATTATTGTAATATTCAATAGCCCTTTCAAACAATTGATGGTCATAGCATTCATTAGCATAATAATAAAGATCACGGGGTGTAAAAGTGACACCCCTTTTTAGCATATTTTCATAAATTCTTAAATTTCTATCGCTCAGGGATGTTTTACTGCTTTTATGGGTAATACATATATCGCTGTATATAATATTGCCGCCAACTTCTAAATATTCATGAACAGCCCCGTACCATTTAAAATGGTTGCTCCTTTTTACTAATCGGTTCCTTCTATTACTAAATGTTACATCTCCTTCAGAGTTAAAAGCTAAATTATAGTGCATTGATACAGCATCAATCGACGAATCCAAGTGACCTTTTAATGCCATAAATTTTTTTCTATCTTCCTCTAAAACAACATCATCGGCATCGAGCCAGAAGATATAGTCCATCTTAGCTTTGCTAAATGCATAATTACGGGCTGCGGAGAAATCATCAATCCATTTAAAATCATAAATGCTGTTTCTCGGGCAATTTCTTTTGTTTCATCAGTTGAGCCCGTATCAACAATAATAATCTCATCGACTAATTCTTTTACTGATTCCAGGCAGCGACTAAGTACCGCCTCTTCATTTTTTACAATCATACAAAGGCTGATGGTTGCCAAAATAACCGACCCCCTTTTAGCATTTTCTCTTTTAAGTTATGCAAGCCTTAAGTAAATGTTATAGACATTCCCAAAATTTGAGAGGAGCCGAAACGGCTCCTCTTATTATGAAGATAATTTTTCGATTAAGATAGTTCCACCCGGTAGAAGTGTTAATCCGAGTCCTGTTACAACTATTTCTACAGTAGCCGGTGGTGAAGTAACGTCAACTAATACTTGACCAATGAGCGGCGCTCCTACTGTAGCAAGAGTAAAGGATGGTCCGACCGGTGTTCCATTTACTTGTACTTGTGCTCCGCCTAATAAAGTAACAGCAGTTGTTGGTATTACGAAACTTACACTATAGAACCCAGCTGTATTTAACGAAAATGTTGTAGCATTTACCCTTGTAATATCAGTTCCGAACGAATTGATGGTCGTGTCAAATGGAACAGCACCACCTACAGCGATTAAGCCCCCCGCTGTATTTTCGGCATTAAGTGCAGAAGGAATACCCCCGGCAGCTCCTGTTGCTCCTGTTGCTCCGGTTACTCCGGCTGCTCCAGTGGCTCCTGTTGCTCCGGTCGCTCCGGCTGCTCCAGTCGCTCCTGTTGCTCCGGTCGCTCCGGCTGCTCCGGTCGCTCCTGTTGCTCCGGTCGCTCCTGTTGCTCCGGTCGCTCCTGTTGCTCCGGTCGCTCCTGTTGCTCCGGTCGCTCCGGTTGCTCCGGTCGCTCCGGTTGCTCCGGTCGCTCCGGTTGCTCCGGTCGCTCCTGTTGCTCCGGTCGCTCCGGTTGCTCCGGTCGCTCCGGTTGCTCCGGTCGCTCCGGTTGCTCCGGTCGCTCCTGTTGCTCCGGTCGCTCCGGCTGCTCCGGTCGCTCCAGCTGCATTAATATCACTGATATTTAAATTTACTTCTTGATTTACTCTTCCATCGTATTGTTGTTTTACTTTATCATCTTGTTTTACTTTATCTTCTTGTTTTACTTTATCTTTTACTTTATCTTTTACTTTATCTTTTACTTTATTTTTATCTTTTTTATGGGAATGACAACGTTTATGTCCCATTAATAAACTCCCTTCCTTAAATAAAATTTTTCATCTCCAATATAGGGGCAATTCCTAGAAAAATCAGGATATAATAATGGGATTAAAGTTTTTGAACTATTAACCATAATAGGTATATAAAGGAAAAGCCCTTATATATTTAATGCATTTTGGGATTTATTTGAATGAGCTAATGACTTCATTAAATCCACAAAAATAGCGTTTTACGGCCCAATTTTTTTATTATATAGTCAAACAACTAAGCAAAACCCTTCCATTTTTAATATGGTATATTAACCCGATGAATTTGACCAAAAGTACATGTACCATAAGTGAGGGGGGTAACAATGCGAAGCATTTTTGATGAGGACTACTGTGACGAAAGAAAAAGAGATCGGGAATCATCCGAGAGTGATAATACAAAGCATAGCCTTATTGATGATGATTTCGGCTTCAACAAACGCAGAAGAGAACGTGAACTATCCGAAAGGAGAGAAAACAAACATAGCCTTTTTGATAATGACTGCGGCTGCACTAAAAGGGAAAAAGATCATTGCAATACAAAATGTGAAGGCTGTGTTTGCGGGCTATTATCCCGGCTCGAAAACAAAGATGATCACCACCCGAGGCAAAAATTACTCATATTAAACAAAGGCACATCACAACCAGTATCCGTCGACGGAATGGATCCAACAATTTTTACCTTAAAACGTTTTAATCGTGAAACTTGCTGTGCGGAATTCAGCTTCGATAATCAGCTTATGGATTCAGCCACCGGCTCAACTCCGGTAACCGGGACCCTTATTGAGGATTGCCGCAGTATTGCCGGAATTTTTCGCATAGAAGATGATCATGATTCCTAAAGAAAATAGCCAAAACCAGGTTGACTGAGGGTTTCAGCCTGGTTTTTTCAATACATAAATGATGAAGACTTTAAAAGGTGGATGACATAAAATGAAAGTTTTATATCTATCTTCTGGTTATCCAAGAATCTATCAATTTTTTGACGAATGTATTTTAAATGAATTTCATAAACTTCCTGATGTTGAAGTTAAGTTTTATAAACTAATAGAACAGCCAGGCCCATTTATATCTCTTTGTGAACAGTTCCAGCCAGATATCGTATTGACCATGCTGGGAGACCGTTTACCTAAAAAATCACTAGAGTGGATAAAACATCACAATTTCCATTCTATCCTCTGGCTAACGGAAGACCCTTATTTTACCGATCGATCCATTGAAATCATCCCCTTCTTTGATGTTGTTTTTTCCATTGATATTGGCGCTGTTAACTATTATAAAAGTCTGGGATATCAAAACATTTATCATCTGCCGTTAGGTACCGATCCGGCGGTTTTCTTTCCAAAACCCCATATACAAAAGACAAATGATATTTGTTTTATCGGACATTCTTATCCTGAACGTATTCGTTTGGTTCAGTTACTTTTAAATGAAACAGCCTTTCATATTCAAGTCATTGGAAAGTGGAAAAAAAAGTTATTCTACAAACCAACCAAAAAATTAAATATAATCAACAGCTGGATTCATCCCCTTAAAGTTGCAGATTACTATTCAAATGCAAAAATTGTCCTCAATACTCACCGTTCATATAACTATAAAACTAATCAAAACAGCGCGGGTATCGTGAATCAAAGCATCAATAATCGTACCTTTGATATCGCAGCCTGCGGATCATTTCAGCTGATTCAATGGATTGATGATTTGCCTCAACATTTTGAAGAAAACAAAGAAATCGTCTCATTTAAATCAGATGAAGACTTTCTTAACAAGGTCAATTATTATCTTTCAAATGATGAGGAACGGGAATTAATCGCTGCTAATGGGAGAAAGAAGGCCTTAATGAATCATACATTTAATCACCGTATAAACAAAATGCTGGAGATAGTAAAAGAAATCCTTCATTATTAAATTGATAATAGCTTGTCTTTTTCTATTTTATGTTATAAGAGTCAGATTGATATTCCGACTCCACTAGAGCTTGTTTTCTATTTTGTCCCTTTCAAAATTAAGAGGAAGTTCATAATCTATTAGTGACTCCGATAAAAAGGAGCCGGTTCAAATCCATTAAAACTTTCGATGTCTAATCTGTATATTCCCTTCCAATTATGGTGCCGCAGTGCACCTTTTTTTCTTATATGAATGAACAAGAGCCTCCAGCATCAAACAGTTTTTTTCAGCAAAGACCTAGCCATTAGGTCTCTGCTGCATTTTTTTAAAGCTTCCCATTAAGGATCTAAAGTAGCTGAAGCTTGCTAAATTGCCTCACTCCCTTGGATCTGCAAATTATCAATAAAGGCGGCACTATCAACCCTGCAGTCTCCAAAGTCTGATACCTCAAAAGTGACCGTGATTATCTGTTCGCTAAATGGTCTAAGATCAAAGGCAGTTGTTTGAACAGTTGGGGTGACCAGTTTGTAACAAATATCATTTGGACTTGGAGGCTCTAAAGCAGCATTATTAATGGTAACCGGAAAACCGGGAATTGGCGTACCATTAACGAGAACATTGAAAAAATCGTTAAAAAATGTTGGTCGATCTTCATTTGTTCCAAATTTCCAATCAAATGTTAAATCCCCTGGATTTGATGGGAGCTGAAAAGTCAAATTTAATGAAACACTATCAACACTTTCAGGATTATAGCTAGTCGTACTGTACATCCCTGGTATTAATGCTTTTGCTGCCATACCATTGCTAAGGATGGCAAAAGAATCTCCGTTTGTTGGAAAACCTTGAAGCGGACTTGTAAATACGCCGCATTGACTGGCATCATCTATGGATAGAGAAGCATCGGTTAAACATGAAAGTGTTCCCGGTGAAACGATCGCTTCTGCCAGGTCGGTTGGAGTTATGATTTTCCACCCCCTTTTTGTAATATATTTGGTTTTCGTGCAACCGATATTGATAATCCTTAAAGCTGTTTGAGGCTTTCTATCGTGAAACTATAAACCACGGATTACGCAAACATTCCTTGTTGTATATTAATGGTTCTTTAGTATTTGCCATGCAAACATCGCCCCCTGCCTGTTCCACAATGGCATGACCAGCCGCTGTATCCCATTCCATGGTTGGTGCAAACCTTGGATAATAATCACATGTCCCCTCCGCAACTAAACACATTTTTAATGAACTTCCGGATGAAATCATTTCTACTTGTTGATGGCTATCTTTTAATTTTCCAATAAAAGCGGCTGTTTCCGGTGACATATGTGAACGGCTCGCGACAACTCTAACAACATCATTATTATTAAAAACAGGTAAAACCGTCCCCTGTTCCGTTATAGCTTTTTCATCATCTAACCGGCATTGTGCCGAAGATTCAATTTTAAAAGAACCAAGACCTTGTTTGGCTGCATATAATGTGTCTAATACCGGAGCATAGATGACACCAAGGACAGGCTTTTGATCTTTAATTAATGCGATATTAATCGTAAACTCACCGTTTCGTTTTATAAATTCCTTCGTCCCATCGAGCGGGTCGATCAACCAAAACATATCCCAGCTTTTGCGTTCATGATAAGGTATAGCGGCACCTTCTTCGCTTAAAATCGGGATATCTTTATAGTATTTTTGTAATTGTGACACAATTGTCTGATGCGAATGTTTATCCGCTATGGTTAAAGGAGATAAATCGTTTTTGAGTTCAACATCAACATGATCTTGATCATAAATTTGCATCACCTTTTGGCCTGCTGCTACAGCAATCTGTACAATTATTCCCAGATTAATATTAATGATGTTTCGGTGCCTTATAATCATGAAGAAATATACCCTTTCCGTTCTAAAAATTCGATAACCTGCTTTACGGAATCTTTTATTGATAATTGATCTGTTTCTACAATTAAATCTGGATGATCCGGCGGCTCATAAGGTGCATCGAGCCCGGTGAAATTTTTGATCTCCCCGTTTCTGGCCTTTTTATACAATCCTTTCGGGTCTCTTTTTTCTGCCTCTTCCAGGCTGCACTTCACATAAATTTCTATGAACTCTTGTTTTTCGAGCAACCCTCTTACTAGATTTCGTTCTTTTTGATAAGGCGATATAAAAGCGGTTAACGTCATAATTCCCGCATCGACAAACAACTTTGACACTTCACCGATCCGGCGAATATTTTCTGAGCGGTCCTCCTGAGAAAATCCAAGACCTTTATTTAAACCGTGACGGATATTATCACCATCCAAAATGTATGTGCGAATATTCCTTCTATTGAGCTCACGTTCAACTTCTACAGCTAACGTCGATTTTCCCGAACCCGATAAACCGGTAAACCAAAGAACCGCACTCGTATGTTTGTTTAACTTTCTCCGGTCATCTTTACTTACCTTCCCTTCATGCCAAACGATGTTATCTGCCTTCTGCCTATTTTCAGTCATATCTGCATGATCCTTTCGTCACTTTTGATCCTTTACGTCATTGGAATAAATGACAATAAGAGAGTTATTAAAGAAAACTTGGCTGGTGTCAATTTATGCTTTCCTAACGTCATTTATCCTTGCGCATACCTTTCACGAGTATCTCAGCTACTTCCGGCCGAGTAAATTGCGGGGGAGGACATTCTCCATTACGCAGCAGTTCACGTACCTTCGTGCCGCTTAGGATAAATCGTTCATTATTTGTATGCGGACATGTTTTCATCGAGGCCATTTGATCACATTTTTTACAATAAAAGCTGTGTTCAAATTTGAAGATATGCATACCCAATTCCTTCTCAAACTGACTAATAAGCCCTTGTGCTTCATAAGTTCCATAATAATTGCCAACGCCTGCGTGGTCGCGTCCGACAATAAAGTGTGTGCATCCATAGTTTTTACGGACAATGGCGTGTAAAATCGCCTCACGTGGTCCGGCATAGCGCATTGCCGCAGGATAAATAGCGAGTTTGACACGATCTTTTGGATAGTAATGCTTTAATAGCGCTTGATAACTTTCCATTCGGATATCCGCGGGAATGTCATCCTTTTTGGTTTCTCCAACCAGCGGGTGCAACAGTAAGCCATCGACATTTTCCAATGCCAGTTTTTGAATATATTCATGTGCGCGATGTACCGGATTGCGCGTCTGGAATCCTACGACAGTCTTCCATCCCAGTTTTGAGAACATTTCCCGGGTTTCTTCAGGTGTCATATAAAAACTCTCAAACGGTTCGTGGCTAGGTCTATTCACCATGACGACCGGACCGGCTAAGTAGACTTCGCCGCTTTCAAACAAACGCTTAACACCAGGATGCTGCTCTTCCGTTGTGCCATAAACATATTGAGCTTCAATTTTCTTATCCGGCGTATATTTTTCTTTTAGAGTTAATACACCATAAGTCACGCCATCCTCCCCATTAAGGGCAACTCTTTCTCCAATATCCAATTGTTCCGCCTCTTCTTTTGACACTTGAAGCGTAATCGGAATACTCCACACCGTTCCATCCGAAAGGCGCAATTCTTTAACAACATGATGATAGTCTTCTTCACCCATAAACCCGTTAAGAGGACTGAATCCGCCAATGCCAATTAATTCGATGTCAGATACCGTCCATTTAGACACCGTAAGTGCTTTATTAATACGGCCAATATCGTTTTCACTTTCCATTCTTATTTGTAATACACCGCCATGGGGTTTTATATTTGTCATTTAAAAGTACCTCCTAAAACGCTTAATCAGTTTCTAACAGTAAGTGACTATCTTTATTAGCTATCTCTTAGTAAAATATGTGAATTTTCCGCAGTCTGATTAAAGCAAATAACTAATTTTAAGGAAATTAGACAAACATCCCACGCTAAAAATCGGACTTGCCAATGTTGACAAATCCTTAATACTAAAATGGTGATGACAAATAGATCAGATCATTTACTAGTTTCATACGATTTACTTTCTGCATTATATAATAAAGGGAACATCCCCGAGATCACAGTAAAAGAGGTGTATTTAAATGGCTAAAGAACTTAACAAAGCGCTATCTTTTCTCAAAAAATTAGACAAGGATATCAAAAAGGCAGAAAAAGATATCCGGAGAGTCAAAAAAGCTGTAAAATAATATAGCTAAAAAGTAAGAACACATTAAGACACCCAAATGATTAAGATTTAAGTATTTGGGTGCCTTTTTTCCAAACAGCAAAAAATCCTGCAATAAAAAAAATGTGCCGTTCCTTATTGATTTTCCCCGTTTTCTCCTTCATGTTTGCAGCTTTAATCATTTTATCATTTATTTAAAATTTAAATAAAAGTTCACAAAGTTGACAAATTGTTATTCTATTTGTATTATTATGAACAAAGGACCAATTAAGGAGTTGATAACCATTAATAAAACGATGACCATTATCATTGACAGAGCATCTTGTCTTGCTTTTGAAATTGAAAAGAAATTGGGCAGGAATTTACGGGAGGATGAAAGGGCTTTCGTAGATTGGTTGGCTGAAAAATATAAAGAAGAAAAGCTTGGAACACATTTGAAGTGATCCCAGGCTTGATTGGTGATACTATTCGTCTTGTTTGTTATCTTGGCATTCTTACCGCTTAAAGAGATACATTACAGGTTACTTTTTCCTTCTTTTTTTAATTTTTATACCCTTTGAAGGTATGCTGAAAATGCCATAATCGAGAACCGTAATATCACCTGACTTTGATAAAGCTGTATTTGCCCATTTTACATCTTTCGGTACAATGCCGTTTTTCTGAAACTTTTTTTTCAATTTTTGTTTTTTTCTTTTGTAAAGTTTATTTCGAGGAACCTTTTTCTTCATTTTATCCATTATAATCCATCCGAACCCGATTTCTTTTACGGGGCATAGGTGTTTACGTAAATGATCAGGACAGTGTTTATATATTTTAAACTCAATCTCATTGTTTTTGAGTCCCTTTTCAGTAATAACAACTTTTAAAGCATATCGGTTATTAACATCAAAGACAATTCTATTACGGCCTGCACCAATGACTTTATATTTCAGCTTCAATTCATTTTTTGCTTTATTGATTCTCTGCTTTTTACTTAAATGATCTATTTTTTTTATTTTTTTTGCCCATGAGGTTATTTGCTTGATATCGTCTTTAGATAAGATAGAACTATGATTGGACGCTGACATTTTATTTTTAATCCTCCTTTTCCTTATGGAGAATTCATTATAAAGTGCACTGATTCAAATAAAGTAAATATTGTTATATATTATGAAATTCTATTAAAAATAGTTTGGGCACTAGTATAAACCATTCAAAAGGAACCTAACAATAAAGAAAACTTGCCGATTGGCAAGCCTTAGAAGGCGAAGATTGCAAATTTATACTTTCTTCAAAGTAAAAATAAAGCCGCCAAAAAAAATGGCAGCGCTGGATTGACTTAAAATTCATAGCCTAGCAGATCAATTTCCTTCTTAAAATATTTCCGAACTAATTCTTTTTGAGCAGTATTATAATGCCTGCGATAATGCTGCCGATCCTTTCGAAAGTTCCCTTTCGCATTTGGCAGCCAGCCATCAAAAGGAATGCCGATTTCCTTACATACTTTTTTTAAGTCTTCTTCTAAAGTTTCATATTTGCCTAAAAAGTCTACCGCTACCCTGTCATTTATGGTATAGATCGGAAAGTTGTAAGCCCCCTTGAATTTCCTCCTTTTCAAAAACTCACTAAAACTGATATTTTTCTTCGATTTCCCGGCCCTGAAGTAGTAATGTGAAATCACTTTATCCCATGGGTTTCGATCAAAGCTGAACTTATAATATGAATTCCAAATATCTTCACCTACTAACTTAGCTACTTTTTTTGCTTTGTAATGGTTAAAAAACTTTGGCTCTTTATTATCGTCATCCATGAAATTTTGCGGCTTTATCCCCATACGGGCCCTTATTTCCTCATCTTCCGGCGCAATGGGTGTAATGATGTCGTTTTTTCCGCAATATCTTGAAAGTGATATTTCGATGCTCGTTCCAGCCGTTTTTTTCGATTTTAAAAAGATAAATTTATATTTATGAGAAATAATCAATTGTCTCCCCTCCCGCTTTATTTGTTCGGCTGCTTACATGGTATTTTTTATCTTATTTTTATACTCCGTAAATAAAGCTCTTCCAGGGATGATATGATCTAATTTTGTGCCTTGTTCCAGAACAAACTTGTGCAGCGATTGCAGCTCTTCTCTAGTCAAACGTTGATGCCATAAGCTGTTCCGGTTGCTGTCAATTTTTCGAATAAGCCTTTGTGGATAATAATTTGGCAGATGAAGGAACTGAAAACATTGACTAAGAACTTTTCTTGGATTAGAAATCAGATCATCCTCTTTGACAATTAATAATCGATCCTTACCTATTTTACTTGCAAACTCTGAAACCGCCTTATTGTTTTCATACCAATATTCGGCTAAATACTTTGCATCCCCCCCTGGAAAGAAACGGGATTCATCAATATTCTCCGGCAGATCTCCTTCTGGATGGTATATCCAACACCGCGCAGCATCATCATTTTCCTTTACTGGCCAATAATGCGAGTTATCATCAAATAATTTCTTCATACTTGCAACAACATTTGGAAGATCTCGATAGATCCAGATAAAACGGGCATCCGGAAAAAGGGCATTTAAGAAAGGCATTTTATTACAAAAATGCGGGTTTTTATTTAAAAAAATACCATTTTTATTCTTTCTCTTTTTTTTAATCACTTTGTTCATCCGTTTATGAAAGGCTTGTGTTAATTGCTCTAATTGTCCTGGTCTAACATCATTTTCATCTAAACTGGGACATGATTTATCATGCGTTTTTGGAGAGGACATAGGTACTTTTCCTTCCCTTGACCAAATATTTTTCAATTCAAATCCGCAGTGAATAATCCTTGGATGTTCACCAAGCAATTTAGCCAAAAGGGTCGTACCGCTTCTCATGCACCCTACAATAAATATAGGCTTTTTTAGACTATTTTCTACATCCACTTTTTCTTCCCTCCATTTGTATTATTAACTATGCTAATAAGGCACAATCGCATATGGATTGCCAACCGGCAGTTTAATAAATCGGCTAATTTGCTTGTCAAAATCATATAAATGAACGCCGCCGTCAACAGAGATGTTGGGGAATTTTTGATACATATGCTGAAGATGGCGCATTTTACTTTGACCGACAACTAAAATGTTATTATCAAAATGCAATCCGCGGGTAAACCCGGTAAATTGGGCTACGACTTCCTTGTATCTCCAATTCATATCAAACTTTGAAACATTTAGATTTAAAGAATCGCAATAATATATACTGTCATTAATTATTGTAATACTGTGGGGAGCCATCAAATTGTCAATGACAATCCCTTTTGGGTTAAATTCATGCCTATCAAATGCCACAATAGCGCCATCCCATAATTCAGGCGGCTTTTCCTTCCATCCGCCTGATACAGAAAACATCGAAAGTAATAGGGTATCTTTTGTTACGAAAAGATCATTGATATGGTGTACATCCTTTTCAGCCGTAGACAATGTGTATTCAGCATGCTTATCCAATGATTGTTCTTCATAGACGATGATCTTATTTTGAGTTGATGAAATGATATATATCAAACCATCGTCAGACAATTTAAGACCGTGCAACCCGCTAATGGATTTATCTTGAATTTCAACAACCGATTTAATTTTTAAATCTTCATCGAATACAACCAATTCATTTGGTTGTCTTAAAGCCATAAATCCATCTTTATATTTTATTAAGCCGGCAAATATCCCGCTGTACTTTCTTTGGAAACGATTTTTATTTGGATTAAAAATATATAAACCGCCATGACCGCGTCCGACACTTATTAATAAATCCTTATTATAATCCGCGATGGTTGTCATTTGATTATCGGATGGTTGTTCCGGGCCTTCATAATTGAATTCAATTTTTTGCAATGATAGCATGAGATGATGATCGATCGTCTTTTCCTCCAAATAGCATTTCTCCTTTCTTTAGATTATTTACTGGTTTTTCCCTTAAAGGTTTTTCCGGTAATCTCTTAACCGATGATTAAAAGCCTGAACTCGTTTTACTAAATGTGCGTTTGGATGCTTTTCTTTTATTCTTAAGTAATTATCTTTCGTTATTGAATTGCGGTAATGAATGATAACTGGATCTAATTTTTTTTCACCCGTCGGACAATTCATTTCATTTGTCAGCTGCTTATAAGGAATTGACTTTTTAACGAAGGCTAAAGTTAGGGATGCCTGCTCACAAAAAAAATGGGATTTTTTCATGAGTTTACGCTTACCGGCTAAATCTTTTGTAAGACTCTTCCAAACAGGAAAAAATGATTGCAGGACTGGCTGGGGAAAGATTAAAACGCCAGTATTACAATACCAAATTGTTTTTTGATTTTTATTAGATGTCCTATACTCAGGCCTTGGCATACGAAGGCCATAATGTTTAAACAACCTTTTAAATACGTCATGCGGCACGCTGCATCCATTGGCAATTTTTGCTTGAAAATGCTTGCCGTCAATATACGGCGCCGGGTCTTGGACAATAACCGTATCACAATCCAAAAACATTATGGTATCATATGAATTTATTTCCGGACATTCAAAAAACCTTAGCTTGTTAGATGGTGGATGAGCTTTACTAAACCTTTTTACAATCCGTACAAACGCACCCCATTTTTTTAACTCGTCTACAAATGAGGAATCAGCCTTATCAACAATGCAAACAATAATATTAACACCGGCCATGCTTCCGCCAAACCATCGAATGGATTGAACCAAACGCAATGTCCGTTCTTGGAATTTCGAATTATTTTCGGTAACGCAGCCTATCACCATACGGCCGGCTTTTGGGACAAGCTTTCTAAGATCTTCTTTTGTAAAATGACTTTCAATGTTGAGACCTGCTTCAGATAGCTTATGATGATGCGTTGCAAGAAAGCTGTCTTTTTTATTTGTTGGAAAAAGATGCAGATCATCTTTACGTATGAGTCCAATATAATTACCGTCCGATTTGGCAAATACAAATTGTTGTTCGAGACAAGTCCTGAGAATTGTACCCTTTGTTTGTTTATGACAGTGCATGCCCATTGTTTCTTGGCATTCATCTGTTTGATCAGCTTCATTTGGATTATCGTAAAGTTGTGTACCTAAAATAATAAATCCGCCGGGGCGCAAGGCTTTTTTAACTTTGTCCCATACTATCTCCATTTCAAATACCGGAATGTGCTCAATCACATGGTTCATGACAATGACGTCATAAGCATTCTTTTCTTGCAAATCTTTCGCTTCCATCATCACAAGCTTTACATTTGAATCATTATAACGCCTTCTCGCAATATTAAAAGCTGCTTCACTGAAATCAATACCGTGATAACTTTGACATTTTTCCTTTAAAAAAAAAGGAATGAGCTCTCCTCTGCCATAACCGATTTCTAAAACATCTTTTCCTTTAAGGTCACCAGCAAATGATTTAATAAATTGAAATATATCTATAAATCGTTTGTGAACATCATTTTTTTTAAATTCTTTAAATCCTGACAGACCATAATGGAGTTGTGTTAGTAAATCTTTCTCGCCAAGAAAATAAGCATTCGAATATTTCATGGTAAAGTCACCCATTCATTCTCACCCTCCCGTCAATTAAAAATCATCCAAAGAGTATAGCTCAAGAGCATGCGGCGCATAACGTTCAAGGTACGCTCGAATGTCATTAGCCATTTCTAAATGATAATGCTTGCTTTTATTACGATTAGAGATATCAATTTCCGTTTCATAAGATTTATTTGTCAGCTTTTCTAATATTTTTGGGGATTCCAAAATTGTTTCATATTTTAAAAGAGTCATATGATCGGCTAATGATAAATAACGTTCGCAAAAAAGGTCATAAAATCTTACCTGCTTCAAAAGTAAAGGATCATTGGAGTTTGAAATTTTTTTAATTTCAGGCCAAAATCGTTCTGATCCCGGCAACTTGCCTTTACTGATTGGAAAATTGACATTTTGCCAAGATAATATCGTTGGAATTGGATGCCTGACAATGGCTAATACTGAAAAGAAATTGTTTTCGACCAAATTAGGCAATATACTGGAATAATGAGCATTATGCTTCATACCCAACAAAAAATCTTTATTAACAACCTGCAAGATAAATTGATTAGCATTCTTATTTTTTTTGGCCTTTCCATCCTCGTCATACTTAATATAGTTTGTTAATGATGTACCATCTTTATGTCGTCGATCTTCAATCGGCTTATGGTTTACAATTCTTTTTCTTATTTTTACAAAGTCCTTTTCTATTTGTTTAATTAATTCGTTAATGTTTTTTGTTTTCTTAAAAAGCCGTGCTTGCCAAGCAGGTTCACTTAAACAAACACTGTTCGATAAACTGTCGATAAGAGCTGTTGTTAAAGTAGTGCCGCTCCTGGGTATGCCAGTTACAATTAAATTATTTTTGTTTATTTTTTTCAATTCATCATCCCTCCTATAATCCAGCTTTCCAGCGCCTCCTTTAAAGTGTCCGAACCTAGCAGCCCTTTTATTTTTATGCTATTAACACCCTATGCTTAATCTTTTCATTTGCAACCTAGATTTTTCATGTAAAAATGTCATTGACCGACGTTTATAATGGCGGCGTTCCTCCCGTGTCCAGAAAATTAATTTAGGGAGGAATACCAATGATGGCTATTCAATTTGATTATGCCTGCTTAAAGCTTGCTGCTATTCGTTACAATTTCATTAAGAAATTCCAGGACATCCTTCTTTAGATCATCTCTTTCCATCGCAAACTCGATAATCGTCTTGAGATAGCCTAATTTCTCACCTATATCATAACTTTTTCCTTCAAAAACCTGTGCATACACATTCTCATAATCAAGAAGTGCCGCAATGGCATCGGTGAGCTGAATTTCATTTCCAATCCCAGGCCCCTGTTTTTCTAATAAATCAAAGATTCTTGGAGTAAGGATATACCTTCCAAAGATAGCTAAGTTTGATGGCGCTTCCTCTTGCTTCGGTTTTTCTACTAACTTGCAAATCTTTGAAAGCGACCCGTTCTCATTTATTACATCAACAATGCCATATCGGTCTACTTCAGACTGATTGACACGCTTAACACCGATAATTGATGATTGGTGCTCATCAAATAAACTGATCATTTCTTTTAAACATGACTTATTATCTTTGACAAGAGTATCTCCTAACAATATTGCAAACGGTTCATTACCTATAAAATTTCTTGCACACCAAATCGCATGCCCTAAGCCCTTAGGTGTTCCTTGACGAATATAATGAATATTGGCCATACGGGAAATGCTTTGTATTTCCTCTAAAATGGTCAATTTGCCCTTATTTCTTAACGTTTGTTCTAATAAATAGGAAGTATCAAAATGATCTTCAATCGCTTTTTTCCCTTTTCCAGTAACGATAATAATATCGGTGATTCCTGATTCCACTGCTTCTTCAATAATGTATTGAATCGTTGGTTTATCAATTATGGGCAACATTTCTTTTGGCATTGCCTTCGTTGATGGCAGCAGCCTCGTCCCCAGACCTGCTGCAGGGATAACTGCTTTACTTACCTTTGCCAATCGTCTCCCCCCCTGGTACAACTGAATTCTTATATTTGTTTAATTTAATTTATGGGTATTCAGTGTTTTTGGCACGGCATCTCCATTAAATTCCCCAGAATTGTTTCCCATTAAAAAACCTGCCAGACGTAAACACCCAGCAGGATTATGAACAAAAAACCCATTTGATAAAATTTAAGGCAGTAAATCTATTTTTGCTCCCCTGGAGGAATGGGTTAAACCGGCTTTTCCTTGAACCATAAACATTAATGATTTCCCAAAGTCAATACCAATCTTTCCTGTCATCTCAGCAACTTTCTGAGCAATAACAACGGAATTTACCCCGCATGAAATAAGGGCAATATCAAAATTATCTTTATTTATTCTTATCGTTTCTAAGGTGTGATCCATTTGATAATTATGATCGAAGGGCAAATTTATACAAATATTCATTTTATAAGGTTTTTCTCTTAATAGTTGAGAAGCTTGTTCAGACCACTGGCCTATCAACATGATCTTCTTACTCCTCAGCTCTTTCCAAAATTGCTTTTTTTGAGCAAAAACCCTGTTCACAAATGTATGACATACCATTTGCGGGTTAATTTGAAAATAGCTAAAAACTTGATCGGTTAATTCACGTTTCAATCGGTTTTCAGTAAGAATTGGATCATTTTTATAAAAAGGGATCCCAACGATATCAGCTGCCTTTATAGCATCGACCATTTGATCCCTTAGCGTAAGGTTTGGGAGGGTTACGCCTTTCAATTTTCGATCCTGATTGGCTTTCTGCGCCCATTTTTCTTTTAAAACATTTTCAACTGTCATAACAGAATCCTGTGCCAAAACAATGTTTTCACCGTCACCTATACGTACAAGAGAAAGCGGCTTACTTTCTTCAATGGCCTTTATTAATTTTTCTAAAACTTGATCTACAGTTAAAAATTGTTCATCCGGGATCATAGAAGGAACTCCTTTAGTCAAGATTTTCTACTTTAAGATATATGATGGCATTTGACTGATCGATACCTTCTATTTAAAAATAGGCCGGCTCTTAATATGGATAAATCCTCTATTTTTTAAAATCCGCAAATGCTCGTAACTTTAGTCCACACGCTTACCGCCTTTAGACATAATCTAGAAACGAGAGCAATCCCCCATAATTAGTAAAACAATTGAATGAAGGGAGACAGCGCAACAATGGGTAAAATGAATACTTCATTAGTTGAAATAACTGCATTAGAAGAAACACTCGGTGCTGAAAATGCCAGAATTCGAATCAATGGTATGGAAAGTGATTTAGAAAACCTTCCAAGAACTGTCTTTATGGCGAATGTAACAAGAACAGCAGAGGGGTTTATCCCGCTTAACATTGAGGTACTCGTTAGAAACGAGGTCAGGTCCAGAATAGATATCCAGCTCCCATCTCCTGTCTTGGTTCCATCGTTAGTTTTATTTACAGAACCGGATAGCGAGCGCAGAACGGTTACTTTAGACATTAATATTATGAGGTAGATTTAAGAAGATATAAGGAGATTTCAAGGGTATTCTTTGAGCAGTTGGGAGTTGGTGTGCACTGCGGAGCAATTCTCCAAAAAAGGAGGATTATAAATTTAATGTCATTGTCTAATAAGAGCAATATACTGTCTAATGATGATTTAAAAAGAATAAATTCATGGATAAACAAATTAAAGGAAATGAAACCATTAGATAAAAAACAAAGAGTTAAAAAGGCGAAAAGTAAATTAAAACTTAACTATAAAAAAATCGGCGCAGGCTGCAACAGGATTGTCTATGACATTAATCATAGATATGTCTTAAAAGTAGCCATTACTAAAAGGGGCATTAAAAACAACGAGATTGAATTTAACATATATAAACATTGCCCTGATCAATTACGGGAACATCTATGCCCCGTTAAAGAGATTGGGTACGGCTGGATTATTATGGATAAAATGAGTAAAAAGGTGCCTAAAAGCAGTTATTACAACAGAAAAAGAACTGAAATGTTTAATGAATTTAAGAATAACGGTATTGAGGCTAAGGACCTTCAATGGAGTAATTTAGCCTTATCAAAGTCAGGTAAAATCACAGTCTTTGATTATGGAAACTTTAATATGCCTTCAAAGAATATTATCTATAAGAAGAAACGGAAAAAATAATCCGCTATTTATCTCTTAAGTTATTAAATTTATGAAAGCAGGCATTCTTCAAAAGGTCAAAAGCAATTTAAGGGGTATGATAAATGAAAGGCTTCAAATCCATTAAAATTGAGGGGAGAGATGGACAACAGGTGGAAGTTGTTCATAATCCAACTTCCTATCCTCTAATCGGAAAAGGCCTGCAGGGGGCTGTGTTCAAACTTTCCAAAGATCGTTGTGTTAAAATTTATGCCAGGGAAAAAGATGCCTTAAAGGAACGGCAAGCATTAACCGCATTACAAGATTCCCCGATTGTTCCAAAGTTGTATGAATCAGGATCAAATTACATCGTTATGGAATACATTGAAGGACCTACTTTACTTGAATATCTAAAAAAAACGCGTTCCATGACTAAACATTTATCACAGCAGCTTATGTTTATAATAAGAGAAATGGAACGTATAAAATTCACCCGAAGAGATGCATCATTGCGTCATATTATTGTAACTAAAAAAAAGGATCTTAAACTTATAGATCTTGTCAATTCATATACAAAAAATCGGAATCAACCTAAAGTACTTTTAAAAGGATTAAATAGGTTGGGGTTATTAACCCCATTTTTGAATCAAGTAAAAAAAATTGATTTAGGTTCTTTTAATAAATGGATGACTGACAAAAAACTTCTTAGTCAAATTGGCGTGCATAGGAAAAAGGGGGAATAAAATAGTAAGAGGCGTTAAAAATAAACAGCTGACCTCCAGATTAAGGATGCCAGCTGTTTTGAAAATACCTTTTTACTTTGAAACAAGTGATAGTGCGTATTCGATAGGTTTGGTTAAAGAGTGATCCTTTACTGTTCCATCGAGCGGAAATGGCAGCGGATTCACTTCAAAAATCCATAAATGTCCACTGCCGTCCAATCCTAAATCGATGCCTAAATTAGCCATATGATAGCCTTGTTGTTCAAAAACATGGCAAATCTTATGGCCAAGAAGAATAATTGACTTTTCTATTTCCTCCCATTTTATCTTATCCTGGGGATATACTTTAATTAAGTTTTCAATGGTTAAGGCCGTTGCCGTCTTTGGAATCATATGACTGCCATTTGCAGCAACCCGGAACAACAAACAAGACACTTTCCACTTTCCTTTGGCGTTTTTGTTCATATTAAGCCGGATATCAGTGATGTTTTCGCCTCGCGTCACAGTCTGAATGCTTTGCTGGATAATATAATCCTTAGCCGAGGTTTTGCCAGAAAACCAATTAAAAAAATCCTTGAATGATGAAAATTCCTTTTCTTTCATTTTTAGCCTTTTGGCAAAAAACACTTTTATCTTCCCATCCTTTTTCAGCTTTACTCGAAAAATCCCCCTGCTGCTGTGTCCTTTACTGACATCTACAGGTTTTAACATAATATCCTGATACATAAACAAACATTGTTTAAGGTCCATTTTACTTTCTAATATCACTGTTACCGGAAGATTGTCTCTAAGCAGATGATCTTTTGCCAAAAGAGACCATCCTTCCCATTTATCGAATATAAAATTATTAAATACCTTCTTTCCAATGACTTCTTCAATTTGTTTTAATACCTCTTGATCAATATGACATTGGACGTAAATTGCGTCAGGAAAGGGAAATATGCCTTCTTTCCATTCTTTCGTATCCTTCTCAAAAACATCCCCTTTCACTTGAAGCATCTCAAAATCTAAATCTTCAATATAAAACCTTATAAAGTTTGCCTTACCAAGGAACTTTTTAATTCTTCTTTCAACCAATTCACACATTAATCGTTTTTCTTCCGAAACGCAGATCCCTATTAGAGGTAAATATTCATTAAAATTATCCATTTTATTTACTCTCCCTCTTGAAAATCAACCCATTACTAATGTATGTTTAAACTTTTAACTATTTCAGAAATTCCATATTTGCCCCATTAAATGTACTGATGTATCGGGTCAATTATCCATAAAAATCATATATTGACTATATAACAGCACCTAAATAAGGAAGTAAAATGAGACAGTTGGAAGTGGATATGAGTGAATATTTCTGTATTAGGTACAGGATACGTTGGTTTAGTAACAGGCGTTTGTTTATCCGAAATCGGTCATGATGTGACATGTATTGATATTGATCAAGACAAGATAAATAAAATGAGCGTTGGTATTTCACCGATCTTTGAGCCGGGGCTTAATGAATTAATGTTAACCAATATCAATAAAGGCCGGTTACACTTTACAGCAGATCATCATCAGGGGCTTGCTGATAAAGATATCATATATATAGCCGTTGAGACCCCGCAAAAGGAGGACGGATCAGCTGATCTTCGCTTTATTGTCCGAGCAGCCAAAGACATTGTCTGTCATATAAAAAAAGACGTCATTGTTGTTATAAAAAGTACTGTGCCAGTTGGAACTAATAAATTTATAAAAGAATTGATCCTGGACAATTTAACAAAAGACATAAAAGTAGACATTATTTCAAATCCGGAATTCCTTCGTGAAGGATCAGCCATAAATGATACCTTTTACGGTGATCGGATTGTTATTGGTTCTGAGAATGAAAGTGCGGCAAGTATTCTCGAGGAGGTATATAAACCGTTCCGAGTTCCTGTCTTCAAAACCGATATTTACAGCGCCGAAATGATCAAATATGCATCTAACGCATTTTTAGCTGCAAAAATTAGTTTTATAAACGAAATGGCTCATATTTGCGATAAAGTAGGAGCTAATATTGATGACGTGGCAAAGGGAATGGGACAAGATAAGCGAATTGGCCCCGATTTTTTAAGTGCTGGGATTGGATACGGCGGTTCCTGCTTTCCAAAGGACACGCAAGCATTAGTTAAAATGGCAGAGGACATACAATATAAACCGATCATTACAAAAGCGGCTATCGAAGTGAATGAATGCCAGCAAACCTTACTTGTAGAAAAAGCAAAAAAATATTTTGGAAATCTATTGGGAAAACGGTTGGCTTTATTAGGTTTAACCTATAAACCTAATACTGATGATGTAAGGGGTTCACCCGCTATCCCCATTTCAAAACAATTATTGAAAGAAAGCGCTGAGATCATCGCATATGATCCAGCCGGAATTGGAAAAGCCAGAACCATTCTTCCAAGCAGGATACAATATGCAGGTTCTTTAGATGAAGCACTTTTGAATGCTGATCTTGCCTTCCTCTTGACAGAATGGAATGAAGTCACCGGATCACTCTTAAGAAAGGCCTGTCAATTAATGAAAGAACCTATTATTTTTGATGGGCGAAATTGTTTCTCATTAGATGAAGTTAGAAAGCTTAACATTGAATATCATTCAATAGGAAGACCCCCTGTTTTAAGAGTAAAGTCACATCATCTTGGGCAGGATTGTTAAACATTAATTAAAAAAAGATCGTTCTTTTTGAAACGATCTTTTTTTCAATCCAGTTTTTTTACAGATATTGTTAAGAAGCAATTTGTTAAAGAAAGTTATTACTTTTCTGTTTTAAATTTGGCCATTTTGTACTTTCTTAAGCGTTTGTTAAACTTCTTAATCATTTTTAATAAATGGGCGTCCCGTGTATTTTCCATCAAATAACCTTGTTTATTAATATACTTATGATAATGAATGATAATAGGCTTTGCCTTTGTGCCTTTGTATAAAATTTTTGGGTTTAAATGATAATTCATCTCTTTAGGGAGTTCATCAAAAGGAATATCTTCTGTAAAATAGGCTAAAGTCAGTGCAGCTTGTTCACAAAAAAAGAATTTATCAAGAAGATGTTTATTTTCAATTAAATCATGGACATACTTTTTCCATGTTGAAAGAAAAGGGGGCAGAATTTTTTGTGGAAATATAAGTACGCCGGCATTGCAGTACCAAATCATCGGCTTGCCTTTAAAAGATGCCTTAAAATTTTTTGCCGGGAAAGGAAGATTGAAATGAGAGAAAAGTTTTTCAAACGTATCATGTGAAACAGTTGCCTTGCCTGCCATTGCAGCCTGAAATTTTTTACCGTCAATATACTTTAAAGGATCTTGAACAACAATAGTATCGCAGTCCATCAGTATTACTGTATCATAATACGCCGTTTCCGATAATTCAAAAAATCTAAACTTGTTTGAAGGCGCATGTTCTTTGCTAAAACGTTTAACGACCCGAACAAACACTCCCCACTCCCCAAGCTCATCTACAAAAGATGGATCCGCATCTTCCACCATACACACAACTATATTTGCCCCCGCCATACTTCCGCCAAACCAACGAATGGACTGAACTAATCTTAAAGCTTGTTCACGATATTTAGCACTGTTTTCTGCCACACACCCGATTAACAAACGGCCTGCTTTACAAGATTTTTGATGTTGACTCAATTGATTTCTAACATGGCTTGAATATAAAGGATGTTGCCTTTTTTTTACAAACCCGAAAAAGTTTTGCTCCCACTTTACACAATACAAATCGTGTCGATCGCTCATCTTTAAGATAGTATCAATCGTTTGTTTGTTACAGCGCATCCCCATCGTAGCATGGATCTCATCCAATTGATCTGACTCGTTCGGATTATCATATAGCGGCGTACTGAGAATAATAACCCCATCTGGATGTAAAACATTTTTGAGTTTCTTCCATATATCCTCCATTTCAAATACTGGAATATGTTCAATGACATGATTTAATATAATAACATCATAAATGTTCTTTTCGCTTAAGTCTTTAGCTTCTTTCATTTCTAATTTTACTTTAGGATCTGAATAATGTTTTTTGGCGATTTTCAGAGCATCAGAACTAAAGTCGATACCATGATAATAATCTATCTTTTCCCTAAGAAAAAATGGAATTAATTCACCTCTTCCAAAACCGATTTCCAGCACCCTTTTATCTTTAAGATGACCAATAAGGGATTCTATAAACTTAAATGTATCTGCAAACCGCTGATGTACTTTATTTTCTTTATAGTCTTTAAAACCTGATAGTCCATAATCTTTGTTTGTTAATAAATCTTTGCCGCCCAAAAAATAATTTTCATTATATTTTTCGTTTAAATGTCCCACCTGCTCATTCCCCCTTTAAAGTACGTTTCCCGGGACTTTCATAAGTTGTGTACTTTTTTTTGAGTAAAACATCTGTCCAAGCTTTATTAATAATTTATTCGTAAAAAGGCTATTCAGAAACTTGTCTTGCTTTAAACAGGCTGATGTTTAGGCAGCAAGAGACGCCTTAAATGTGTCTGCACAAATGGGTTATTCATATAATTCTTCATACATTTCACGAATGAACTTTTCGAAATACTCCGAATCAATCAATTCGGGTGATTCGTCTGTTTTAAGAATAAGCTTGTAGAGTGAGGCAATGTCTTTTGGTACATCCTTTTCCTTTAATAAATCCTCAATAGTTGATTTACTGTGTTGAAGTTCTGGTTGAATAAAAGAATCAACAGTTTTTTTTATTTCCTTGGAGCAGGGCAAAATAATATCAATTTTCTCTGCTGCTTTTTTTATCTTATTTTCCCAATTGTCTATAAAACTATCATAATGAATAAGCGTTCTATTTGAACCTATAGACGAGTGCAATGATGACAGTGTATACAGCCCCCAGATTTGAAATGATTTTATCTTAGAGAATCCATTTCTCTCATTAAGGGAATGAGCGACGTCTAAGGGATTCCTTACAACAATCACATAAGTAGGACTGATATTTAATTCCTGAAAAAACTCTTGCCACATTGGAAGAAGTAAACTCGTTCTGGGATCCTTCCAGCCCCACAGCCTCTTATCAATAAATTCATTAATAATAATTTGTTTTAAGCGTTTTTTATGAAGGGCTATATCCTTCCTTTTCCACCATTCCCCAGGCAGCGGCACTTGTGTATCCCATGATCTTGAGAACTTCTTAAGTATTTGCTGCTGTCTTAGCATGATTTCTTTATGTTCCCAATACCCTTCTTGATTGAACTTCTCTCCTTTTATGATTAAGTCTGAATCATTTCCAAGATCAACACCTAGTAAGTTTAAGCACCTCGTAATCATCGATGTTCCGCTTCTATGCATCCCTAATATACATACCGCTTTCGATTGCCCTCCCATTGCCTAATCCCCCAAACTTGCAAATAAGTACTTTTGTATTACGGTATGAATACAAATATCACATCGTTCCGTTACGAATGGTATTCTGATGTTCAGGCAAGTTATTAAAGGTTCTGTATAATTAAGTGCTCCTTCACCGCAGCATATTCAAAGGCGCAGCGCCGCTTCTCGCCGTAAAACTGCAAATTAGCAATTTCTTAAAGTTTGAAAAGAGGATCACTTCGATCCTCTTTTTCAGGTTATCGCATAGTCAATTCTGAGTTTAATACTCGTTGGCTGGGATTTACCCTGCCATTGTCTCTGAATCCCCAACTTGAAAACTGTACTTCTTTATTACTTAAATTGGATCTGAATTGGACTTCGTATTGAGCTTCTCCACTTACATCAACATTGAGAACAAATGCAGACGATTTAGGATCAATAGTTAAAAATCCTGTATCAAATATTTTACGTTTCGCCCCATCGAGATGAAAGACCTTTGCCCTCACAACCGCCGTGCTTTTGCTGTTATTCAAAAACTTTAGATTAATAGTTGCAGAAGGTGTACCAGTATTTTCAATTGGCCCTGTGGTAAATTTCGGCATTCTATCTACCCCCTTTAGAAGATCTAGGGTGCATTCTGCAAATATGAACGGCCCTGTTATATCGTATTAATTGTTTCTTCATCCTGTATAGATAAATGATAGTAGAAAAGTTCCCATTTCTGTGATCTTTGATCGATAGATATTTTTCAGGTATTGCCGGGCACTTAAAGTATGAAAATAAGCCCGGCAATTTTAGGCTGGGCTTTTAATCACTGTTTAGTTCAGCATATAGCTTTCAGTTAACTCTTTTGGTTCTAACCATTCATAATAAGTTTGATGCCGCTAAATAAAATGATAATAACAATCAATACTCGGATGATAGAGGAAGGAATCTTTTTCGTTAGTTTACTAGCGATAATCGTCCCCGGTATTGAACCAATTAAAAGGTTGCCTGTTAAGACATAATTTATATGTCCGTAACCTGCCATAAGGAGACCGGTAACCAAAACAAGAAAAAAAGCGTGAACAATATCAGTTCCAACAACTTCTGAGGATTTTCGATTGTAAAAAAATAGTATGAACAAAGCAAAAAGACTTCCTGCTCCTACTGAAGTTATTCCGACAACAGCTCCTATTACCATTCCAGCAATGATAGTAATATTTCGCTTCTCTCTAATTGGCTTTAGTCTCCAAGGACTATTAATTTCACGAAAAAATACGAGTTGAACTAATGCTGTCAGTGATACAACTATGAGAACAATACCAAGAAATAAAACGATTAATTTCTCACTGTAATAATCAGATAAAAAGAAGTAGAATATTAAATTCGCAATAACTGCAGCAGGTAAACTGCCAAAAGCTAAATATTTTACTAGTTTAAGATCCACTGTCTTTTGTTTAACATGTTGAAAGGCAGCAAACATTTTTGTAATTGTATTGTAGGCAAAATCAGTACCAATGGCTATGGTGGGGTTAATTCCCAAAAAAATCAGAAAGGGAGTAAGTAAAGAAGCCCCTCCAACTCCGGTCAACCCAACCAAGCCGCCAACTATAAAGCCTATAATAATAATTTCAATACTCAAACGATATACACCTCAAATGTCTATTCAGTTTTTAAAAAAAGCATATTTAAAACATACCCCCATAAGGAAGATAGCGTATTTTATCATATGCGATTAATAAATGGCTTGATATAGGTCATTCACAAGAATGAAAAGTTATACAGTGCATACGAAATAAAACCGGTTCAAACACTTTAGTTTGTAAAGAGTGAACCGGTTATTTCATATTGAACAGCATGACATTCCTTACGGGAACTTTTTAAACTTTCTCGACATAATCAGGGTTTGCAGTGATATAATTTCCGCTTTTGAGCTTATACATTTTGGAACCGCTGACTGTTAACGTATCAACTACAGTAAATACCTCATCTTTGTGAACAACACCGGCTTTGGCGTTCCAATCAGGCTTATTATAATACCAAAGTGAATCGGCTTTGACACGTATTAAAAAGGTTCCAGCGGTTGATTTCCTTTTCAGCCCAAAGGCTTTTTCCAGACCGTTTACGTGACCGCGGGCAACCTCTGTAATCCACGAAGGATCCTTCATTTTAGCTGCGTCGTTTGCATTATCAATGAAACCATTCTCTGTCAGCACCGCAGGCATGGTTGTATCTCTTAAAACATCAAGGTCCCCTTTCTTTTCGCCACGATCGTTTAAGTCGTTGACCTTGATCACTGCTGTATGAATGTCATCACGGATTTGACCTGTTTCTGATCTATTGGATAAATCGATATAAATGTAGTCTTCATATCCCTCTCCGCCGCCGGAATTAATATGAATACTGAGGAAAAAGTCAGCCCCCCACGCATTGGCTTCATCTGTCCGTTGATTTAAAGTTGGATAGGTATCACCAGTGCGGGACATTTTAATACTTACATCGCTATATTCATCAACTAAAATATCATGGATATTTTTTGAAATTTCTAAAGTAATGTTTTTTTCTTTGAGACCGTTTCCTTCTGCGCCAGGATCACTGCCTCCATGACCCGGATCTAAGAAAAGTTTAAATGTCATAATAAAATTGCTCCTTAATCTTAATAGACTTTAATATATCTTATTTAGGAGACTTTTATTTTGATTATGCTTTAGTAATGACTGAGGCAGTTATTAAAAACTAATTTTTAAAAAGTAAATTCATTTGTTTTGCTAAAGCTGTTCTGCTAAGTTGTCATAATGAATCCAAATTGAACTACTCCCACCTAGCCCAGCTTGAGATGGGAGATTCTAGTTAAAGAAACCTAGAACCCCCTCCGTTCAACAAGAGGGTACAACTATACCTACTATCCGACGTATTCCTTGCGAATGACCTACTTGTGTCCCCTGTCTAAGCAAGCACAAGAAGGTTCACCATCTTCAAATAAGCATAGAGGTTTAATGCGGCACTCATTATAATGCACCCAGCTCCTAGAATAGCCATCTGCTCCGGTGACTAGAGTAAAAGACTGGTACAATGGTGCTTTGATTGATTTAATCATAAGTTGATATTAAGCCAATGATTTAAATAACTTTTTTCGTTCATTTTCTGTGAGATGATGATCATGTAAGTTGATACTTTGATGAGGGGTATTGACATTGAAAAGTGNGCCTTCCTATAGTGAATGCGGCGGCTTGATGAATAGATATACCAAATTTGCGCATGTATTTCAGTTTTCCGGCGACAGGTGTATACCAAAGAATGGAACGCATAACGCTTGGTCAGGTTGAAAGTTTACAGCACACCATTTAATTCATGAATGAGATAGCAAGACAGCTCGTTTTTATAGATTCTTTTCGAAAAATAAGCCTTTTTCATTTTTGCCTCCCAACAGGAACATATGTTCTAAACCTTAGCCTTATTATAGATGATACAGCAAACAAAGGCAAGAACGAAATGTCAAAAGCCCCAAAACATCCGATTCATCCCCCACCTAGCAAAGCTTGAGGAGGGGGTCTTCTCGGTTAAATGATAAAAAATTAAATTTTTCGAAAAGGGCATACATATTATTCCTTTTTGACTCCGCTTAAACGTTTTTTAAAATCATTAATCGATTGATAATATTTTTCTATGGCAGACAAATTATTAACCACGGTTCCGCAATGTGGACACTGGATATTTGCGTTCTGAGTGACAATTTTCTCAGGCTTAACCTTATAAGGATTATTGCATTTCCTGCATTCAAGGATCGTGAATGTATTTTTCAATAATATCCCTCCCGATCTCCCTTTTTATAAAATCTTATTCAATAAAAAGAAGAAAAATATCCGTACATTCCAAAAAAGGAAAAAATAGGACATCAGGATCTTATCTCTGCCGGATTAAATTAGCCTTGAACTAATATAAAGAAACACCTCCTGAATCTTATTTTATAAATAATGTTCAGGAGGTGTTCTTTGTCCCTTTTTGTCACCCTATATTGTAATAAAGATTATTTTTTCATAAGTGATTTTATTTACTGTTTGAAAACATGGTGGCCGATAACTTCTGTTGTTGGCAGATGATCTAACCAATGGTCTGTGGCAATAGATGGATTATAAAAATAAAGCGAGCTGGTGACATGCCCTCTGTTAGCAAAGGCTTGGTCAACGGCCTGATAATCAGCTTGATCAGGTGTATTATTAATCATGCCATTTTGAACAGGCGTGAATTGGCCTGGTTGATAAATGACATCTTGAATCGTGTTTGGAAATGCCGGACTGTCTACCCTGTTAAGAACAACGGCAGCAACGGCTACTTTTCCTGCAAATGATTCACCGCCTGCTTCAGCATGAACAAGTTTGGCCAAAAGCTCTCTATCATAAGACGTAGAAGCAGTACTCGACACGTTGGAAGAGTTAGAAGTACCAGAAACGTTGGCAGCACTGGAAATATTGATATTACTTCCGGCATAAATGTCATTTTCATTTGAAATTTGCGGATTAAGATTTAGAAGACTTTGTACAGTTGTATGATTGTTAATGGCGATTTTGGATAAATTATCACCCGGCTGAACAGTGTAAGCAAAGCTTTGAGCGGCAGGTACAAGGACTGCAGCTGCTACGATTAATGTTGACAGTAGTTTTTTCATTTTTTATCACCTAACTTTTTGTGATTTTACTAATTTGAATAGTAAGTTTAAATGGAATTATCTGACTCGAGTAGATAATCATATTTTGACGATATATATGAACTGATCAGCTTAATAAAAATAATATGTATAAATTTCTACAATCTTTATCATTGCGTCGACTAAATTATACATAATAAGAATTAATTCTTTTTAAACTTATACTAATTTATAAATGGTGACAACAGTATCTGACATTATTTAACCTATCGTTATCGACTTGTAACGTTTTAGAAATAATAGAAAAACTCCTATAACTTATCTCCGTTATAAAGTTTTCGACCTTATGATTGAAGTTGATTTAGCAATTAGATTAATATCCATAGACAAAAACCGCCTGTGTTAATACAAGGCGGTTTATTAAGAAAGTAAATTTGTTTAAAAATTCTATTCGCAAATCATATTTGTCCGGAGGCTGGAGATGACGGGTTTCCAGTTTGACCTTGGTCAGCAACATCCGGATCAAAATAATTATTAAAACTTAGTGAGTTTGACGGAGAGAAGTCCCCAAATGCCAGGCAAGGACCTACCGCCTTAGAGTTGGCAGTGTGGCTGTTTTGGATTGTCGGGCCGATATCAACATTACCGTTTTTTGAGACGCCGTTGATCTTCATATTAAAAATATTAATACCATAGGGCATCATATCACCTTTTTCGGTCTAAGTGTCTTCCTACAATTAGTTTATAAAATATCACGCAGCTTGTATGGTTAAATCTCTTGTAACAAATGAACCAATTTTTCCATTAAAGAAAACTCGCCTTTCGGCGAGTTTCTAATATTGCTGCTTCCCTAGTTCCTGTGATCTTATTGTTGCTTCCTTAACCGCTTCAAAGAGCGCCTTTGACAGCTGGTTATTCTCTAATGCCTCCAGTCCTGCAGCCGTAGTGCCGCCCGGGCTGGTGACTTTTCTTCTCAATTCCCCAGGGTCAACATCTAAATCTTTCAGCATTTCGGCAGCTCCGACGATCACCTGACGTACAAGTGCTTTTGCCGCTTCCTGTTCAAGCCCTAATGTTACAGCCGCTTGTTCAAGGGACTCAACAATTCTGTAGATGTATGCGGGACCGCTGCCTGCAAGCCCGGTAACAAGGTGCAAGTCTTCCTCATCGACAATAGTTGTCGTACCAATAGCTGAGAAAATTTCTTCGGCAATGCGAAGGTGAGAATCGTCAGCATTGGCTCCCCGAGCAATTCCCGTCGCTGATTCACCTACTGTTGCCGATGTATTCGGCATTGCTCTTACAATCGGATTTTGTGTTCCAAGATAATCGGAAATTTGTTTTGAAGAAGTACCGGCAAGAACGGAAATAATCAACTGATTATTTTGTAAATGTGACCTGAGGTGATCTAAAGCTGGAAAAAGGTCTTTTGGTTTCATAGCCAAAATAACGACTTCAGATTGATCAATCAACTCTTTTATTTCCCGGTCGTGGTTAACACCAATGCCGTAGTTATTATTCATGTATATTAAACGCTCGTTATTACTTTTATTCGTTACAAAAATACGTTCTTTTGGACAGCCTGTATTTATAAGTCCGGTAATAATAGCCTCTGCCATATTCCCAGCCCCGATAAACGTGATAGTATGCTTCATTATGATTCATTCGCCCCCTGCTTAAGTTTCCGAACAATGCAATGTATTTGTAATATTATCCCCACTTTACGGCCGCTTGTCAATCCTATTTATTCATAAACTTCCGGATATGTATGTTTACTCCGTCACTTTTAATATTTAAAAATCATATTTTATATTAACTCTATTAAAAACGAGGTGTACGTGATGGCATTTTTAAGCAACGGCAACCCTTGTCCTTTCCATTACGTGGCCTTGGGTGATTCTCTAACAGTTGGTGTCGGCGCGGGAATTTTTAATCCGGGTTTTGTAAATGAATACCGGCTTATGGCGGAACAGTCTCTGCAAAGGCCCATTTCATTCAATATTTTTGCTAAAACTGGTACTACCTCTCAGCAGATTTTAGACAGCTTATCTTTGCCTGAAATAACTTCGCACATATGTCATTCTGAAATTATTACCCTTACAGCCGGAGGAAATGATCTTATAAAATCCGGCAAGAATTTTTTAATGAATAAAAATGAGGAAGTTCTTGAAGAATCTCTGAGCAATGCAACGGCTAATATTTCAAAAATCATCGATACAATACATCAAATCCATGCAGACAAGAACCAACCTTTTATCTTGAGATTGTTTAACATATATAATCCATTCCCAAAGATAAAATTTATTGACCCCTGGCTTCAACAATTTAATGCTCATCTCGCAAGTTTCTCTAAACAACCCCACATTGAAGTTGCCGATATATATACCGCCTTTTCCGGAAAACAAAACTTTTTGCTATCATTAGATCATATTCATCCTAATATCAGAGGCTACCACGTTATGGCACAAACTGTAAATAATTTAGGATATGATGGATTAATTAATAATAAGTAAAAAACTCTCCTTAAAGGTTATTCATGGTTAAAGGAGAGTTTATTTTTATTTTTAATAGTGCCCATTAGTGCCCATTAGTGCCCATTAGTGCCCATTAGTGCCCATTAATAATTTTTAAAAAAGATTCGAACGATATTAAAAAAAGTTATTAATTGAGGTGCTTATCTAAGGATATAAAAAGAAATTGATTGAAATTGTTGAAGAGATTAGGAAAGTGATCTCCGGCTCTCTTTACTTATGGTATCATAATCGCTTTTTTTCTTGCCAGGAATAGAGCAACGACTTATTGCCTTATTAACTGTACCCCATCTTGTTCTATAACGAACTCCCCATTACTTTCCTCTAACAACAGAAATTAAATGGTTATTTAGATATATCTTTTCACAATATAATGTGGGAGGTGATAAAATGCCAAACCAAAACAAGAATCGCGCTCAACAAAATGCAGGAAACCAAAATAACAAGAATCAAAATGCAGCAAATACAGTAGCAAATACAGTTAATACCGGGACCCAGGCTGTTTTTAACGCAGCTCAAAATACACTTGAAGCAACTAAAAATATCGCTACAAATGCTGTTGATCAAACCGCTCAAGCCATTAGTAATACAGCCCAAAATACTACTGGCAACAAACAAAATCAACAAAAAAATCAACAACAGCAATACCAATAATATTACATTTATTATAAAGTGCCATCTTGAAGATGGGTACTTTTTAAAGAATGAAAATATGTCTAGTCAATAAAAAGGGGACGAACAAATGACAGTCATTAACCAAGTGAAACAAACAATAGCCAGTTTAAAAAGTGCTCACGCAAGTTTAGAAACATTTGCTTTAGGAACCGACAACCAACAGGCGAAACAGCTTTATCAAAATGCTGCTCAACAAACTAAAATGATTTGTGATCAACTTGAACCACGACTTCAACAAATCCAACAAGAAGAACCGCAATATAACCAATAGTCCTCAAAAAATTGAAATAGACATTAAATGACATCAAATCAAACCGATTCTCTTTTTATTTTAGGGAATCGGTTTTTGTCGATATTAGCTTGATGGGCATGCGGTAATTTAAAAAAAAGATTGCCATTTAGGCAATCAAATTAGTTTAAACAAATATATTCTTATTATTATCTGTTATTTAACAGCTTTTTTGATCTTCCTGATATTTTTCT
The DNA here is from genome assembly GCF_042665295.1 of Scopulibacillus cellulosilyticus. Taxonomy (NCBI): domain Bacteria; kingdom Bacillati; phylum Bacillota; class Bacilli; order Caryophanales; family Sporolactobacillaceae; genus Scopulibacillus; species Scopulibacillus cellulosilyticus. Next base: position 123,733 of record NZ_JBHTCO010000020.1, read on the forward strand.
CGGCCTTTCTGATATCCTTATCTAATTCTTTGAGAAAAGATAGCGCTTTGTTAAGTTGTTTTGCCAATTTAAATACACACCTTTACTTTGATCTCGGAGGATGTCCCCGTAAATATAATTAATGCAGAATGCCGATCATTTGAAACTAATAAATACCCTGATCTATTTGTTACTTTTTTATAGCGCATGGCAAAATACATTTTTCACGTTAGTTAAAGTACACGTCTTATTTGAGTGATTGATTCAGGAGCGATGTTGTTGCCGTATCAATGAATGAGTCAACGGTATTATCTGTTTTTGTACATAAAGCGGGGCCCGTTTTGATTAATTGCTACTCTAAATGGTCTTCTCCAAACGGAACGGTGTCATTACCAGTATTTGCGACATAAGCTTGATTATCATCGTGCATAGGAGGATCGATTGCTTCCAATAAGAGCTCCAATACAACTCCCTTTTTTATTGCTAGTCGTGTGATCCGTTCAATAAAGCCTGTGTCTCCTGTTGCTGCAGCAACCTCCAGGATAGAAGCAATAGCGTTTTCAATCCTGGCTGCAGCTCCTTTAAAATCATTATTCGGATCCATCATTTCTCTAAGCCTCCTTATCCCTATTCAGGGACTTATTGTAAGTTAATGGGCGCATCAGTAATAACAAGTCGTGCAACAATTGCGATTATATTTCAGATATTTCGAAAGCTTTGATAGCATCCTCGATCAAAAATTCCAAAACAATTTCCTTTTTTATTGTAAGTTTTAATAAATTCTCTAGTTTATTTGTAAATATTGATAATTGTTCCGGTGTTAGGTCATTCTCGTTAAGCATCTTGCACTCGGTATTGATTGCGTCTGCTAAAGCATTTTCCATATCCGCTGCTGCTCCAATAAATTCATTAAGGTTTCTCCTCAAACGATTTTTTTGGGCATCAGCAGGAGTAAAATTGTCCTCCCGATGCCTATGATAATATTTTCTGGTAAAATAATAATCGTTATTGAATAAGGAATCGTTATTAAATAAGGACATCATGGGCACCTCTTCGGCCTTTTAGTTCAGTCTATGGGGTCCAATATTTAATTGATTGGGCTATCTTCATAACCTTTTAAATTCGTAAATGTCGAATGTTATTTCCTTTTCTTCAAGGATGATCCATAAATTAATCCCCCCATCCAAAGATACGGGGAATTAGATTAATGTGGTTTGGTCAGAGTGGCGGCTTAAAATATAAAGAAAAAAACAGGCATATTGAATACCCGTTTTTTCCTTATTATTTTCTAGAATATTTATCTTTTTTTATTTTACTTTATTGCCGCGGCCTTTCGTTGCTGCTTGTTGTGATGATCAAGCATCTTAAACATACCGCCATAGAGAGCGGCGCTTATAAACGCAAATCCGCCTAAGATGATAAATGTCCAGGAATAACCGAACCATACAGTCATGGGAATTGCTAATGGTGCGATTGAACGGCCGATTGAATACCTTAGGCTTGCAGCGGCGAAATATTGCCCCCTCATATGTTCAGGTGCAAGCTTGGAAACAAAGCTTTCCTGTATGCCTGTTACCATTAATTCCGCTGCTGTAAAGATAGCAACCGCTATGATTAAAATCCAAACATTTACCGTATGACCGAAAATAATGATTCCTATCCCGTATAGCAAAGCTGAGCCGATAAAAACATTTCGTTCACGATATTTTGTCATCCATTTTGTCATAAATACGGTTAAAAGGGAAACAAGTAAGCCATTTTCTGAAACAAACCAGCTAAACGCATGCTCTCCATCTATCTTAATTGACCATCCGCCAATGGATATTAAATTTTGGTTAGGGACATGATCTGTAGAATATACAGCCATTAATAAGTCCAGCTGCATAAATGTTTGGGCTACAAGAATACCTGCGATAATAAACATTAGAAAGACTTTATCAGTTATAATGATCTTGTAATCAGCAAATTGCTGAAAAATATAATGGGTCCATTTCCCCCGCTCACCTTGCGGCCCCTTTTTTTCACCTTTACTTTCCGGTGTTGTTTCACGAATAAATTTTTGTAAAACAATCGTTAAAATAATACTGATAATAAGACAAACAACAAGGAGTTCAAAGCGGTAATTGAAAAAGAATATTCCGCCCAAAATAGGGCCAAGGACAACAGATATATTAATAGATGTATAAAAAACGGCAAATACCGATGCCCGGTGACGTTCAGGTACGACGTCCGCAACCATGGCATGACTTGCCGGCATATATAATGCTCCAAACAAACCTAAAGCTGAAAAACTAATAAAGGTAAGGACTGGCGATGTCAGCCATGGTGAATTGCCTAAAGCAAAGAAAATAAAACAAATCACGTTGCCGGCAGTAGAGAGTACCATCATTCGTTTTCTTCCAAAATGATCGGCGCAGTAACCGCCGATCAAACCAACAATGACACCAATGACTTGAGAAACGATAAGTAACAAACCTGCTTTTTCCTTGCCGAATGTATTTGAGAAGTAGATCGACATAAAAGGAAAGTACATCCAAAACAGCAAATTGCTGATGCCTTCGCCTAATAGCCGGATTTTAAGGTTTGTATCCCAATCTCTCCATCTCATCGTCTTTCTCCTCCCTTGTATGATGACTTTAAAAAGGTATTAAAGTGACAAAATTATGCCATATAATGCCTTCATCATCGCAAAGGAGACAAGACCGGATAAAAACAAAAAAGGCCCTGATAGACGCACTTATCCCACGTCCATCATAGACCGCAAATGTTAAGTCTAAAGAGGATCATGGTCACCCCGCCGCATGATGATGTAAGGCAGCATAAATAAAACCCACCATAGAGGATGTTTAAAATTCCGGGAAACAGGTGCTCCTGCGCCGTAGCATATTCGGGGAAGTGTCTCTAACTTCTCGTCGCAAGGCTCAGGATGATGTTAAGGCAGCTGCCTGGCTGTCGAATTTCTTCGTTGCGTCGCCGCTCCGGTTCTCACGTAGGTTCTGACTACGTTCCGATCCTCGCAGCTTCCGCGCCTCGAACTTCTCGGCCCTGTTTGTCCTCATTGTAAACAAAACTCAATGTGAATTTTCCTTATTCTGCAAGCACCACATCATGGACAAAGCAAACCATAGTTCCAGCTCCAATCCTGCTTGAATACTACCAATTTATCACATTTTTAAAAAATTTACAATCATTTTTTTCAAGGGGTCTGACCCCTTGAAATTGTGGATATTGTTGATAATGTGGGTAACCGCCTTTTCTTCATTTTAAATACCGTTATTAATGACCGGTAATACCCATTGTTGATAAATATTCTTGGCTTCTTGTTCATTCTTAGTGCCATGGATGAGCGCACGGCCATCGCGAAAAACAACAAGCCGTTTGTCATTTAAATAAATGTTAATAAGAAAGTCATTGGCTTCAACCTGCTGATTTGTATGTTGAAACTGTTTTTTCAGCTGTTCGAAATCAATGTGAAACTCCTTGCCAGGTCTAATTTGAACGGTATCCCTGCCGCATAAAACTGTCGTCCTGGTGTTTCTATTAACATTTAAATACGGGTATACAGGATGCCTGCCGCAAGAGGGACAGTCTTCCCTTTTTAATGTATTGACTTTAATGCTTGACCACTCATTATCCCATAAATCCGTAAATAAGAGTGTTGACCGCAATGATGTAAAATCTTCAACTAAAATTTTTAACGCCTCAGTCACCTGTTGAGAACACACCCACTGAACAACCGGACCAATCACACCTACCGTATCACATGTATCACCATTAAAAGGAACCTTCCCCATTAGGCACTCAAAACAAGGTGTTTCACCGGGAATAATGGTATAGGTTATCCCTGTACTCCCCACACATCCGCCATAAATCCATGGAATATTGTACATTTGCGAAATATCATTAATATACATCCGGGTTTCGAAGTTATCTGTCGCATCAATGATGACATTTACGCCTTGTATCACAGCTGAAATGTCTACCCCGAAAAAGTCAGCTACGACCGGGGTCAAATTAACTTCAGAATTGATCTGCTTTAAGCGCTGACAGGCAGCCACTGCCTTAGGCATTCTTAATCTGGCATCTTCTTCAGTATAAAGCTGCTGACGCTGCAAATTAGACCATTCCACATAATCTCTATCAATGATTGTTACCTTCCCGACGCCGCTTCTGACCAACATTTCGCAAGCGCCCGCACCCAGGGCCCCGGCGCCTACAACGAGTGCATGTTTGCTCCTGATTTTTTCCTGTCCATGGGCACCAATCGGTTTAAAAAGCTTTTGCCTTGAATATCGATCAGTCAACGACACTCATTCCTTCTACAGGACTGCTTGGCGTCGCCTGAAGCTTCTTATCTATCCGTCCTGCTTCGAATCCCAAACGCCCCGCTTCAATGGCCAGTTTCATTGCTTTTGCCATTTTGACCGGGTCCTGTGCACCTGATACCGCACTATTCAGGAGCACACCATCCGCACCAAGCGCCATTGCCATCGCTGCATCAGCAGGTGAGCCAATACCGGCATCAACAATCACTGGGACATCTACTTTATTAATAATATATTGAAGATTAGTAGGGTTTAAAAGACCAAGGCCGGAACCAATTGGGGAAGCCCCAGGCATAACCGCGTGTACACCTAAATCAGCAAGCCTTTTTGCAAGAATGACATCATCAGAAATATAAGGCAGAACGATAAAACCTTCAGATAAAAGCGTTTCACATGCTTTATAAGTTTCAAGCGGATCAGGGAGCAATGTCTCTTGATCACCTATGACTTCAACTTTAATCATGTCACACAAACCGGACGCTTTTGCCAAGCGGGCAATCCTGACTGCTTCTTCAGCATTTGAAGCACCTGCCGTATTTGGAAGCAGTGTATATTGATCAGTATCAATCAGCTCTAAAAAATTAGGCTGATTGGCGTCAAAAATATTCATTCTCCGAACAGCAAAGGTTAAAATATCTGTTTCAGATTCAAGGACCGCTTGTTTTTGTACATTAAAATCAGAAAACTTGCCTGTGCCTAATAACAACCGTGAATTAAACGTTTTATTTGCAATTTTTAACATATTAACCGCCTCCTACGAAATGAACAATTTCTATTTGATCGCCTTCATTTAATGACTTGCTTTTATAAGTCTCTCGATCGATAATTTCTTTATTTTTTTCAACAATGGCCAGTTTATTTTCTATATGAAAATGGGTTAATAGTTGGTCAATCGTTGAAATACTTTCCGGAAGATTAATGTTTTTGCCATTGACTCTGACATTCAACGCATTGTCACCTCCTTATTCAGCGTTAATAGTCTGCTGGCATTAAAGGGAGCCAGTTCAGGCACATCTTTCCCGGTCATTGCCATTTGGGCAACCAGCTTACCTGTAATAGGGCTTAATAAAATACCATTGCGGTAATGACCCGTCGCATACATTAATCCATCAAACAATGTATCCCGCCCGATAAATGGCAATCCATCATTAGTCTGCGGCCTTTGTCCGCTCCATACACGGTTAAATGTTGCTTCACTCAGTATCGGTAAAATATCTATCGCCTGTTTGAGGAGCGATTGGACCCCGCCCGCTGTTACCGATTGATCATAATCATAGGGTTTCATAGTGGCCCCGATAAAAATTTCTCCGCCCCTTTTTGGTGCAATATAGCATTTCTCAGAAAACAATGTTGACTTTAACGCTGAAGATTGCGTCGTTACTGAAACGACCTCTCCTTTAACCGGGTAAATATTAATATGCGGTTGATGAGAAAACCATACTTGGCTCCACGCACCTGTTGCTATAATCACCAAGTGACTATAATAAGTACCTGCTGCTGTTTTCACACTTTGAACACGGCCGTCTTTAATTTCTAAATCCAAAACGTCTGTATATTCACGAATTTTTGCCCCGTAATGCATAGCCCCGCGCGCTAAAGCATTGGTTAAATCAACAGGGTGGACTTGACCTTCATTTGGAAAATATAGTCCGCCTATAACAAGATCAGAAACTGCCGGCACTTTATCGAGGATCATGCGCTGGTCACCTAAAATAACTTCTTCGCCATTATCTTTTTGCCACTCTGCAATTTTTGTAAGGCGTTCGAGTTCATCAGGTGTAAAAGCAAGTTTTAACGCTCCGCTCTTCGTATAACCAATGTCAATGCCCGTCAAATCTTTCAACTCTTCCGATAAATCAGGAAACAGATCACGGCTCTTTCTTGCTAACTGAAATAATGGACCTTCTTCTTCTATTTCTGACTGAACCCCAAGCATTCCTGCCGCAGCACTGGATGCTTTTTCGCCGATACGATCTTTTTCTAAAAGCAAAACACTATGCTTCTTTTTAGCCAGGTAATAGGCGATTGAACAGCCGATGACACCTCCGCCAATGATGATCACATCATGAACTTTTCCCAACACTCACTCCTCCTTTAGACAATTTACATATTTTAGGCACATGCCGCCGGGATCCTCTGCATTCATAATTCCCGACATAACAGCCGCACCTTGTGCCCCTGTTTGTCTTACTTTATTGATCGTTTCCGGATAGATGCCTCCAATGGCTATCACCGGAATTGATACTGATTTAACAACATCTGATAGCAATGACAATCCCTTCCCCGCAAGGCCCGGCTTACATGAAGTCGGAAATACATTGCCATAGAAGAGATAATCTGCATTTTGCTTTTCCTTTTTCACTGCTGTTTCTTTTGAATGAACGGAACACCCTACAATTAAATCGGGATAAAGCTGTTTAACCTTATTTGGAGCTTCACCCGATTCAGGAAGATGCACGCCTTTTAGACCTAATAATCCTGCGGCTTCGACATATTTATTGGCTATTATTTTATTTTTTGGTATTCCGTGATTCAGGAGAATTTGAACAAATTGAATATAATCCTTTTGTGAGAGCTCTTTTTCCCTAACATGTACCGCTGTGATGAAAGGGATGATGGCCCTTATTTTCGATGCCGCTTGGTATGCAGAATCCTTGCCCGTCGTAATAACATGAAGTTCTCTCACGCTTTCACCTTCTTAAAAAATAAAAAAACCGTTTTCTTTTCTATAAAAGAAAGCGGTTGACTATTTCAACTAGACGTACAGTTGTAATATTTAGCGCTCCACTTTCCTACGCTGGTACAAACCAGATCAGGTTCTAGAGTTCGGAAAATATCCGTCTCAGCCAATTACGGCACCCCTAGCAGAGTTCATTAATTATATGACTGTTAAGTTAAGATTAACACAAAAGGATATCTTTGAAAATACCTTTCAATAAGTTTTATCTATAATATTAATAGATAAATATCAGAGTTAAAAAATGAAAGCTGTCTTACAATGATAAGACAGCTCAATAAATAGTCACCTTTAATTTTCTGCTCGTAATCAAAAAACAGAGAAGTTACCTTGCATGCGCCTCTTCCGTATACGATGATGCTGATGATGCTGGTGACTCTGATTTCTGTTTAGCTTTTTTAAATTTCACGTTAAAAATAAAATTCAACACAATCGCTGTGACACTGCCGGCAACAATGCCGTTATTAGTTAAAAGCTGAATACCGCTTGGCAGTTTTGCAAATAAGTCCGGCTGTACAGATACTCCTAAGCCTAAGCCTACCGAACAGGCAATGATCAATAAATTTTCATGACGATTAAAGTCTACATGGCTTAACATCCTAATACCGCTTGCGACAACCATACCAAACATAGCAACCATAGCCCCGCCTAATACTGAACTTGGAATCAAAGTGGTAAATGCAGTAATCTTTGGGATAAATCCTAAGGCTACCATGATGAAACCACAACCAACAATAACTTTCCTTGATTTAACTTTAGATAGTTGAATTAACCCGACATTCTGCGAGAAAGTTGTATATGGCAATGCATTAAATAAAGCGCCAATAATTGTTGCCAAGCCTTCTGAACGATAGCCGCGTTCAAGTGCCTTATCGTCTAAAGGCTGCTCGCAAATCTCACTTAATGCAAAAAAGACGCCGGTCGATTCTATCAGACTAACAATGGCAACAATCGTCATTGTTAATATCGCGCTAAAGTGGAATGACGGTACGCTAAAGTGCAACGGTTCAAGAATGTGGAACCAACTTGCCTCTTTAACAGGTGTCAAATCAACCATGCCCATAAAATAAGCAACAATTGTACCGCCAACTAACCCGATTAATATTGAAATAGAACGTACGAACCCTTTAAATACCCTGTTCATGACAATGATAAAAAGCAGAACTCCAAATGAAAGTGAAAGGTTTTTTAAGCTTCCAAAATCATGTGAACCCTGTCCTCCAGCCATGTTCGTAATAGCCGTCGGGATTAGCGTTATGCCAATCACTGTAACAACTGTTCCAATCACAATAGGCGGAAACAGTTTGATCACTTTACCAAAAAACGTTGCAAGAATAAATACAATAATACCTGATACTAGAATTGCACCGTAAATTCCCGAAAGACCAAATTGTTTGCCAATTGCGATCATCGGCGCAACTGCAGTGAATGTACATCCCAGGACAACCGGTAAACCTACCCCTAAAAATTTATTCTTCCAAACTTGAAGCAATGTCGCAATCCCGCTCGCCGCCAAATCAACTGAAACAAGATAGGTTAAGTCTTTTGCATCCATACCCATCGCCCCGCCGATAATCAGCGGGACAATAACTGCTCCTGCATACATAGCTAAAACATGCTGAATGCTCAAGGATAATAGTTTTCCAGGCTGAAGTTTCATAGTTAAAGTCTCCCCTTTTATTAGCGAGCCGCCTCATCGACAAATGTCACAACATTATTTTCTAAAGATGCAATTCGTGCTAAAGAATAGACTTTATACCCTTCTTCATCAAGTTTATTTCTGCCGCTTTGGAATGCCTTTTCTATCACAATGCCGATTCCGGCGACATTCGCTCCCGATTGTTCAACCAAACGGCACAAACCTAAAGCCGCTTCTCCTTTTGCCAGAAAGTCATCAATAATCAGCACTTGATCATTACTTGATAAAAATTTCTTTGAGAGATAGACTTCCTTTTTCTCTTTCTTTGTATACGAGGTAATCTCAGTCGTCAGCAGATCCTCTCTCAATGTCAGTGATTGTTTTTTTCGGGCAAAAATAACTGGAACATCGAGGATTAATCCTGCCATTACGGCCGGTGCGATACCGGATGATTCAATTGTGACAATTTTGGTAATCCCCGCTGCTTTAAATTTATCTGCAAAAGCTTGACCAATTTCTTTCATTAGATGCGGATCAATCTGATGATTTAAAAAACGGTCAACCTTTAATACATCACCGTCAAGAACTCTTCCTTCTTCTCTAATACGCTGCTTTAAAAATTCCACACAGCTGCCTCCCTTTTTTGAAATAGAAAAAGCCCAAGGGTTGTCTATCTCTATAATGAGTGAGACTGCCCTTGGGCTATGTTTTAACAAAATAAAACAAAAGGTGACAGAACACCTTTGTTTATATCCCACTCGTAGTCAGATTATTTACGGTAATCCGGTAGAGACTTGCGGGCCATATTCCCGCGATTATACGAGTTCAAATTATGTCGTTTTTTGTATTAATATTATAACTTAATTGAAGCAAGCTTAACAAGACTTCTTTGAAATTAAGAACGATGTTTAAATTTTCTGTTGATATTGTTAAAGACAAAAAGGATTGTATTTATACCTGCCAGTGAGGCGGTGTATTTTTGTCCCAATAAATCTTACCTAATTCATGGTGAACTTGAAAGTTGTCTTCATTGGTATGGTAATGAAAATTGAACCAATATCCTTCCTTCGGCGGATGGTCGCGTCTTACATGGAACTTAATCCACTCCTTGCCGTTACGGCTGTCATAAAAGTGGAGAATTCGTTCACCGGTGCCGCCGGCAGGGTCATTGCTGACTTCCAAATGCCTTAATAAATTTTCATTTTTGTTCTTTTCAACCATTGAAGCTACAGCATGGCCAAATTTAGGAGCAATATCATTTTGATAAGTGTCCCCGATTTGTTTGCCAATAACAGGACCAAACTTTTTCATCCCTTTATTAACAGCTTCTTCAGTCGCAAATGATTCTAACGCTTTAGTTATCTCTTCTTTTGTTTGACAATCCATTACAATGTCTTGCCAGCTTAATGCTTCGCTCTTTTCTTCAGCCGGCTTTTCAATATCATTTATTTCTTTTGATGAAAGCTCGGGAACTGAAGCTTCATTTGATTCTTCGTGTATTTTTTCACCTGTTGGTTTGTTTTCTGTATGAAGGTACGATGTTGGCACTACTGTTCCGAGTGTTAATATCGCGACAAGTACAACAAGTGTTTTTCTAAACCACAGAGGCATTTTTAAAACCTCCTTTAATAGCCTTATGTCTTTATTTTCTCACAAAACGGGTCAAAAGGCTAATAAGTAAATAACATGTGAAAATTACAACTCATCAAAACCATTTTCATCGGTGACTTTAGTATATTGTCTCGATTTTTGTTCAAAAAAATCACTTTTGCCCATATTAACGTCTTGATATGCTTTAATCCATTTCAAAGGATTCTTGGTTGGCGCTTGAGGAAATGGCTTAACATCAAATCCCAGCTTGCGGATTTGCAAATTAGCCATAAATTGAATATAGGCTTCAAGGTCAGACATTAAGATTCCTTGAATCTCGTTCCCTATGATATATCTGCCCCAGTTGATTTCTAATTCTGCCGCCTTTTGAAATGTTTCAACAGCAAACCTTTCTAATTCCGCTGTATTATATTTTGGATTTTCATTCAATGTTTCTTTAAAAATCTCTGCAAATAATCTAACATGCTGGTGCTCATCACGGTTAATATAGTTAATCATCGTTGATGTGCCAACCATTTTTTGATTCCTTGCCAAGTTGTAGAAAAAGGCAAAACCGGAATAAAAATTAAGCCCCTCCAAAATAACATCATAAATAATAGATTCTAAAAATGTTTGTGTCGATGGATGATCAACAAAGTTTTGATAGCCGTTGACTATAAAATCGTTTCTCTCGCGCAGTACCGGGTCATGCTTCCAATACTCAAAGATCTCATCTTGCTTTTGTTTGGTTGTTACACTGGATAATACATATGAATAGCTTTGATTATGAACGACTTCTTGAAAGCTAAGCACAGTCATCAGTGCCGATAAACTGGAATCTGTCAGGTAATCTGCAATTCTATGAGAATAGTCCGTTTGAATCGAGTCCAAAAAAGCAAGCAGACCTATAATTTTATTAAAGGTGTCATGTTCCTTTTCAGATAATTCATTTTTGTATTGCTTTATATCGTTGGACATATTGATCTCAAATGGTGTCCAGAAGTTGGCAAGCATCGTTTTATAAAGACTGTACGCCCATTTAAATCTCGTATCATCCCAGTTTAAGACATTTGAGCTTTTGCCGTTAATAATACCTGTTGATGCATTAGGGGCTGTCGGGTCGTATAATTTTCTTTTCATTAAATGTGACATTGATTTTTTCTCCTTTTATATAAAAGTTCAAAAAGGAGGACAAACAGTGCCAAGTAGTTCGAGGCGCGGCAAAGCCGCTGCATGAATATGCATCTTTGTAGCTTTGCGACGAGAAGCGGCAACACTTCACTGAATATGCGCCGGCGAAAGAGCACATGTTTCCCGGACTTTTTGAATATCCTTTAGCTTTCACATGATTCGCAATCATCTACTTCAACAGAAGTCGAGCGGGTATAGTATGTCGTCTTCAATCCCCGCTTCCAGGCTTCAAGATGAAGATCAAGCAAAACCTTTGCTTTAATATTATGTTGAACATAAATATTGAATGAAATCGATTGATCGATATGGCGCTGTCTTGCCGCATTTTGACGAATGCTCCACAGCTGATCAATATGATAAGCGGACTTATAATACCAAGTTGTTTCCGGTGATAAATCCGGTGCAGTTACAGGAATTTTATAGTTCTTCTTTTCCTCGGAATAAGCTTTTTGAAAAATAGGATCAATGGATGCTGTGGAACCGGCAATAATGGCTGTTGATGAATTTGGCGCCACCGCCATTAAATAGCCGTTTCGTATGCCGTGCTTTTTGACTTTTTCTCTTAACGTTAGCCAAGCATCGCTTTTATAGCCGCGGTCTTCAAAGTAAGCACCAGTTTCCCAATCAGATCCCGTAAACAGCGAATAGCCTCCTTTTTCCTTTGCCAGGTCAACACTCGCTTTTATCGTAATATAATTGATCTTTTCATATAGTTCATCCGCGAACTGGACAGCCTCTTCGCTCTCCCAAGTCATGCCTTTTAGTGCAAGCAAATGGTGCCAGCCAAATGTCCCGAGGCCTATCGCGCGATATTTTTTATTCGTCATTGATGCTTGCTTGACTTCAATAGTATTAATGTCTATGACATTATCAAGCATTCTTACTTGGATCGGAATTAATCTTTCAAGAACATCATCTTGGACAGCCTTGGCAAGCGATATCGATGAGAGGTTGCATACAACAAAATCTCCAGGCTGCTTTGTCACTTTAATCGTTCCATCATCTATTTCTTCCTCAATGACTGTCGTCGCTGACATGTTTTGCATAATTTCTGTACATAAATTACTGGCATAAATCATTCCGGCATGCTTATTAGGATTTAATCTATTTGCTGTATCCCGATAGAACATGTAAGGCGTTCCTGTTTCGAGCTGTGATTTCATGATCCGTTTGAATATTTCAATTGCAGGTACCTCAACTTTTGAAAGCCTTGGATCATTCACGCATGCCATATATTTTTCTCTGAAACTGCCCTCTCCTTTGGCCTCATCATAATAGTCTTCCAAAGAAAAGCCCATGATTTGCTTTACTTCATGAGGATCAAACAAGTACCAGTCATCTCTTGCTTCAACTTTCTCCATAAATAAATCTGGAATGCAAATACCCGTAAACAGGTCATGCGTCCGGTAACGTTCATCACCATTATTTAATTTAGCATCTAGAAAATCCAGTACATCTTTGTGCCAGCAATCTAAATAAACGGCTATGGCACCTTGTCTTTGTCCAAGCTGATCAACAGAGACAGCAGTATTATTTAACTGCTTCATCCACGGCAATACGCCGGATGAGACGCCTTTAAATCCTTTAATATCAGAACCTCTCGAGCGGATTTTACCCATATAGACACCAATGCCGCCGCCATTTTTCGATAATGTCGCCACATCAGTATTAGAATCAAAAATGCCTCTCAAGCTATCGTCAACTGTATCTATAAAGCAGGAACTCAGTTGGCCGTATGATTTCCCGGCATTGGCAAGTGTCGGGGTCGCCACCGTCATATACAAATTAGACAGAGCCCAATAGGCTTCTTTCACTAATCCTAACCGTTTCTCCGGGGCTTCATTAATCATTAAAGTCATTGCAATAATCATAAACCGTTCCTGGGGAAGTTCATAAAGGTCTCCAGCATGCGACTTAGCTAGATAACGGTCGCTTAATGTTCTTAAGCCAATATAAGTAAAAAGCAAGTCTTTTTCCGGATCAATAACTAATTGCAGTTCATCAATGTCTGATTTGCTGTATGTCTTAAGCAGCACAGGATTATAAATACTCATATCTGTCAAACATTTAATCAAATCATAGAAACGGCCGTACCCTTTGTGAACATCTGTTTTTCTTCTTAAGGCTGCCTGCTTGTAAAGATATTTCAACCATACATAGCTCGCCGTATAGCTCCAATCCGGTTCTTCTACTGAAACACATTCAAGAATATTTAATAAGAGATACTGAATACTTTCCTCCTCATTTACCTTATCTTGCTGATGCAGCTGGTATTGCGTTCTTTCAATGATGCTATCAATGCCAGGTGTATTTAATGTTTTGAGGTCATTAAAAATAGTTGTGATAAGATCTGTATTAGGAACCATTGTTGCCATTCTTTTTCCTCCTTCTTATAGGGCATAAAAAAAAGCCCATCCCCGAGGATGAGCTTGAGACGACACAAAGAAAGAGTCCTTATATTTACATAAATATGTATAACCTATAAAATATAAGCTGTGACTCACTGCGCCGCTTCTATATCTCAGTCCCCGAAGAATAGAAACCGCGAAAAAAGGCAGGTCTACTGACTGATGCTTCATCTTACTCTGAGCCTTCCCATACAGATACCTTTCAGCTAATCTGTACAGTGGTCTTCTCATTTCATCCACATTCACAGTTGCGGGGACAGTTCTGGACTTTCACCAGATTCCCTATTAAGTCCTAAGACACCATTTTTCGCCGATATAAAATTTTAGAAATCAACATATTGATACTCACCTAATAACTTAACACAACATATCGTGGTACGCAATAAAAAAAACTTGTTAAAATTTAAACGACATTAAGAAATAGGGAGCTTTATTCTAAATGTTGTTCCGGTTTCTTCTGTACTTTCAACTGTTATCGTCCCGCCATGACTTTCTACAAAATTCAAACTTAACGGCAGCCCTATTCCTGTTCCATTATTCTTTGTTGTAAAAAATGGCTGAAAAACCTTTGATAAGACCTGCTTATTCATACCTTTACCATTATCCATAATTGATATGATAATATCTTTTTTTATTTGATAGACAGATATCAATATTTTTTTCTGTTTATCCTTAATTGTTTGTAAAGCTTGGAAAGCATTTTGTAAAATATTAATAATGACTTGTTTTATTTGTTTGACATCCACTTGAATAATTGAATCAACGTTATTGGGTTTAAAATTAAGATCAATATTGTTCATGACAGCCTCGCCATTACAAAGAAGCACCACTTCTCTAATTAACTTGTTAATAGAATAAGTTTGTTTAATCGGCTTGGACGGTTTGGAAGCATTCAAAAACTCATAAATAATCTGATTGGCGCGGCCGACTTCCTCCTGAATAATATCTGCATAATCTTCTTTACCAAACTCTTTCAGGTAAGGTCTGATTAATTGAGTAAATCCCTTAATGGTTGTTAACGGGTTCCTCACTTCATGAGCAATGCTTGCCGTTAATTTTTCTATCGATGATAAACTTTCATATTTACTGGAGAGTTCCCGAATAATTTTCTTGTAATGGATGATTTTCTCTTCCTTCTCCTTTAACAGTAACGACTGTTCAGTAACTTTATTGACAAGTTTCTCCCACTTTTCATCAGAATCTTCCTTATTCCGGGTCTTTTTAAGACAAAGAATATTAATCGTTTCTTTATCAATCCTTCTTGCATAAACCTCAAAACGTTCATGTGTTCTTAACTTTGTTTTTAAATTAACTTCTATTTTTTCATCTTCATCATTCTCTAATTGAAAAATACGATAAACCTTTGATCGACTTTCCAAATCCTCAACAAGTTCCAGAAACCTATTAACATGAGGAAATATATAAGCCACCCGATCAGATTCCTTTATTATACAGCCCTCATTATTAATCACAAAAAAAGGCAACGGAATCAATGACCCAACATCGGTTACAGTTCTCATTGGCTCCCTCCCCACTTTTATCTCTAATTTTTATTTGTTAATTTTTAATCTTTAAAATTATCTTTCCCTATTTTACCATAACCATTGTATTCGCGACATATTTAATAGTTCCAATTTCATAGATTCAACTGAAAGTCTATTAGTAAAGTTTTTTTCCACGCTGACAGTGATCCGGGCAAGTTCAGGTCTTATCTTTCATTGAAAAAAGGTCAGCCTCAAAAGACAATTAACCGCCTTTTGAGGCTGACCTCAATTTTTAACTTTGCTTATACTGCCGGTTTAAATCTCGTTAATGAAAACAAATCAACCTGTATTTCTTAACCCGGCTGCAACCCCATTAATCGTAAGAAGCACCTCGCTTAACAATTCATCGGCATCGTTATTATTATCGTCTTTTTGACGGAGCTCTGTAATAAGGTGTGCTTGAAGGAAATTTAATGGGTCGACATATGGATTGCGAATCCTTACAGATTCCTTAATATTTGGTATATGATCAAGCAAGTCGGCTTGTTTTGTAATTTGCAGCACGATTTCTTTCGTTTTATGATACTCTTCTTCGATCTCAGCAAAAATACGTTTTCCAACAGACTCATCTTTGGCCATATTGGCATATTCTTTTGCTGTCGGCAAGTCCGCTTTTGTTAAAGCCATTTGCAAATTATCTATCGTTGAGCGGAAGAACGGCCAAGTGAGGTACATACGCTGCAGTAAATCTAAATTTCCTTGTTGCTCCGCAAAACGCTGCAATCCGGTACCTGCGGCAAACCAAGCCGGAAGTAATTGACGGCTTTGCGTCCAGGCAAATACCCATGGAATCGCCCGTAAATCCTCGAAACGTTCACTTCCTTTTCGGCTCATTGGTCTTGAACCGATATTCAGAGAACCTAGCTCAAGCAACGGTGTAGCTTGTCTAAAATATGTTAAGAAGTCAGGATCCTTAAAAACAAGTGATTGATATTTTTCTAAAGAAAAAGCGGAAATTTCATCCATTGCATTTTCCCATTCAACTGACCGCGATTGGTTTTGTTCAGCTTCGTTAGATATGTGAGCGATTGCTGTCAGTAATGCGGTCGTCGCTTGTTCCAAACTCCGATAGGCGATTTCGGAAATCAAATAACGGGCGGAAAGAACCTCACCTTGTTCAGTAATCTTGACACCGTCACCTAATGTTTCAAAAGGCTGTGACAAAAGGCTGCGATTAAGCGGCCCGCCGCCCCGGCCCAATGAGCCGCCGCGCCCATGGAAAAATTTTAAGCTAATATCATAGTCTTTCGCCATGTTATGAATTTCTTGCTGCGCTTTGTAAAGTTTCCAATTGGCAGTCAGCGTTCCTCCGTCTTTACTGCTATCCGAATAACCCAACATAATTTCTTGTGAATTATTGCGGACTGATAAATGTTTGCGATAAACATCCATTTCGAATAACTGTTTCATAATTTTTGGTCCAAATGTTAAATCATCGATTGTTTCCAGTAATGGCGCAATATCTAACTTACTGACTGCTTTGCCGTCCGGATAAATGCGGAATAAACCAACTTCCTTCGCTAACACAAGGACCTCCAGTAAATCGCTGGCTGATTGTGTCATGCTAATCAAGTAAACTTGAATCGCCCGTTCACCAAATTCCTCCTGCGCCTTTCTAATCATCCGGAAAACATCGATCATTTCTTGTGTTTCCGGAGAATAAGAATCAAAGATTGAAATAAGGGGTCTTGGGTCTTGCAGGACATTTGTTAATACCTTAATTTTCTCTTCTTCCGGTAATGCTTTATAGTCTGAAACGATATTCACCGAATGAAAAATTTCCGCAATAGCTGCTTCATGTTCGCCGCTGTGATTACGAATATCGAGCGATGCAAGGTGAAACCCGAAAATTTCAACTTGGCGTATTAATTTTTGCAATAAATTTAAAGTATTTCCGTCCGGATGATGGACTTCAATGCTCTTTTGAATCATATTTAAATCCTTAATTAATTCACTGGACGAGCGGTACCCTGTATTACTCTTACCGATTTGGACTAACTTTTCAAGCATTATTGTCAGCTTACATCGATAGACTTCATCGTTATTTCGCCATTTTTTCTTATGTTCCAGCATGCTGATTTCATCCTTGACCGATGCCTGTAATTCGTCGCTTACTTTTACTCTTTTTGTTGAATGGCTTAATCGATGCATTAGTTCTTCCAGAGTCTCTTTGTATTTAGTCAGTGCTAAATGACGCTGTCTTTCTAATGTCTTCCTGGTTGTTTGTGCTGTGACGTTCGGGTTTCCGTCACGATCCCCGCCAATCCAGGAACCGAAACGAAGAAAAGAAGGCACTCTCCATTTTTGATTGTATTTTTCAAAAAGCAAATCCTCTAAATCTTGATGAATTTGCGGCAGCACATCAAACAAAGTTTCATCAAAATAGTAAAGGCCGTTAGACACCTCATTCATAACCGATAACTTTTTATCTCTCAGTTCATTCGTTTGCCATAAGGCTGTTATTTCAGTGAATAAATGACCTTCAAGTGCCTTTCTTTCACGTTTTGAACAAGGCTTGTCCAACGCCATAAGTAAATCAGCAATACGCTTGTGAATTTGCAGGACAGTTCGTCTTGTCGCTTCTGTCGGGTGTGCGGTTATAATAAGTTCAAGAGATAAGTTTTGCAGTAAATCATTAATCGTGTCGGGTGAAATGTGATTTTCAATTAATGACATGACCCCTTGTTCGAGAGAGCCGGGTTGATTTAATGTATCTTCATGTTGCTGATATTCACGACGGCGGCGGATACGATGATTTTGTTCAGCAATATTAACAAGATGCAAATAGATAGCAAAAAAGCGTATGACATTCTGTCTTAACGGCGGTTTTAAATTTGTTATTTCTTCTTTTAAAAGTTTATAAGTATCCGGGTCATTATTTTCCCGAAGTGCTTTCGCTGACTCTCTGATTTTCTTTATTTTATTTAATAGTGTTTCCCCGCCTTCATAAAATAGGACCTTATCTAATAAATCCTCAAGAATTTTTATATCTTCTTTTAATCGATTATCATAAGTTTGATTTTCTTCTAATAATTTTGTTGTCATGATTTCTCCCTTTCTATGATGTAAATATAGAATAGAATACACCCCTTCTATTTGGTATTTTTCCAGGTGAATTCACCTAACCAAAAGATGAGGTGTATTTTCTTTTAATAAATCCTTCATAGAAACCTATTAAAAAACCTTTCAAAAATGAAAATGATTTAACCTAATTTTTTACTCTGCAATAATTTCCCTGTTAAGAAAGTTTCAACTTCCTCGGCAACTTTTCTTCCTTCTTGAATAGCCCAAACAATCAGACTTTGGCCTTTTCGTGCGTCGCCGGCAGCGTACACGCCTTCTAAATTCGTTTCGAAACTTTTCTTTTTTGTTTTTATACATTGATTGTTATTTTCAACACTAAGGGTATTAAAGACATCATCCTCTGCGCCTTCAAATCCGGCAGCAATGAGAACAAGATCGGCATCCCAAAGTTTTTTCAACTGGTGATTTTCACGAAGCTGCTGAACGCCATTTTCATCAACATATGGTTCAAATGCGACGGTTTCTAACGCCTTTACCGAACCGTTGCCATTATTAATAAATTTTTTCGTGGACACATGATATTCACGCGGATCTTTACCAAATGCAGCTTCGGCTTCTTTATAAGCGTATTCCATTTTGAATACCTGAGGGAACTCCGGCCATGGATTTTCAGACGGCCGTTCTTCCGGAAGCCTGCCGTGCTTGCCAAATTGAACAACACTTTGACAGCCTTGCCTTAATGCGGTTGCTACACAATCTGCACCGGTATCCCCTCCGCCGATAACAATGACGTTTTTCCCTTTAGCAGAAATTTCAGGAGCTGGGCTTTCAGGATTTAACAGATGCTTTGTACTTGCGGTTAGGTAAGTCATTGCAGGATAGATACCTTGCAATTCTCTGCCTGCGACCGGCAATTCGCGGTGCTTCGTTGCACCTGTACATAGGATAACCGCATCATACTGGTCACGAAGCTCTTCCATAGTGATGTCTTGCCCAATATTAATATTCGTTTTAAACTTAATGCCTTCCTTTTCTAATAAGTTAACCCTGCGGTTAACCACCTGCTTATCGATTTTCATATTAGGAATCCCGTACATTAATAACCCGCCAATACGATCTTCCCTTTCATAAACCGTTACATCATGACCTGCCTGATTCAGTTGATCAGCACTGGCAAGACCGGCGGGGCCGGAACCGACAACCGCCACACGGCAGCCGGTTCTTTTCTTCGGCATTCTGATATTGACCCAGCCATTTTCAAATGCTTTATCAATAATCGCTTGCTCAATGGATTTGATCGCTACAGGTGATGAGACTAAACCGGCTGTACATGAACCTTCACATGGAGCCGGACAGGCTCTCCCGGTAAATTCGGGAAAATTATTAGTCTTTGCTAAACGTTGATAGGCTTCATACCATTTTCCTTGATAGACAAGCTCGTTCCACTCAGGTATTAAGTTATATAGAGGGCAGCCCGTTGTTGCACGATTAAGGTCCATACCTATTTGACAAAAGGGAACTCCGCAATCCATACAACGCGAGCTTTGAGACTTAAGATCGTCATCTTGAAGTTTTTGCTGATATTCGTTCCAATCATTCAGTCTTTGAAGCGGGTGAGCTTCTGCAGGTTCTTTACGTTTGATATCTATAAATGCTGTCTTCACCATTTGCTTCCCTCCTAAACCAATTCGCGAGCTGTATCTATTTGATCATCTATAGATTTCCCGTCCTTTTTCCAATTAAAGGCTTCTAATTTCGCATCTTTTTCACTCAGTCCTTGCGATTTAAAATGTGCAATTAATTCTTGCATATCTTGATATTCACGCGGTACAACTTTTATAAATGATGATCTGGCTTGATGCCAATTATTAATAATTTGTTTCGCCTTCGGACTGCCTGTTAATTGGGCATGCTGGTGGATCATAGTAAATATTTTCATAGATTCATCTTCATCTTGTATTTTCTGGACATCCACAAGGTCAAAATTGATATGGTGATCGATCCTTTTATCAGATAAAATATAGGCGGTTCCTCCCGACATACCCGCAGCAAAGTTTTTCCCTATTTCGCCGAGAATAACAACACATCCGCCAGTCATATATTCACAGCCATGATCACCAATACCTTCTACAACTGCATTCACGCCGCTGTTCCGTACACAGAAACGCTGCCCGGCTTTTCCTCTTATATAAGCCTCGCCGGACGTAGCACCATAAAAAGCGACATTACCTATAATTGCTTGATCATCAGCACCATTTTCGGTTGGACGAACAATCAGCTTGCCGCCCGATAAACCTTTACCAATGTAATCATTAACGTCGCCTTCTAACTTCATTGAAATACCTTTAGGAAGAAACGCTCCAAAGCTTTGACCGGCAGATCCTCTTAATGACAGAAATAATGAATCTTCAGGCATACCGCTGGCACCGTAACGTTTTGTCAATAGGTGTCCAAGCGTTGTCCCTGCGGTTCTATCCGTATTTTTGATATCAAAAGCGAATTGTCCCCGCTGATGCTGATTGATTAAAGGTGTACAGGCAGGAATCAGCGTCCGGAAGTCAAAGGATTTTTCAAGCTGATGATCTTGTTGTTTTGTACAATACGCAGATTGGCTGCTATTATGCTGATACAGAAGTTTTGAAAGATTTAAATGTTTGGCTTTCCAATGCTCCGCGACATTGTCTTTTACCTTTAAAAGGTGAGTTTCGCCTACCATTTCTTTTAGAGAACGGTATCCGCAAGCTGCTAAGATTTCCCTGATATCCTCAGCTATAAATCGCATATAATTGACAATATGATCAGGACTTCCCATAAATTTTTCTCTTAGTTTTGGATTTTGTGTAGCAATTCCTACAGGACATGTATCTAAATGGCAAGCTCTCATCATAAGACATCCTAATACAACAAGCGGTGCTGTTGAAAAGCCGTACTCCTCCGCACCAAGGCACGCGGCAATGATAACATCCTTTCCGGTCATCAGTTTTCCGTCAGTTTCCAAAACAACACGGTCGCGAAGGCCATTTAACATTAAAGTTTGATGTGTTTCGGCTAAACCAATTTCCCAAGGGATTCCCGCATGCTTAAGGCTTGTTTTCGGTGAAGCGCCTGTACCGCCGTCGTGGCCGCTGATCAGTATCACGTCAGCCATACCTTTGGCAACGCCGGCCGCAATTGTACCTACACCGGCTTTTGCAGCCAATTTCACACTGATTCTTGCCGAAGGATTAGCGCGCTTAAGGTCATAAATTAATTGCGCTAAGTCTTCAATAGAATAGATGTCGTGATGCGGCGGCGGTGAAATCAAACCAACGCCGGGAGTTGAACCTCTGACTTCAGCAACCCAAGGGTATACTTTATGGCTAGGCAATTGTCCGCCTTCACCGGGTTTAGCCCCTTGAGCCATTTTGATTTGAATTTCTTCCGCATTTGTAAGGTAATGACTTGTAACCCCAAAGCGGCCTGAGGCTACCTGCTTAATAGCACTGCGGCGCCAATCACCATTTTCATCACGGGAAAATCTTTCTGATTCTTCTCCGCCCTCTCCGCTGTTGCTTTTTCCGCCGATACGGTTCATTGCGACAGCTAAAGCTTCATGAGCTTCTTTACTAATTGAGCCGTAAGACATCGCTCCTGTTTTAAATCGTTTAAAAATACTTTCAGCAGATTCCACTTCGTCAATAGGCACAGGTTCGCGGTCACTTGTAATGGTCAACATGCTGCGAATGGTTGAAAAAGGTTCCTGTTCTTTCATTTCAACGAACTTCCGATAAAGTTCCTGATCATTTTTTCTTGCTGCCCGCTGCAAAATATGAATCATTTGCGGATTAAATTGGTGATGCTCGCCTTCTTTTCGCCATTGCAATTCACTGCCAGGATCTAATGTTTGATCATTTGACAAGCGGTCAAGACACGCCTTTTGATGGCGAATAAGCACTTCTTTCGTGATCTCATCCAGTGTAATACCGTCAATTTGCGAATGAGTTCCAGTAAAATATTGATCAAGGACGACATTCGCGATACCTACCGCCTCAAAAGTTTGCGCGCCGCGGTAACTTTGAATTGTAGAGATGCCTATCTTTGACATCACCTTAACGACCCCGCTGACAAGCGCCTCAATATATTGATCAATTGCCTCTGATACTGAGAAATCAAGGTGACCTTGATTAACTAATTCCGCGATGCTCTCATAAGCAAGATAAGGATGTACAGCATCCGCGCCGTAACCTAACAGCATTGCCATATGATGGACATCTCTCGGCTCACCGGAATCAACGATTAAACTGACTTGAGTTCTCTTTCCAATTCTGATCAAATGCTGATGCAGAGCAGAAGCAGCCAGTAATGCCGGGATAGGCGCGTTCTTCTCATCAACATTGCGATCAGAAAGAACGATTAGTGAACTGCCATTTTCGATAGCCAGTTCCGCTTCCCTAAAGAGCTCTTCCAGTGTTTCTTCAATCCCCTTTTCAATAGGAAAAGTCATATTCAATGTCCAAGGGGATTCTGAAAGCTGCTGTACATCATAAAACATTGATGTTGTTAAAAATGGATGTTTAAGTTGTATAAAACGATCATGATCCCCGCGCCAGCTTCCTTTTGAACCTATCCATGTTAACGTTGATGTAACACAGTCCTCTCTTATCGAATCAATAGGAGGATTAGTGACTTGGGCAAATGATTGTTTAAAATAGTAATATAACAGCTGAGGACGGTTGGAAAGAACTGCTAACGGTGTATCAACACCCATTGAACCGGTAGGATCCTTTCCTTCTTCCGCCATTGGCTTGATTGTTTTCATTAGCTCTTCATAATGATAGCCATAAGCTTTTTGCAGGAAAATAAGCTCTTCTTCTTTAGATGCTTGAATCATAGAGGCTGTTTCATTTCCCAAATGAATAACTGACTTTTTAAGCCTTTCACTGTAAGGCTTTTTAGAGGAAATGATTTCTTTTAGTTCAGCATCAGGCACAATACGTCCTTCTTCTAAATCAACAAAAAGCATTTGTCCAGGCATTAAATGACACTTTTCTTTTATATTTGATTCTTCAACATCAATAACGCCGACTTCTGATGAAAAAATAATCCGGTCATCATAAGTAACATAATACCTTCCAGGCCTTAAGCCGTTGCGGTCCAGAACAGCGCCAATTTGCCGCCCGTTTGTAAAACCCAATGCCATAGGTCCATCCCAGGCTTCCATGAATAGACTGTTAAATTCATAGAAAGACCGCTTGTTTTCTTCCATGCTATAATCTTTTTCCCAAGGCTCCGGAACCATCATCATGACGGCTTCAGGCAGTGAATATCCGCTCAATGTTAAAAATTCCAAGACATTATCAAACATCGCGGAGTCACTGCCTTTTTCATCTATTACAGGCTTTAAATCTTTGATGTATTCTTTGAATGATGTCTGCAGGAGCTGCTCTTCTCTTGCTTTAAACCAATTGGCATTTCCCTTAATCGTGTTAATTTCGCCGTTATGGACAACGAGGCGGTTAGGATGCGCTCTTTCCCAGCTTGGAAAAGTATTTGTACTAAACCGGGAGTGAACAAGCGCGAAACTTGATGTAAATTCCGGATTCCCTAAATCTATATAAAACGCGGCTATTTGCTCGGGATTAAGCATACCTTTATATACAATCGTTTGGCTTGAAAAACTGGCTATATAAAGGTCTGTGGAAAATGTCCGTTCTAACCGTTTTCTTATAATATATAAACGTTTTTCAAAATCTAACGTTGACTCATCGCCACCCTTTTTAATGAAAACTTGCTGGATAAACGGCTGAATGTCACGAGCCTGTTCACCGATATTCTCAGAACTGACCGGAACCGTCCGCCAGCCAAGAATCGATAATTGGTGGTTTATTACTTCTTTTTTTAATGCTTTCCGAACTTGTTCTTGCTTTTCCTTATCTTGGGGCAAAAATAACATCCCTACTGCATAATCCCCTTTGTCAGGTAAAGAAAATGAACAATCTTCTTTGAAAAAAACATGCGGGATTTGCACTAAAATCCCGGCGCCGTCACCGGTTTCACCGTCTGCGCTTCTTCCAGCCCGGTGATCCAACCGGCATAACATTTCTAAAGCTTTTGAAACAATCTCATGAGAGGCACGGTCTTTTACATCGGCGTAAAAGCCGATTCCACATGCGTCATGCTCATACTCTGGCCGATAAAGCCCTGTTGTCTTGATATTCATGTGCGCGTTCAATTGCATCATCCTCTCCATTAACAAACCGGTCTATCTGAAAATTTTGTTATATTTAGTTTACATGAAGATGATTAATCTTTACAATATATATATAAGATCATAATAATCTCAAATTGAGAACGATAGGAAATGAAGGCAATGGAATTAAGACAATTAATATATTTTAAAGAAGTAGCCAAGCTTGAACATGTGAGCCGTGCAGCTGAATCTCTTCATGTGGCCCAATCTGCTGTCAGCAGGCAAATTTCTTTATTAGAAAATGAATTAGGCGTGGATTTATTTACACGAGAAAATAGAAGTGTGAGACTTACTCAAATCGGCCGGCTTTTCTTAGAACATACAGAAAGGGTCATCGCTGAATTAGAACAGGCGAAGCAAAGAATTGAGGAGTATTTGAATCCTGATCAAGGAACAATCCGTCTCGGCTTTTCAACAACACTTTCAATTCACACCCTTCCCATGGTTATGACGCAATTCCGAACCGAACACCCGAATATCAATTTTCAATTGCATCAAGGCACCATGGATTACTTAATTAAATTGATTGAACGCGGTGATATCGATATTGCACTGGCTGCGCCCGTTCCAACAAACCATCCAAATATAAAAGGAAAAGTTTTTTTCACGGAAAAAATGTCAGCCCTTGTACCCAACAATCATGAATTAGCCGATAAAAGCCACTTGAGGCTAATTGAGCTCCGTTCTGAACGATTTATTACTTTCCGTTCCGGATTTTCTTTACGCGATATTGTTATTAAAGCTTGTAAACAGACCGGCTTTACACCAGAAATCGCCTTTGAAGGGGAAGATATGGATACTATTAAGGGGCTGGTTTCTGCGGGATTGGGTATTGCTATTATTCCCGAGCACGCGATGGCTTATGATGTTCCAGATATGGTCAGCATCCCGATTATTGAACCTGATATTATACGTTCAGTTGGCGCAATCGTTCCAAAACATCGGGAACTTGCCCCTTCTGAGGAATTGTTCTTTCAGTTTTCGAAGGATTTTTACGACCGATTATACCGTTTTGGGAAACAAGAAAGCTGGTAAAGAAAACTTGGCTGGTGCCAAGCCTTAAGGCGTAGGTAACTGCCTAGCTGCACTTATACTTTCGTCCTTTAGTGAACTTAAACATTCAGAAAGTATAAAGAAAAATAGTGTAAAGAAATAGTGTTGCCTCAAAGGAGACAACACTATTTTGATTTTTTAGGTCTTCGCATCCATTTTCGATCTTCATTTTTATTCTCAGGAAAACGCTCTCCCGCTGCCAATTCTACGACTTGGGGATCTTTTACCATGCTTCCGGTCTCGCCGATTTCCATGTAAATACCATGATTAGGCGCTTTTTCACCTGGATGAAAGTAATTCTGTTGTCCCATAACTGTTACCTCCTTTTCTACTTTAATGTTCCCAAAAAAACTAAATACATTATTAAAATGAGGATTAAAAGATATAAAAAAATTTAAATTAGGAGACTGTACCAAATTAAAAATAAGAGCCCGCGAATGCTATTCACAGGCTCTTATCCCTATTCTTCCATTTGCATTTGTCTTTGACGGGCAGCTTCATTAACTTGTTCATCCGCATGGTAAGATGAACGGACAAGCGGTCCCGCTTCACAGTGTCTAAAACCTTTAGACAAGGCAATTTCTTTAAGTTCTGCAAATTCATCAGGATGATAATATCTGACAACATCAAGATGTTTCTTAGTCGGCTGTAAATATTGACCAATTGTCATAATGTCGACATTATGTGCAAGAAGGTCATCCATCGCTTGGATAATTTCTTCTTTTTCTTCCCCTAAGCCGACCATAATACTTGATTTCGTTGGCGTATTCGGACTAATTTCCTTTACTCTTTTCAACAGTTCAAGTGAACGATCATAAGTTGCTCTTGCACGGACTTTTTTGGTAAGACGGCGAACTGTTTCAATATTATGATTGAAAATATCCGGTTTAGCATCCATTAATGTATGCAAGCTTTCGTAATCGCCTTTCATATCGGATGGAAGCACTTCTACTGTACAGAATGGCACACGCCTGCGAATGGCACGAATCGTTTCCGCAAAAACAGCAGCACCGCCGTCTTGCAAGTCATCCCTTGCCACAGCTGTAACAACCACATGGCGGAGTCCCATAAGCTCTACCGATTCAGCAACCCTTTCCGGTTCTTGCCAGTCAAGTTCTGTCGGCAGACCTGTCTTGACCGCACAGAAACGGCAGCCGCGTGTACAAACATCGCCAAGGATCATAAAGGTAGCTGTTTTACGTGAAGCCCAGCACTCATGAATATTTGGACATCTTGCTTCCTCACAAACCGTATGTAACCGTTTCTCACGCATCATTTTTTTAAGACCGGTATATTCTTTGTTTGTGTTGAGTTTAATTTTCAACCATTCAGGCTTTCTTAGATGTTCCTGTTGTTTAGCCATCGACTACACTCCCTTGTTATCGTGAATAGTTCCATTGTTGACTTTGGTACTTATTTTTAGCAATGTCATGGATTTTTTCAAGTTGATCGTCACTTAAAGTATAGGATTCAAGGTCAACTTCCAAACCTTTTTTAAATCCGTTATAAAAAGCCTCTTTTACTTCATCCAAGCCTACTTTTCTTCCTGCACAATCATTGATTGATACCGCTTTATTATAGAAGCTTCGCAACGCGCGCGCTTTAACACGATCATTTGGATATATAAAACAGTCAAATAAAGTTTCAACATCCATACTAATCGGGATAGAACCATGTTGTAAGATGACGCCTTTTTGACGGGTTTGTGCGCTTCCTGCAGCCTTTTTCCCATCAACAATTAACTCATACCAAGAGGCTTCATCAAAGCAAACCGCTGAACCAGTCATGCCTAATTTACCTTCAGGAACGGAAAATTCAGCTTCTATCCCAAGATTTTTATAACCTTCGAGCAATCCTTTGGAAATCACACGATAAGCTTGAGAGACTGATTTAGGCATCATTTTATGGTCTTCACTGACAATGACGCTGTATGTCAGTTCATCATCATGAAGAACCGCCCGCCCTCCTGTCGGCCGTCTTACTAATTCAAATCCGTGTTTTTTTACAGCCTCAAAATCAATTTTACCTTCAGTTTTTTGAAAATAGCCAACTGAAAAGCCTGGAGGATTCCATCCATAAAATCTAACCACCGGCGGAATAAGCCCTTGACTATGCCAATCCAACAATGCCTCATCCATTGCCATGTTAAATGCAGGCGTATTGATTCCCGAATCAATAAACAGCCATTTTTCCATGATACTTCATCCCTTTTCATCTTGAGAAAATCTATATTTCGCTCTAAAAATACGCGTTCAAAAAGGAGGACAAAACATGTATCCAGGACTTTTTGAACTTCCTCTTAAATCTTCTTTATGATAACAACAAAGACTTCTAGTTGTAAACCATCCTTTACCGCTTACAATTTTATAATTATAAAAAATAATTTCCATATACAAACATATTACAGATTCCGCATTTTCAAAAGCTAACTTAGTGCAAAAGTTGATAGTCTTTTGATGATAAGGTATGAAAGTCTAGTAAAAAATAAGTAAATTATATGAATAAATCAACCTATACGTCATTTAGATAAATCCATATATATATAATACATTAACTTTCAAGGGGGATTATTAATGAGCTTCGATCGTGAAAGCGGACATCGACGCAGTCGTGAGAACGAAAGCGGAAATAGAAGAAATAGACAAAATGATATTTGGGTAGATGTAGACACCGACAATGATGATAATGATATAAAAGATAAAAACAATAACACGGCTAATGTTGTTAAAAGCGGAAACTCTTATGTCGATATCCGGATTAATAACCGCGCTATCGCTGACCCTGGGGCAGATGATGATAGAAGGAGCAGCGGACGCAGAAGGACTAGCGGTCGCAGAAGAACGAGCGGTCGCAGAAGATCTAGCGGATTAATAAGAAGAACCAGTGGCCTAAGAAGAAGATCAAGTGGACTTATACGCAGAACCAGCGGTCAAACAAGAAGGTCTAGCGGACGTATGCGCAGAACCAGCGGTCAAAGGAGATCCAGCGGACTTATACGCCGATCCAGCGGTCAAAGGAGATCCAGCGGACTTATACGCCGATCCAGCGGTCAAACGAGAAGGTCTAGCGGACGTATGCGCAGAACCAGCGGTCAAACAAGAAGATCCGGCAGACGTATGCGCAGAACCAGCGGTCAAATAAGAAGGTCTAGCGGACGTATGCGCAGAACCAGCGGTCAAACAAGAAGATCCGGCAGACGTACGCGCAGAACCAGCGGTCAAACAAGAAGGTCTAGCGGACGTACACGCAGATCTAACCAGCAAAATAGAAGATCAAGCGGAAACCGTAGAAGAAACCGTTAACATTCAAGGCAGGTATTTTTGCCGATACCTGATTTCAATTAAGAAAGGTGTTTTTCAGGATATTAGTTTTGGCTAATATCCTGAATCTATTATAAGATTGAGGAGGTTAATAATGAGTTTTCAAGATCCTATTAACA
The DNA here is from genome assembly GCF_042665295.1 of Scopulibacillus cellulosilyticus. Lineage (NCBI taxonomy): Bacteria > Bacillati > Bacillota > Bacilli > Caryophanales > Sporolactobacillaceae > Scopulibacillus > Scopulibacillus cellulosilyticus. Next base: position 152,891 of record NZ_JBHTCO010000020.1, read on the forward strand.
AATCTGATAACCAAGCGATAGTCAGCAGAAGCGGGAATTCAGATGTTGATGTTACCGTTATCGTGGATACAACGGCTATTGCTTATGCAATGGCTTGTATGATGCATGCAAATGGTACATTAAATAATAATCAATTTAACCATATGTTAAAGAATTTAGATAAATTGATTAAAGGCAAAAAGAATCGGTTGTCTAAAGATGATAGTTTTAAATCAAACACAGAAAAGCCTTGGATTAGACCCGTAAGATCATTTTAATTATGAACCCCCTTTATCTAACCTCTATTATTTATTTATGATTAGATAAAGGGGATGTTTATTTAAGAAAAATAGTAATAACTTTGAGATTAAGCCTTTGCCTCATAGATTATTTGACATTTCAAAAAACATGGGTTAATCTAAAGATAATTTCATAGGAAGTCCACTAGGGGTGCCGTTAGGCTGAGATAAGGATATCCTTGATCCCTTAGAACCTGATCTGGTTAATACCAGCGTAGGAAAGTGGAGTTGGTGGAAAGCTCATTTTTTCGGGCTTTATTTTAAAAAATAAAACGAACCGCTCCATCTGTATGGGGCGGTTTTTTCATGCTATAAAGATATTTCCTCTGTGGCTTCCTAGAAAACAAAGGAGGAAAAACAATGACTTTCACTGAAGAATTAAGAAAAGACGCTGATCCTATTTTTGAGGCAATTTTTAATCATCCATTTGTTCAAGGCATTGCCAAGGGATATCTGGAAAAAGAGCAGCTTATCCACTATGTAAAGCAAGATTTTGAATACTTAAATGCCTTTATGAAAGTTTATGGTTTAGCTATTGCCAAATGTGATACTCGTGATGATATCAGGCTGTTTAATAATCAAATTTCTTTTGTCCTAAACAGCGAAATCCATCCTCATCATAATTTTTGCCAAGTTGCCGGTGTTAACTATGATGACCTGCAATATGAACCATTAGCACCCACTGCAAGCCATTACATCAAACATATGCTGTCAGTAGCTGCCACCGGCTCGCTAGGGGAAATCATTGCTGCCCTTCTTCCTTGTCCATGGACCTACTGGGAAATCGGGAAAAAATTTATGAATGAGCTCAAGCCGGATGCAAGCCATCCTTTCTATGATTGGATCGCCTTCTACGGAAGAGAAAGTGAAGAAAAGTCATTAACCGAAGTTTTATGTGAACGTCTTGACCAATGGGCTCAAACTGCCAGCGAAGATGAAAAGCAAAAAGCAAAAAATCACTTCACCAAAAGCTGCCAATTAGAATACGGATTTTGGCAAATGGCTTATACTCTTGAAAAGTGGCCTGTTGATTTAGTTACAGTATAAAGAATATCTATATAAGTATCAGGTTATTAATAGATTAATGGCTTCAAAAAGTGAATTTAGCAGTAGTTTTCTGTCACTAAAGGCAGTTAACTGCTGCTGGGTTATCCGTCATTTACAGAGAAACATCTCATTTTTAGATATTATTAAGAATCAGCTATTTTATGAGAATGTTAGTCCAACCCTAATCCCTTCCAAAACATAAAATATAGTAAAAAGAGGAAGGGAGTTTTTTATTTTGTCTAAAGAAAAACATCACCATAAGCATGGCAATCATGATGCGCCTGCCCCTTTTATAAATCCAAGCCGCCCAAGTGTTGAAATGAATTTATCTACCAGTATTCCTGAAACTAGCAATACGCCTGTCACACCTTCTGTAACAACTGGAAGCTCTTATATTAATGTACCTGTTGTTCTGGCTGAAACAACAGTTCAAATTGATATGGATTCAACGATTAACTTTTCTGAACCTGTTCTTGAAATCAGAAACATTAAAAAGAATCTAGTCATTACCCAAGCACGTCTTTTGCTGCCAACAAATAAGTTATTTATACGAGGTTTTGTAAGAAAAGACATCGAATACACAACACCGCGATGCCAAACATCTACCAGCATGACCTCTGAGGTTCGTTCATTAACTGTTGATGTACCTTTTTCAACAGTAACGGCAATTAAGTTTATTAAGCAGCCAAAATTCAGTCCAGGTACTCCACCAACCCAATTCAGTTATTTTAATTCTACTAATGTACCAACAGCTTGTGGAGATGATCAAATATTATCAAGTAATTTTTGCAAAAACAACCAAGTATCCTCTGAAACCTTCAATGAACTTCCTTATGTTGAATTACTGTCAAGCCAATTTGTAGAATTAGATGAAGCCACCAATCGCAGCATGACTACAGGAACTTTCACTTCAATGGAGGAAAAAATGGTCGTTGAAGTCACCCTTAAAGTCCTTCAAAGGCAACAAGTAAGTGTTGGCGGATCAAATAAAAAATCAAAATGCGATGACTGGGACGATTAATAAGTAAATGATTAAAAAACCTTGAAGATTTTCTTCAAGGTTTTTTATTTTGTTAAATGATTTTAAAAATGGCATCAAAAGTATTTCATCAAGTTCTATTCTAGCCTCCAACTTCCCACCTCTAACAACTAAACCAGTCACCGGATAAGTTTTTATTACATACGCTGTCAATAATCTTTTATTGGAGGGTGACCCTATGGGTAATGAATATCCTTTTTCAAACTTTCCCGCAATGAAGATTGCCAAAATTAATCTTGATGCAAATAAAAACACTGTAAAGGATACAGAAAATCAAGATTTATGTACACTTAAGCCGGAAATATGCCATTTATCTGAAACAACCGCATCCATGCCAATCCTTATAGCCAATCCTGAAATTCAAATCAATATTGAAGCTCAACATTTCTTAAAACACCTTACTGATCATATCATAAAGATAAAATGGAGACAGGAAAAGTTAAAATGTGACATGCCCGCACAATCGAATCATCTTTTTACAAAAGGGACTCTTATAGCCAATATCGAATACGTACCAAAGGATGATGATAAAGTCTTATGCGAAGAAGCATACGTACCTTTTCAAATGACAACGCCTGTCAATCTTTACAATCCTCCACTTTTTTCACCGCAAAATCAATCCAGGGAGTATACCTTTGAATCTGAAAGCAACGAGAAACAATATAAAAATCGCGAACAAATCATTTATGGCCCTTCAGATCCCTTTACTTATAAACACCACTGGACCCACATTGTATCAACGGAAACTTATCAGCATGAAGAGAACACTTGTATACAGTTTCAATTAGATGCAACGATATCTGTTCTTATTTTTCAACAGCAATTAGTTGATATTACATAGGCTGTACAATGGCATGGCAAAGCCCTCCTTAATTTATTAATTGACCTCGTTTCCGAAGTCCGGTTATAAAGAAGGGCTCAAACATCAAGTATTTTTTAATTAATTTTTTGCGAATTTTTCCGTTTATTCTTCTGAATGGTTAGGTAATTTTTTTAGAATCCTTAATTATTCCTTGTTCATAAAAAAATTTCAGTTGTTCTTTTGTGTATTCATAAAGCTGCTTATCATTAATTTTGAAAATACCTTTATTCAATAACCTCTGTATATAAGTATCTTTTTGGTTGGAATCGATGGGTTTTTTAGTCATGTTATCCCTCCCAACAGGTTGATACCCTATCCCAAGCTTTTTTAAACATAAAAATTGTAATAATGCCGGTTAATTTAATTCCCACTCAAACGACTATCATCATAGGTTATGTATTACCAATATAAAAAATAAAAGGGAAAGATTATATGAGTATTCAAAGTGAAGTCCCTCTTTACAAAATCTTTATTCATCCTTTAGATTTCAAAGAATTGCGCAGCGATATTTGGTGTGATGATCCAGTCATCGCAAAGCTGATGATTGGAAAAAAGAAATACGACATAGACATTGTTTATCGCGGTTCGCATATTCGTAAGTTCAAAAAAAAATCATACCGGATAGAATTCCCAAGAAATGACTTTATGGTCAAGGAGCTTCATTTCAATGCAGAATATATGGATAAATCATTGCTGAGAAATAAACTTTCGTTAGATTTTTTTTCAAGCATTGGCACCTTATCGCCTGAATCAAGTTATGTCAGGATTAATATTAACGGATTGCATCAGGGCGTTTATTTACAATTAGAATCGGTTGACCGGCATTTTCTTTATAGAAGAAATTTGCCAGATGGCCCGATTTATTATGCGGAAGACGATGATGCTAATTTTTCTTTAATGAGTCCTATTGATGAAGATGTTAAAGAATCCCTTGATTCTGGATACAGCAGGAAGGAAGGAACAGATGAAGATGATCTTTTTCTAAAGGAATTAATTTATAAAATTAATACGCTTTCCAAAAGCCATTTTGAAAAAGAGATTGTCAAATATATAGACATTGATAAATATTTTCGTTGGTTATCAGGTGTCATTTGTACGCAGAATTTCGATGGGTTTGTCCATAATTATGCATTATACCGCCGCGAAGACACGGGGTTATTTGAAATGATACCTTGGGACTATGATGCAACCTGGGGACGGGATATAAACGGAATAATTATGGACTTCGATTATATACCGATTACCGGCTACAACACCTTAACAGCCCGTCTGTTAGATGTACACTCGTTTCGAAAGTATTACCGCCGTTTACTGCAAAATATACTTAATAAGGAGTTTACAGTTGAATATTTAAGGCCAAAAATTATATCCATGCATGAATTATTACGTCCCTATGTATTAAAGGACCCTTATATAAAAAAAGACATCCAGGTTTTTGATAAAGAACCTCAAATCATTATCGATTTTATTAAAGATCGGAATCTTTACTTGAGGAAACATTTATCCGATTTGGAATAGAAAAGACCCCATGTTTAAAATGGAGTCTGTTTTTAAAGGAGAGCGATGATTATTCTTATTTGGAAAAATTATTTTAAATGTCGTAACGGATAAATATTGTCCTGCCTTTAAGAAGACCGGCTAACTTTAGAGTAGCCCATTGAAGCGCTTGGATGTACGGGTCTAGGAATTTGATTCGAACGAGTGAAAATTGTTGGTCCGGTTTGTCCGCCCATGCTCCCCGAGCGATGGGATCTTCTTCTATTTCTTGAAGTCCTGGTCCGTTTGCTGGAAGTGCCAGGTTCGCAAGAAGTTTCCCATGGCTCATTGTACATATATAATTCAGTTCCGGCTGTTTTTGCTATTTCAACAGCATCCATGACCTCGTTTTGGCTACTATTATTACGGCTTCTCCGATTAGACCTTCCATTTGATTGTCCGCTTGACCCGGAATCCTTTTTCTGGTCTGATACATGACTAATACTCTTTATATGGTAGATGGATACAAATAAAACTTCATCATTCGTTGTTACTTCAATATAATGATCAAAGGCTCTATTCAGTACACCTTCAACACTTTCCGGTCCCCCGCGGTTAATTCTTATTTTTTTATACGTTAAGGCACTTAAAATATCGTTAAAAGATTCACCTTCAATATAATTTGCATTTCCTGATGATAACGAGGCATTTTTTGAATTTACTGTAACACCTCTTACATGCCTTAATTGATAATATATGACACCATCTTTTTCTGAATCAATGGCAAGATGATCCGAGCTTACTGTCAACAACTCACCAGTTTTTGATTCTGGTCCCCCCATGTTAATTTTCACATTATTTCCAATTAATTTCGAAATCATTTCAATTGAAGATTGATTAAACATATTAACATGTTCCTCCTCTTTAGCAATTTATCAACTGATGTAATGGCATTATATGTGTCACTGCAAGACAAAGATATAGTTATATTAATTATATCTCTTAAAATTAGTCATTTTTACTAATGGTAGATTAATGTCTATTTATCTTGCCTGCCCCACAGTTCCATTCTGTTGAATAACTGCAGATTTTTATTAAAAATTGGGTGATTATTTGTATATTCGTCTTTTATGGATATCTATCATGTAAAGACAATCGTATATATTTAAAAGAGTTGGTTTTATGTTTATTTCCTTCTTACTAGAGTTGAATAAGATAAAGTAGCTTTAAAACACGGACGAGGGTGTTTATCTTATAGACATTATTTAAATACAGGAAGAAGGAACGGAGACGGATGACTATTGAAATCACCATAACTGTATTTGTTTTCATAGTGACGATGCTTGTTATTTTTTGGAGGCCAAAGGGTATTAATGAAGCTTGGCCAGCGGCAATTGGTGCAATCATTATCGTGTTAACAGGCACGGTTACGAGTGCTAATATGATAGATATTATTGATAAAATCGGCGGTGCGGCTATAACCATTATTGCCACGATTGTCATGGCAGTTATACTGGAAAGCTTCGGCTTTTTTCATTGGTCGGCTGTACGGCTTGTCAATCTATCCAAAGGTTCAGGTTATCGTCTATATTGGTATATCCAGCTGTTTTGTTTTTTAATGACCCTTTTATTTAACAGCGATGGCAGCATATTGATTACAACACCGATTTTAATCCTTGTTTTAAAAAATCTTCAATTAAAACCTCATCAGCAAATTCCTTATCTGTTAAGCGGGGCCATTACCGCAACAGCTTCAAGTGCACCGATTGGCGTAAGCAACATCGTGAATTTAATCGCTCTGAATATTGTTCATATGACCCTTTATATGCATACTGCGATGATATTTGTACCAGCATCACTGGGATTAGCCTTTATGTCCTTGCTCATGTACAAACTATTAAAGAAACAACTGCCTAAGGAATTACCCAATTTAGTGATTGACTTGGAGGAAGGATTTTTCACAAAACATTTTCACCCGTTAAAAGGAAAGATTTCAGTTGAAACAAAACATCAACGTACAACATTTATGTTAAAGATATTATTGTTTGTCTTTATCATGCGCTGCTCACTTTTTTTAGCTTCTTATCTTTCTATCTCAATCCAGCTTGTAGCTGTTCTCGGATCACTTATTTTACTCATTTGGAGATGGTATTATTTTCGAACCAATCCCATTGATATTTTAAAGAAAACTCCTTGGCAAATTTTCATTTTTTCCTTTTCTATGTACGTTATCATTTATGGCCTCCATAACATTGGACTAACAGAACTGCTTATAAAAGTATGTGAACCTATTGTAAGTCAGGGATTGTTATATGCAACCTTTATCATGGGGGGGCTAATCACTGTCTTATCTAACTTGTTTAATAATCATCCAGCTTTGATGATTGGAACAATGACTTTAACAGAAATGGGGCTGGATCCGATTACCTTAAAAACTATATATCTTGCAAATATTATTGGCAGTGACATCGGATCTTTGTTATTGCCTATTGGTACACTAGCCTCCCTGATGTGGATGCATATCCTTAAGAAACATAAGATAAATGTCAACTGGAAGGATTATATGAATGTGACGTTTATTGTCATTCCATTAACAGTCATAGTGACGCTGCTATTATTATTTTCATGGATCCAGCTTATTTTCAATTAAAAGATGTATGATGTATGTGCCAAATAAGTTCATTTATAAATTAAAAACACTATATATATTAGTAAAGACTTTTTTAATATTTGGGGAGGGGTCGTTTTGGATAACATTAAGAAATTGTTGAATCAGCAAATTGAAATAGAAATTACGGGAAAAACTTTTTTTCAAGGTTTACTTATAGATATAGGTAATGACATACTTGTGCTGTATGATGGGGAAAAGTTTTATTATATTCCTTTATTACATGTCCATCGCATTCAGCTGGATAATCAAACTGATCAGGAAATAAATCAGCCTGAGGAGCTATTATTAATGCAGGAAGATGAATCTATCTCTTATCGGACTGTTTTACAAAATGCCAAAGGCGTTTTCAGTGAAATATATGTGACAGGTGATTGGTCTTTACATGGGTATGTCACAAATGTGTTAAGTGATTATTTTGTTTTTTACTCGCCAGTCTATAAGACAATGTTAATGTCTTTGCACCATTTAAAATGGTTAACCCCTTACCATAAAAATATAACCCCCTATACATTAAGTAAAGAAGCATTGCCCGTAAATCCTTCCTCTATTCCCTTACGTCGCTTTCTAGAAGATGAATTAAAAAGATTTGAGGGAAAACTGGTCGTATTTGATATAGGAGAAAACCCGCTAAAGATAGGGTTATTAAAAAAGATAGAAAATAAATTCATCGAGTTAGTGACGGCTAATGGCGAGACACATTACTTTACACTTAATCATATTAAGTCTATACATGTTCCTTAAATAAGAAAGTGTGGAGAAAATAATAAATTCTCCACACAATCACCTAACTATTTTGCATCGGCTGACTCCAGGCACTTAAATTGCGGTAAGTAATCTTTATGAGCTTCAAGCATTTCGTCAAGAATTTGTTTGGCAATCGCATCAGATGGCACTAACGGATTGATGGTCATGGCTAATAGCGCTTTGTGATAATCACCGGTAACAGCCGCTTCAGCCGCGGTACGTTCAAATGATTTTATTTGTTGTACCAGGCCGCGGACCGGCACTGGAAGGTTTCCAACAGCAATAGGTTTAGGGCCTTCTTTTGTAATGACACAATTGACTTCTACAGCGGAATCTTCCGGGATGCCGCTAATAGCCCCATTGTTTCTTACATTTACCGTTTGGATGTCACGTTTGTCATTATAAATGGAATAAATAAGATTACATGCCGCATCACTGTAATAGGCGCCGCCGCGTTTTTCTAATTGGGGCGGTTTAACATCTAAATTCGGGTCTTTATACAACTCAAACAATTCCGCTTCAAGCTTCTTAACAACTTCTGCCCTTGTGCCATTCTTCTTATAAGCTTCCACTTGATCTTCTAACATAACACTCGTTTGGTAATAATAGCGATGATATGGGCATGGCAAGAAGCCAAGCGCTCTAATAAATTCAGGTTCCCACTGGAAATCAGGAATGTTTTTCACCGTTTCAGTCTGTTCACCCGAAGTCATTTTATCTATGACTTTATCTGTTACTTTGATACCATCAACATAGACATTTAACCCAAACACCATATGATTCAATCCTGCAAAGTCAATATGAACGCGGTCAACGTTGATATTTAACAGCTCTGCAACATTCATTCTCATCCCAATTGGCAAATTACAAAGCCCGACCACTTTTCTTATATTACTGTAGCGTAAAACCGCTTCGGTGTTGAGACCGGCCGGATTCGAAAAATTGATAAGCCATGCATCAGGGCATAATTCTTCAATATCTTTACAAATATCAAGAATGACCGGCACTGTCCGTAATGCTTTAAACAATCCGCCTGGACCATTGGTTTCTTGCCCGATCACACCAAACTTTAGTGGAATTCTTTCATCTTTTGCCCTAGCATCAAGTAAACCAACCCTGATTTGCGTCGTGACAAAATCCGCATCCTTTAATGCTTCTCTTCTATTTAATGTCAAGTGAATAGCCATGGGCACACCGGCCTTTTCAACCATCCTCCTAGCCAGCTCTCCGACGATCTCTAATTTTTCCTTACCATCAGGAATGTCGACAAGCCAAAGTTCACGAATCGGCAGTTCCTTGTATCTTTTGATAAAACCCTCGACAAGCTCAGGAGTATAACTGGACCCGCCGCCGATGGTTACTATTTTAAGGCCTTTCATAACTTCACTCCTCCAGATATAAAGAGCTTTTCATAAAGTTCAACAAATTCCTTTGCAAAGTCTTGTATCGTTAATGCATTCATTAAATGATCTTGAGCATGAACAAGAAGGAGAGAAACATCCGTTTTTTCACCTTCAGCTTCTTTCTGAATAAGCGACGTTTGTGTCTTATGCGCTTCAGAAATTTCCTCTGAAGCTTTCTTTAATTTTTCCCTTGCTTCATCGAAATTGCCGTTCTTAGCAAGCGATACAGCTTCCATTGCCAAGCTGCGGGCGTTTCCGCCATGTAAAATGATATGAAAAATAATTTCTTCTGACGTCATGATGAATTTCTCCCCTTTTCACCGTCTGATCACAAGCAAACTAAACATTAACAGAACGATCAATTGGCGTATCTGCCTGTTGCGCTTTATGTTCTTCTTGAAACTTTTGCTTATCATAAAGCCGTAAAAATGGATAGTAAATCAAAATTGAAATAATAAGATTAATGATCTGAATGACACCGCCGGATATCTTACCTGTTGCCAAGAAACCGCTGATCCCTAAGGGGGTTGTCCAAGGTATCAAGACACCGCTTGGCTTGGCAACAAGACCAATAGCCATTGAAAAATAAGTGATTAAAACAATAACAATAGGTGTAAGGATAAACGGGATCATCATGACTGGATTCATAACTATTGGCGTCCCGAAAATCGTCGGTTCGTTAATATTAAAAAAACTCGGAGCAACAGCAATTTTACCTAATTGCTTCATCTGTTTGCTTCTTGCTCTAAAAATCATTAACAGCACAAGGCCAAACGTCAAACCCGATCCTCCAGCCTCTATCCAAATACTTAAAAAAGGCGAACAAATAATATTTGGCAAGTCAGCATGATGGTTTGCCATATACACTTGTCTGTTCTGATCCATTAGCGCAAGCCAAATTGGCGACATCAAACTGTCAACAATAATTGCATCACCATGCAGCCCAAAACACCATAACAATTGAATCGCAAGGACAGCGATCAGCATCCCCCATAGACTGCCGCCCAGGAAACTCAGCGGTGTTGTAATAATCTTATCAATCAGATGATGGAGATCTTGCATCGATGTTGCTTCCAATATAAGCCTGACAATCCATACAACCGTTAATACAACAAAGGCGGGTACTAATGCTGTGAAAGACTTTGAAACCGCCGGCGGCACGCCTTGAGGCATTTTAACAACAATGTTCTTCTGAATGATTTTTCTGTAAACTTCCGTTGAAAACAAGGCGACAATCATGGCAACAAACAGCCCTTGACTGCCCATTAGCGCAACGGGTATAACACCGGGTACTTCAAGCGCCTTCTTTGCGCCTTCAGGTGTAAACATAAGGACTTGAGGTGTTGAAAGTATAAAAGCGGATAAGGCGATAGCTCCCGAAGACAATGCATCAACCTTATATCTTTCCGCCAGGCGATAACCGATACCGAAACAGACAATGATCGACATAATACTAAAGGTGGCATCGATTGGATAACTAAATTTCTTGGACCATGTATCCCCAAAGATACTTGCCATAAAGTGACTAAATCCGGGTATTGGCAAGTTGGCAATTATCAAAAATACAGATCCAACAATGATTAAAGGCATTGCTAAAATAATACCGTCCCGGATTGACTGAAGATGTTTTTGCCCTTGAATTTTGCCCGCTATTGGAAGCATATATTTTTCTAAAAAACCCATCATAGCATTCATTGGGAGACATACCTCCTATTTTTGAAAGCTTAAAGCATGTTCAAGAACATTTTTTCCATTAACCATGCCATAATCTGCAGGATTGATGACATCGATAGGAATATCCCTTTCTTCGGCTAACTTTGTAAATTCAGCCAACTTATAACGGACTTGCGGACCTAATAATAGGATATCGGCATCATCAATGTGCTGTTTAACTTCACTTAGACCTACAGCAGATATATTAGTTTCCAACCCCTTTTCCTCAGCCGCCTGTTGCATTTTAGTGACTAATAGACTTGTTGACATACCGCCCGCACAGCATAATAAAATATTCATTTTAAATCCTCCTCGTAAGTTTTTAGTAAGCGCTCTCAATATTATATAAGCAATATCGATGCCAACATATCAAACACTGGTTTAATCACATTTATTTTTAGCAGTGTGTTAATTTTTGAATAGTGTGTCATTAGAATAAGTTTAGAGTGTTTTAATGAGTTATCTGTGTTTGTTCAAAGTCAAAGAAGTGAATGATATAACAAACCTCATCATCACTAATATTAATCATATATTTTTGTTCTATGGACTGTAATGCCTCCCTAATAATCGTATACAGCTTTCGGTGCTTTTCCAGGAACGCTTCTTTCCCTTCGTATACGACTGTTTCTTCACCCGATATCAAGCGGTCCACCATGCAGCTCATATGAAGAACAATACCGATCAAATCATGATGATCAGTCTGACTGTTTAACGACCTTTGAATGTGATGGAAGCAGGATCTGATGTCCGGTATAATCGCTTCGCCCGTAACATTTAATAAATGATTATCAATCGTTTCTTCCATTTTTAAATACGTTTCTTCTATATCAATGATAGTTTGAATCTCTTTAATCGCTTTTAAGTTAAGGACATCTTCAATGCTGAATTGCGGAATATTTTCTTTAAAATGATAGTTGCTGACAATACTGATGACCCTTCTGTTTTCCTTTAGGGACGACCAAGTATGATTCACCTTTGAACCAGTTATATTAATAGGGGTGATATCAAGAAACTCTTGATTAAAACGACATTGGCTTTCAAGTATTTTCTTAATAGCTCGCGCGCTCCCCTCTCCTGTCGTACATGCCGTTACTATGGCACATTTCTTCCCGGGATTTAAAGAAACTTGAGAACCTAAGCCGTCGGAGGAGTAGATAGACACCGTGCTTTTCAGGTCTTCATATAACTCAGTTAACGAATAGCCAAGCATGGCCTTTCTTACTGCTTCAAGTACATGTGCTGTGCTAACCATAGGAATAACCTCGACAGGAATAGCTGTCTCCTGTTTCAATCTTGTTTTTAAATTTATTAACGAACCCATATCAACAAGTAACAAAGCACCTGATTGAGAGGCTTTATTTTGGATATACTCTTTCACTCTTTCATAAATATCATCAGGGTGCGTGGTTAGAGGCATATCAATGGCTTTAGCGGCATATTCAGTACCTAAAAGCTGGCGGGCTACTTCCACAATAGATGATGCTGTACTCTCACCGTGCATAATGACAATTACTGAAATATTCTCTTCATTTTCATCTATTTCTTCATTATCAAGAACAAAAAACATTGTTAAAAATCCTGCTTCATCAATAGGTAAATCAATATTCAATCGATCTTCTATCATTTTAATGCAATCTAAGGCAACGCTGAATTCCTTTTTATAAGACGTTCTCACTTTATTTAACTGGGGGTTAATAATTCTTTTGCCGCTTGCCAGCCGTTTTAAAGAAGTCTGTATATGTAAGGCCAGGCCGAGGAATACCTTTTTACTGAGAACGACATCCAGCTTTGATTCAACATATTGAATGATATCCTCCGTCAGTCTTGATACACGTTCATCAATAATTTTGGTCATTTCGCCTTTATTGATTCGCTTATGAATGCCTTTAATATATTGTGTAAAGTAATTTTCAATATCAATCTCCATGAGTAAATCTACTTCTTCGTCATTAATTCCCCGTGATTTCAACTCATTGAATCGGTTCTCTATTTTTTCATAAACCGTTTGATCACTTGAATCATCTTTTTTATATAACAATCCCTCTTGTTCCGGTTGAAAAATATAGTATTGATGCTGCTTAATTTCTATTTTATCCTGGTCGTTTTTTGTTTTATAAAGACCTTCTTTAATGTAATGAATTAAATCAGTACTATTAATCTGCAACCTTATCTTTTTTTTAGTGACAAAATCCGCATAAGCCCTCGCACATGTTAATTGAATATCGGTCTTGAGCTGGCCGACATTATTTGCGCAGTCATAATATAATAGTGAACGAATCGTATTTGCGGATACATATAAATCTTTCCCCAATCTCGTAGTCTCTTCTTTTAAAAATTTTAATATTAAGTGATACCTTTCTTCGCGGGATCTCTCACTTAGGGATGGCAGATGTATGACCATCGGGATTCTTCTTGTAAATGTTTCCAATAAACTCGATTTAGGATTTTCGGTTGTCGCAGCCATAATTAAAACTTTTGCTGATCTCTCAGCTTCAGTTTCACCTAACCGGCGGAACAAACCTTTATCCATGAAGGTGAATAGCATTTCTTGTCCCTCTGGAGGTAAACGATGAACTTCATCTAAAAACAAGACCCCTTGGTCAGCCTTTTCTATTAACCCGCTTTGTTCAATCGCACCGGTATAGGCACCCTTCTTAACACCGAATAACTGACCTAATAACAATTGAGGATTATTAGCGTAATCCGCACAATTAAAAGTGACAAATGGTGAACCGGCAGTCAATTTGTTTATTTCGACGGCATAGCGGTATAATATTTCAGCAAACATTGACTTGCCAACGCCTGTTTCCCCATAGACTAACAGATTCATGCCCTTAGGAGGATATAAAACAGCGGCTTTTCCTTGTTCGACAGGGAGCGTTAAACTCTTATTTTCTTGAACAAACTTATCAAGTTGAGTTATATTTTCTTGGTATTGTTGTTTTTGAATTGAAAATAATACCGGGCGCCCTTCGCTCTTATATATTTTTCCATCCTTCCATAATTGATTTAAATCACTGCTAACATTGGCACGGTCTAAATGCATAAGATCAGCAAGCTCCTTAGCGCTTACCCCTTCACCCTTATCTATTTCCTTCAATTTCGAGAAAATTACTTCCCGCCTTTTCATCTCTATCACCCCGCCTGCGGCTATTGTTATACTTTTCTAAAGTATAACAAAAAACAAGCATTGGCTAAGCCAACGCTTGTTTTTTTTGCTCGAAAGCTGAAATTTTATCATCAAGTGTTAAAGTCATGGCAATTTCATCCCGGCCGTTTAGCAGCATTTCTTTAGGGTAGCTGTCTATGTCAAAATGGGTTTGAAATGATTGATTATCATAAACGGTTTGTTTTTCAAGATCAATGGTAAGTTTATAGTTTGGCTGTTTAGCATTTTCCAACAGCTCATCAACTTCTTCTTCTTTTAACTTAATAGGAAGAACGCCGTTTTTAAAACAGTTATTGTAAAAAATATCGGCAAAGCTTGGCGCAATAATAATTTTAAAGCCATAATCCAGTAAAGCCCATGGCGCATGTTCACGGGAAGAGCCACACCCAAAGTTTTGACCGGCAACTAAAACCGATGCATCGCGATATTGATCATCATTTAAAGAAAAATCTTCCCTGGGTTCACCCTGATTATTAAATCGCCAATGGTAGAATAAAAATTGGCCAAACCCTTGACGTTCAATGCGTTTTAAAAATTGTTTCGGGATGATTTGGTCCGTATCAACATTTACCCGGTTAAGAGGATAGACAATACCTTCATATTTTCTAAGTGGTTCCATTATTGTTCCCTTCTTTCTAGTGGCCTATCTGATTTATACATTGACAGTTTCCAGCTGTCTAACGTCGACGAATTTTCCTGCTATTGCGGCAGCGGCAGCCATTGCCGGGCTGACAAGATGTGTACGCGAGCCATTTCCTTGCCGTCCTTCGAAGTTCCTGTTCGAGGTAGAGGCACACCTTTCACCAATTGGAACAATATCGTCGTTCATCGCCAAACACATGCTGCACCCAGGCTCACGCCATTCAAATCCTGCTTCTATAAAGATTTTATCTAACCCTTCTTTTTCAGCCTGATCCTTAACCGTTCGGGATCCTGGAACAGCAAGGGCTCTCACACCCTGATGGACTTTCCGGCCTTTAATCACCTCAGCCGCTGCTCTTAAGTCACTGATTCTTGAGTTGGTACATGATCCAATAAACACATGTTGGATATCAATATCCTTAATAGGCGTACCCGGCTGTAAATCCATATACGCTAAAGCTTGTTTTACAGCTTCTTTGGCACTTTTTTCTTTAATATTTTCCGGGATAGGTACATTGCTGCTAACAGAAGCGCACATTGAAGGATTTGTTCCCCATGTAACCTGAGGTTCAACCTCAGACGCTTCAATTTCAATTACCCGGTCATAGACGGCTCCTTCGTCAGTTGCCAGTGCCCGCCATTCTTCAACGAGATCCTCAAAATCTTTGCCTTTAGGTACATGTTTTCTATCTTTTAAATAAGCAAATGTCTTTTCATCCGGACTGATTAATCCAGCTCTTGCACCGGCTTCAATTGACATATTACAGACAGTCATTCGTTCTTCCATCGACATTTCGCGAATGGCTTCACCTGTATATTCGATAACAGCGCCTGTTCCTACACTAATGCCGTATTTTGCAATGATAGCCAGAATAAGATCTTTTGCAGTAACCCCTAATCCGAGTTTTCCATTTACCTTTACTTGAAGTGTTTCCGGCCTTTTTTGCCACAAAGTTTGTGTAGCCAGAACATGCTCTACTTCACTGGTGCCGATACCGAAAGCCAATGCCCCAAATGCGCCGTGTGTCGATGTGTGACTGTCGCCGCATACGATCGTTTTACCCGGCTGGGTTAAGCCAAGTTCCGGACCTATGACATGAACAATCCCTTGATCAGGGTGGTTAATTCCTGCAAGCGTGACACCAAATTCCTGACAATTTTCTTCAAGTGTCGTCATCTGCTTTTTGGCTATTTCATCTTTAATAATGCTTTGGTGGACAGTCGGAACATTATGATCCATTGTTGCAAAGGTAAGATCCGGCCTTCTGACCTTTCTTTGATGCATCCGCAAGCCTTCAAAGGCTTGCGGTGAAGTGACTTCATGAACAAGATGCAGGTCAATATAAAGCAAATCCGGTTTACCTTTTTCCTTGTGTACGATATGGCGATCCCAGATCTTATCAATAATAGTTCTTGGTTGCATGATAAACCTTCCTTTCTTCAGAAAATATCCAAAATATTATGAATTATACATTGTTAGTCTTATATATTGTTAGTCTTATACATAGCAAGAAAGAATACCGGATATTGCATGATTTTCATTCAATTTATCCATCACTTTATCAATCATTTCCTTTGTGCCGATACATTTTCCGCTGACGCCTACATCGGATGTATAATAACCATCATTTAAAACTTCAGTAACCGCCGCTTCTACAGCACGTGACTCTTTCTCCAAATCAAAGGAATATTTCAGCATCATAGCAGCTGACAGAATCATCGCTAATGGATTCGCTTTGTTTTCACCAGCAATATCCGGAGCTGAGCCGTGAACAGGTTCATATAGACCTACACTGTCACTGCGAAGACTGGCAGATGGCAACATCCCTAGTGAACCGGCAATCATAGACGCTTCATCACTCAAAATATCGCCAAACATATTTTCAGTGACGACAACATCAAAATCTCCCGGTTGATGAATTAACTTCATAGCTGTTGAGTCAACAAGCATATGTTCAACCTGAACATCTGGATAATTTACTGAAACTTTATCTACTATCTCACGCCACATTCGGCTTGATTCAAGAACGTTTGCTTTATCAACAGATGTTAACTTTTTCCGTCTGACGCTAGCTAACTGAAACGCCTTTTCTACAATTCTTTCAATCTCATGAACATCGTATTGAAGCGTATCTACAGCAACGTCATTATTTTCTCCGCGCCTTTCACTTTTTCCAAAATATATACCGCCGGTTAATTCTCTGACAATCATTAGATCAACATTTTCAATAACTTCGCGTTTTAACGGCGAGGCATTCACGAGCTGTTGATAGGCGGTTACCGGGCGCAGATTCGCAAATAATCCCATCTCTTTACGAAGTCCAAGCAATCCTTTTTCAGGGCGAATATCCGTAGGGACATCCGACCATTTTGGCCCGCCGACAGCTCCTAAAAGAATCGCGTCACTTTCCCTACAAATTTCTAAAGTTTCTGGTGGAAGTGGATTTCCTTTAGCATCAATAGCCGCTCCGCCAATTAATCCTTCAGTAAATTCAAATTCATGATCAAAGCAATCAGCCACAGCTTTTAGAATGCGTACCGCACCTTCCATAACTTCACGACCAATACCGTCTCCTGGTAAAACTGCGATTCTTTTTTTCATACGAATAACCTCCCCTTTGAATTTTCTTTAAAGATTAACTTTTTGTTTCGTTCTTGATCCGTTGACGACCGCACGGTTCACAGCATTAAGATAAGCTTTAGCAGAGGCCTCCAATACATCTTGCGCTGAACCTCTTCCGCCTGATTCCACACCATTGTATACAGCTTTTACATAGACTTCTGCTAAGGCGTCCCTGCCGCCGCCAATTGATTTAATTTGATAATCTACCAATTCTAATGGCTGCTCTACTATTCTTTCAATTGTATTGTAAATAGCTTCTACACTGCCCGCGCCGGTTGCCGCTTCTTCTTTATAAGAGCCGTCCGGTGCAGTAACAGCAACTGTTGCCGTTTGAATATTATTGGTGCCATATTGAAGCTGTACACTCTTAAGTTCGTATTTTTCTACATCTTTTGTTTCAGTTTGTTTTTCGGTTAAAATGTCGAAAAGGTCATCATCCGTCACTTCTTTTTTCTTATCAGTAAGAGCTTTGAAAGCTTCAAATACTTCATTTATTTTGTCTTCGCTAAGATTAAAGCCAAGATCTTCTATTTTATTCTTTACCGCGTGTCTTCCAGAGTGTTTGCCTAAAACTAGTCTGTTAGAGGAAAGGCCAATTAATTCCGGTGTAATAATTTCATAGGTAGATGCTTCTTTTAAGACACCATCTTGGTGGATACCGGATTCATGGGCAAAGGCATTCTCTCCGACAACTGCTTTATTTCCAGGAACAACCATACCTGTTAACTTACTAATCAATTGACTCGTTTTCTTAATCTCGTTTAATTTCAACCTTGTTTGTGCTTGGTAATGATCATTTCGAATGTGAAGTGCAACTGCTACTTCTTCAAGTGCAGTGTTTCCTGCACGTTCGCCAATGCCATTAATCGCGCCTTCAACTTGTGTTGCACCATGTTCAATGGCTGCAAGTGAGTTGGCAGCTGCCATGCCAAGATCATCATGGCAATGAGCGGAAAGTTTTACTTTATCAATATTCGGTACGTTTTCCCTTAAAAAGGCAAATATTCCGCCGTATTCTTCAGGACTGCGATATCCAACAGTATCCGGAATATTTATAACGGAGGCGCCTGCTTTAATCACTTCGGTTATGATTTTAACAAGGAACCATTTATCGGATCTGGTAGCATCTTCAGCGGACCATTGCACAATAGAAAATTTTTGCTTTGCATATTTAACAGCTTCAACCGCAGATTCAAGAACTTCATCAGGTGTTTTTTTCAGCTTATAAGTCATATGAATCGGAGATGTTGCAAGAAATACATGAAGTCTTGGCTCCGCTGAGTTTTTCAGAGCATCCCATGCAGCATCAATATCTTTTTTATTAGCTCTGGCCAGTCCGGTGACTGAACTGTCCTTGACCGTTTCCGCAATCGTTTTTACCGCTTGGAAATCACCTTTTGAGGAAGCGGGAAATCCCGCCTCCATAATATCCACACCCAAACGCTCTAACTGTTTGGCAATTTCCAACTTTTCTAATGCATTTAAATTGACGCCTGCTGATTGCTCACCGTCTCGAAGCGTTGTATCGAAAATGTCAATTTTTCGCATTAGCGACCACTTCCTCTTGTTTATCCTCTTTTCTGATAAATGGCATTAATTTACGCAATTCTCTGCCGACAACGGCAATTTGATGATTATTTTCCTGTGCATTAGTCGCATTAAATTGCGGACGGTTCACTTGGTTTTCCAAGATCCAGCCTTTGGCAAATTTGCCTTCTTGAATATCTTTTAACACGCCTTTCATATTTTCTTTAACATGCTCATCAACAACTCTTGGTCCGGAAACGAAGTCACCCCATTGAGCAGTATCAGAAATAGAATAGCGCATGCCCTCGAAACCACCTTCATAGATCAAGTCAACAATAAGCTTCATTTCATGTAAACACTCAAAGTAAGCTATTTCCGGTTGGTACCCTGCTTCGACCAATGTTTCAAATCCTGCTTTGATTAATGAAGTTAGACCGCCGCATAGAACAGCTTGTTCGCCGAAAAGATCAGTTTCAGTTTCTTCTTTAAAAGTTGTTTCCAAAACGCCTGCTCTTGCAGCGCCAATGCCTTTAGCATAAGCCAGGGCAGTTTCCTTGGCTTGCCCGGTTGCATCTTGATAGACTGCGATTAATGCCGGAACCCCTGCGCCTTCAGTAAATGTTCTTCGGACAAGATGGCCAGGACCTTTTGGCGCAACCATGAATACATCAACATCTTCAGGCGGTGTAATTTGGCTGAAGTGAATATTGAAGCCGTGGGCAAACACGAGTGCATTGCCTGCTTGTAGTCCAGGTGCAATTTCTTCATTGTATACTTTTGTTTGGCGCTCATCTGGAAGAAGAACCATGATAACATCAGCTTCTTCAGCTGCCTCTTTTACAGTTTTTACAGTAAAACCGTCTTTTTCTGCTTTATCTGCAGACTTACCAGGTCTAATACCAATTACAACATCAAAACCATTTTCTTTTAAATTCAACGCATGTGCGTGGCCTTGTGAACCATAACCAACCACTGCGATTTTTTTCCCTCTTAGTACTGCCTCTTGAACGTCGTTATCATAATATACTTTAGTCATTTTTCATCTTTCCTTCCTATGTTTGTTTGATTTATTAGAATTTATTTTAAAAGAGAGTACGAATTTAAATCAGTGACTTGCCTTTGTGACCCTCTTAAAAAAGCAGTTAAACCAGTTCTTGATAATTCCTTAATGCCATATGGCCGGAGGAGATCAATCATTGCTTCAATTTTTTCTGTGTCACCCGTGACTTGAATCGTGATGCTTTCACGGCTGACATCAATTATTGAAGCTCTGAACGGTTCAGCAATACCGACAATTTCACTTCGTGTTTGAGCATTGCTTAACACTTTAATTAAAGCCAGTTCTCTTGCGACAATTGCTTGATCTGTAATGTCAGAAACTTTAATAACATCAATTTGTTTGTTTAATTGTTTTATCAACTGTTCGATTTGCTGTTCACTGTCAACATTGACAACAAACGTCATTTTTGAAATACCATCATTTTCGGTTCGGCCGACAGTGATGCTGTCAATATTGAATTGCCTTTTGGTCATTAGTCCGGTGACTCGATTCAGGACACCGCTTTGATTTAATACTGTGGCTGTAACAATGCGTTTCATGGTTTCACTCCAATCATCTCGTGATGTCCCTTTCCTGGTGCAATCATTGGGTAGACATTTTCACTTGCCTTAATCCGGCAATCAATTAATACTGGTTCTTTAACCATCATCGTTTCCCGGAGAACAGACTCTGCTTCCTGTTCATCTGTTACCCTAATACCCTTAATGCCGTAACTTTCAGCCAATTTAACAAAATCAGGCTGAACCGGAATTAGTGACTGGGAATATCTCTCCTCGTAAAAGGTTTGCTGCCATTGCCTTACCATACCAAGCGCTTCGTTATTCAGGATAACAATTTTTATAGGAAGATTTAATTCCCTGACCACTGAGAGTTCCTGCAAAGTCATTTGAAATCCGCCGTCTCCCAGTATTGCAACAACATTTTCTTCAGGACAGGCTATTTGTGCACCGATAGCAGCAGGGAAACCAAATCCCATTGTTCCAAGCCCTCCGGAGGTTACCCAACGATTCGGCAGATTAAATTGGTAATATTGTGCCGCCCACATTTGATGTTGGCCAACATCTGTTGTGACAATGGCATTCCCGTTTGTACATTCATGAACAAGTTCAACCAATCTTTGCGGTAAAAGTTCTTGGTCTCCTTCGTGATACCAAAGCGGGTAATCATTTTTGTAACGATTTAAGCGGCTGCACCAGCTTTCAGTATTAGTATTAATGTCTTCTTCTTCTAAAAGCTTAACTAAAGCCTCTTTGGCATCGGCAACAACCGGAATATGTGTATTGATATTTTTACCGATTTCAGCCGGATCAACATCAATATGTGCAACCTTTGCATTCGGCGCAAAATGTTTGAGATTGCCTGTTAATCTATCATCGAAACGCGCGCCGATATTAATTAATAGATCCGTTTCATGCAATGCCATATTTGCAGCGTAAACACCGTGCATTCCGGCCATGCCAAGGAATAATCGATGATCTGCAGGAAAATTTCCCAACCCGAGCAGCGTATTCGTAACCGGGATATTGTATCGTTCCGCAAATTCAGTCAGTTTTTCTGAAGCCTTGGCGTGCAAGACACCTGCCCCGGCTAAAATTACTGGTTTTTCAGCATGGGACAATGCTTCTGACAGTTTCTTAATTTGCAAATAATTCGGGGTTAGATTAGGCTGATAACCTGGTAAATGAATGTCAGGTTCAAAATCTACAACAGCCTTTCCCTCTGAAATATTTTTTGGAATGTCAATCAATACCGGCCCCGGACGTCCGGTTGTTGCAATATGAAAAGCTTCTTTAATAATTCTTGGCAAGTCTTTCATATCGTGAACCTGGACGTTATATTTTGTTATCGGCATTGTAATCCCCATAACATCTGCTTCTTGAAAGGCATCGGTTCCGATGACGTTTTGCGAAACTTGCCCTGTAAATATAACAAGCGGTAAAGAGTCCATCATCGCATCAGCGATTCCGGTAACTAAATTAGTCACGCCTGGACCGGATGTCGCAATGACAACGCCCGGTTTACCGGATACACGTGCATATCCTTCGGCCGCATGGATCGCTCCTTGCTCATGACGAGTCAACACGTGGCTGATTGGATTTTTATAAAGTGCGTCATAGATAGGCAAGACCGCACCGCCGGGATATCCAAAAAGTATCTCTACACCTTCGTTTATGAGGGATTGTATTAAAATATCCGCTCCGCTCATTTCAGCTGGTGCAGCATTAACATCAACACTTGTTTTAACAGTCACTTTTTAACCCTCCTATAAGAATTTTTAAAAGTTGCTTTACCCAATTACGACGTTTAGCTATTAAAGTCAGCCAATAATAAAAGAGTCCTCTCTCCCCTTGCACACGACATACACCTGTATATGTGTGATGCATTGGGGTGAAAAGACTCTTATTTCACGGTACCACCCAATTTCACGACGCCCTCACGAACGCCGCCTCAGCAACAATCAAGTACTTGATTGTTGAGTTCTATTAACGAATATCATAGTGATACCCGGCTCAGCCTACTGGACTCGCGTTCAGCTGAACACTCAGAGGCGATGTCGCTATAAGAGACAATACCGGTTTCCACCAACCCGGCTCTCTGTGAATGTCTGACCTTATAACTTTTACCCCGTCATCGTTTTTAAAAGGATATTCAAAATTTTTGAACACGCATTTTAAGTTTTAAGTTTTAAATTTTCATAACGCCGCCTGTATTTGCTGATGTTACAAGCTTTGCATATCTGGCAAGGTAACCTTTCTTAATTTTAGGTTCCGGAGCTTGCCATTGTTGCTTCCTTTTTTCCATTTCTTCTTCAGTTTCAAGAATATTAATCGTCCGGTTTGTTAAATCGATAAAAATTTGATCCCCGTTTTCGATTAAAGCAATCGGTCCGCCTTCAGCCGCTTCCGGAGAGATATGGCCGACAGCTATGCCTCTTGTTGCGCCTGAAAAACGTCCGTCTGTAATTAAAGCGACTTTAGTTCCTAAGCCTCTGCCCATGATTGATGATGTTGGAGCAAGCATTTCCGGCATTCCCGGACCGCCTTTTGGACCTTCGTAGCGAATAACAACAACATGCCCTTCGCGAACAGTGCCATCATCAATGCCTTGTTGGGCTTCATCCTGGGAATTAAAAACAATAGCTTCTCCCGTAAAGGTTTTTATTGATGGATCAACTGCCCCGACTTTGATAACAGCGCCATCCGGAGCAAGGTTGCCATATAAAATGGAAAGACCGCCGACTGGACTATACGGATTATCTTTTTCTCTTATAACATCTTTATTAAGAATTTCCGCATCTTTGACATTTTCATAGATTGATTTGCCAGTAATCGTGATCCGGTCGCGGTGAATCGCGCCGTCTATTTTACAAAGTTCTTTAATAATAGCACTGACTCCGCCAGCTTCATGAACGTCTTGCATCGAATAATCTGAAGCCGGCATGATTTTCGCTAAGTACGGTACACGCTTAGCCACTTCATTAATACGGTTAAGATCATAATCAACTTCCGCCTCATTAGCTAAAGCCAGCGTATGCAGAACCGTATTTGTTGATCCGCCCATAGCCATATCCAAAGCAAACGCATCATCGATCGCTTCTTCTGTAATAATATCGCGCGGTCTAATATCATTTTTAATTAAATCCATTAAGTGATATGCCGCATCGTAAATCAGTTTATGGCGTTCTTCAGATGTAGCAACAATTGTACCGTTACCCGGAAGAGCCATTCCGAGCATTTCCATTAATGAATTCATTGAATTTGCTGTAAACATCCCTGAACAAGAGCCGCAAGTCGGACATGCCGTTGTTTCCAGTTCTAACAGCTCTTGCGTTGTCATCTTGCCTGATTTATGAGCACCGACGCCTTCAAAAACTGAAGTTAGTGATAAATTTTGCCCTGTTTTTGAACGGCCGGCTTCCATTGGGCCTCCTGACACAAACACAGCAGGGACATTCGTTCTCGCCGCCGCCAATAGCATTCCCGGTGTAATCTTATCACAATTCGGAATATAGAAAACACCATCAAACCAATGGGCGTTAATAACTGTTTCCGCCGCATCTGCAATGATTTCCCGGCTTGGAAGCGAATATCTCATGCCGATGTGGCCCATCGCTATACCGTCATCAACACCAATTGTATTAAACTCAAATGGTATTCCGCCCGCTTCCCTGATCGCATCTTTTACGACTTCGGCAAATTTATTCAAGTGCTTATGCCCCGGAATAATATCAACGTATGAATTACATACACCGATAAACGGCTTTGCCAAATCTTCTGTTTTTACTCCTGCAGCATGCAGCAAGCTTCGATGCGGTGCGCGGTCAATACCTTTTTTTATCATGTCGCTACGCATACAATCCACCTCTTTTGCAACGTCTATTATCCTGCTTGAACACTATTTTGAGCGTAGACTTTTGTACCTTCTTTGGTGACAATGTCACGGAAATCTGTTAACAGCTGATTTGTAACCGGCCCGGGACGTCCATCATTGATTTGCCGGCCGTCTACCTTAACAACTGCAACGAGTTCAGCCGCCGTTCCAGTGAGAAAAACCTCATCTGCAACGTAAACATCATGCCTTGTAAACACATCTTCACGAATGTCGTAACCTTTTTTAACAGCCAAATCTATAATAGCATTGCGGGTAATACCTTCTAAGGCGCCAATGTAGCTTGGCGGTGTTTTGATAACGCCGTTTTTCACGATAAAAATGTTGTCGGCTGATCCCTCAGCGATATAGCCTTCATCGTTCATAATCAGCGCTTCACTGACACCCGCTATGTGCGATTCAATTTTAACTAATATATTATTCAGATAATTTAGAGACTTCACTTTAGGACTCAAAACATCCGAGCGATTTCGACGAGTTGGAACAGTAACTACGTCAATACCAGTTTCATAGAGTTCTTTCGGGAATATAGCAAGTGCTTCAGCAATAACAATAATTGAAGGAGCCTTACAATTATATGGGTCCAGCCCTAAGTCGCCGACACCTCTCGAAACGACAACTCGAATATATGCATTTTGAAAATTATTCTTCTTTAAAGTTTGAATAATTATATCAGAAAATTCTTCTTTTGTATAAGGTATATTTAGCATAATCGAATGTGCGGATTCATAAAGCCGTGCGATATGTTCATCGAAACGGAATATATTACCCTCATACATCCGAATACCTTCAAATACACCATCCCCATATAAAAAGCCATGATCAAAGACTGAGACGACAGCCTCTTCTTTTCTCACGAATTTCCCATTGAGAAAGATCCACTGTTCACTCATTGCTATTACTCCCCTCACAGTACGTCAATAACTTGTTGTGTTTGGTTGATTGTTGACCATCTTACGCCTTTTCGCCTAAGTGGTCAATACCTATTTTTAATTTTTTTGACTCTTTCGATTAGTGCGCATTCAATGTAATCGCTTCCAAACGTGTCATTGCTTCATTTCTATAAAAATTCCGAGTTAATTGTAAATTTTTTTAAATCGCTTTCATTTTTCTGTTATTTATTTCTAAATGAATTTTTCGTTTTTTTTCGTAAAATTATCTTGTGCAACATTAAAATCACCGATATAATGTCCACTAACGGTAAACATTTGTCTCTTTTATAAAAACAGGAGTGATAACAATGGATCATGTATCAGTAGGATTATTAGGTTTTGGTACTGTCGGCACAGGTGTTGTTCATTTGCTCTCAGATGATCAGGAACAGCTGCAACAACGTACAGGCTGTCCAATCCAAATTGAAAAAATACTTGTTCGCGACAAAGACAAGGCAAGAAAAATTAAACTCGATGATCATCGCTTGACTGAAAACGTTAGTGATATTATAGATAACCCGAATATTGACGTAGTTATTGAGGTCATGGGCGGTATTGATGAAGCGCGGCACTATATTTTGCAAGCCCTACGAAACAAAAAGCACGTCATTACAGCAAATAAAGATCTTATGGCTTTGCATGGCAGCGAACTTCTGGAAGCTGCCGCGGATAATCATTGCGACTTATATTATGAAGCAAGCGTCGGCGGAGGCATTCCAATTATCCGCAGTTTAAGAGACGGCCTGGCCGCAGACCGCATTCAAAAGATGATTGGCATTGTCAATGGAACAACAAATTATATATTAAGTAAAATGAGCCGTCAGCCGGTGTCGTATCAAGAAATGCTTCAAGAAGCACAAGCGCTTGGTTTTGCGGAAGCAGATCCTACATCAGACGTTGAAGGACTTGACGCAGCCAGGAAAATGGTCATTTTAAGCCATCTCGCTTATTCCATTCCGGCAAGCCTTGAAGATGTAACGATTGAAGGTATTACCCGCGTGGAACAAGAAGATATTACTTATAGTAAGAAGCTTGGCTATACGATTAAATTAATTGGAATTGCTGAATACGAAAATGAGTTAATTGACATTAGCGTACAGCCGACACTA
This sequence comes from Scopulibacillus cellulosilyticus, assembly GCF_042665295.1. NCBI lineage: Bacteria > Bacillati > Bacillota > Bacilli > Caryophanales > Sporolactobacillaceae > Scopulibacillus > Scopulibacillus cellulosilyticus. The sequence continues at coordinate 179,575 of NZ_JBHTCO010000020.1, forward strand.
TTGCCGGCCCATCATCCGTTAGCATCTGTAGATAACGAGTACAACGCTGTTTATGTATATGGAGAATCTTGCGGGGAAACGATGTTTTACGGGCCAGGAGCGGGTGAACTGCCGACTGCTACTGCCGTCGTATCAGATCTTATCACCGTTGTAAAAAATCTGAGCCTTGGTATTACCGGCCACCATATTTTTCTGCCGAAACTCAAAAAACAATGTAAACCGGCAGAAGCTATTTCAAGCCAGTACTTCTTGAGAATGCATGTTTTAGATAAGCCAGGCGCTTTTTCCAAAGTCAGTCATCTATTTAAAGAACAAGGCATCAGCTTGGAAAAATTAATACAAGAACCATTAATTGGAGATGAAAAAGCTGAAGTAGCTATTATTACACATGAAACGAATAAACGGACTTTCGAAAACACTTATCATCTTTTAAAAGATCTTGATGTTGTGAGCGATGTAAAAAGCTATTATCGTGTTGAGGGGATGAATTAAATGTTGTGGCAAGGACTAATTTCAAATTATCAAAATTATTTACCAGTTAATGAAAAAACACCAAGGTTAACTTTAATGGAAGGCAATACACCTCTCATTCCTTTGGAAAAGCTGTCTGATCAATGGGGCGCAGAAATACATGTCAAATATGAAGGATTAAATCCAACCGGCAGCTTTAAAGACCGCGGTATGGTTTTAGCTGTTGCTAAGGCAAAAGAATCTGGTAGCCAAGGTGTCATTTGCGCTTCTACCGGAAATACGGCTGCATCTGCCGCCGCCTACAGCGCCCGGGCAAATCTCGATTGCCTTATTGTTATTCCCAAAGGGAAAATCGCTCTTGGCAAGCTTGCTCAAGCAGTCATGTACGGCGCAAAAATTTACGAAATTGACGGTAATTTTGATGACGCACTTAAAATGGTCAGATATACTGCAAAGCATTCTTCTTATACTTTAGTTAACTCTGTAAACCCATATCGTCTTGAAGGACAAAAAACAGCTGCTTTTGAAGTATGTGAACAGTTAGGCGGCGCACCTGACATTTTAGCAATCCCTGTTGGTAATGCAGGTAATATTTCGGCTTATTGGAAAGGGTTCAAAGAGCTACACGCGCGAAATAAAACTTCCCTGCCGCAAATGCGCGGGTTCGAAGCTGAAGGTTCTGCGGCAATCGTTAAAAATAAAATCATTGAACAGCCTGAGACGATTGCTACAGCTATAAGAATCGGAAATCCAGCCAGCTGGGAACTTGCTGTAGAAGCTGAAAAAGATTCTAAGGGAAAAATTGACAGCGTTACTGATGAAGAAATTTTAGCGGCCTATAAAACTTTGGCAAAGGAAGAAGGTGTATTTGCCGAACCTGCTTCTTGTGCTTCGCTCGCAGGGATTAAAAAGCAACTTAAAACCGGAGAAATCAAAAAGGGAGCAAAAATTGTTGCTGTATTAACCGGAAACGGACTCAAGGATCCAACAACAGCTATGGATACTTTAAATGTTCAGCCCGTCCTTTTAAAAGCTGAAGAAAATCAATTGCTTGATGCCCTTGGAGAGGGTGTTTCAAAATGAATCAACCCGCTTTCAAAGTAAAGGTTCCCGCAAGCACTTCTAATCTTGGTCCAGGATTTGATTCTATCGGTCTTGCGGTTAACCGTTACCTTTATCTTAATGTTGAAGCCGCGAATAGCTGGCAAATTGTTTTTGACACAGGATCGGATGATTTACCTGAAGTAAAAGAAAATATTATTTATCAAGCCGCTCAAATGGTCGGCGAAAAATACAATCAAACGCTCCCGCCATTATCAATAAAGATGCATAGTGAAATTCCGCTTGCCAGGGGGCTTGGCAGCAGTGCAGCAGCGATTGTTGCAGGTATAGAAATTGCCGACACTGTACTTAAGCTTCAATTATCATGCCGGGAAAAAGCACATTTAGCCAGTTGCATTGAAGGCCATCCCGATAATGCAACGGCTTCCGTTTACGGCGGATTAACTGTCTCAGTCCATACTGACGAAGAAACCGAAACCGTCGTATTACCTGCCCCGAATATTGATTTAATTGCTATGATTCCGGCTGTTGAGCTTAAAACTAAGGATTCACGCAACGTTTTACCGCAAACTTTGCCGTATAGTAAATCTATCAAAGGAAGCGCTGTTGGCAATGTCCTTGTGGCTGCAATTTTACAAGATAATTGGGAATTAGCCGGAAAAATGATGGATCAAGATATTTTTCACCAGCCTTATCGTGAACCGCTTGTACCTGATCTCCCTAAAATCGCCGCTTTTGGCCGTGATTTTGGTGTGCTCGGTACATCTTTAAGCGGTGCCGGTCCGACGATTAATTGCTTCATACCTAAAGGCAAAGGCGAACATATCGCATCCCTGATGTCAGCAGCCTTTCCTGATTATCAATGTGATATATTATCCCCAGTATCTCATGGAGCCCGCAAATTAGTAAAAGAAGAAAAAATCTTTTAAAGAGACTGCACCTTTTAATCACAAAATGATATAATGCTTTATACAAAAACTCGCCTTGTCGGCGAGTTTTTAAAATTGAACTTTATTTTTCTTATCTTAAATAAAAAACACACCTATATAAGGCGGGTGATTGTTTGAAAGCCATTTTATTAGGGATCTTAGCCTCATTTTTCTTTGCCTTTACCTTTGTTTTGAACCGGTCAATGGATCTTTCGGGCGGGAGTTGGCTTTGGAGTTCTTCTTTAAGGTTTATTTTCATGTTGCCGTTTTTATTTGTGATTGTGCTTATTCGCGGACATTTAAAACCGTTGTTTAAAGCATTGATCGCCCAGCCTTGGGTTTGGGTAAAATGGAGCTTTGTCGGTTTTGTGCTTTTTTATGGACCGCTGACATTTGCATCAGCTTACGGACCAAGCTGGTTAATTGCCGGGACTTGGCAGTTAACCATTATTGCCGGTGTTTTGCTGAGTCCGCTTTTTTATGAAACGAAGCTGACAACGGAGGGCCCGGTAAAAGTCCGGCAGCGTATCTCATTAATGTCCCTATGTACTTCCTTAATTATTATTATCGGCGTTATCTTTATGCAGGCAGCTCATATTGAAAAGGTTTCAATTAAATTAATTTTAATCGGGTCTTTACCGGTAGTGCTTGCAGCCTTCTGTTATCCATTAGGGAATCGAAAAATGATGGCTGAATTCAGTGAACGTGTGGACACCTTTCAACGAGTTCTAGGTATGACAATTGCCAGCATGCCTTTTTGGATTATCTTAGCGGTTATTGGCTGGATTAAAGACGGTCCGCCAAGTACGGGACAACTCACTCAATCATTTATTGTGGCTGTAACTTCAGGAATTATCGCTACCGTATTATTTTTCTTTGCCACTGATATGGTTAATAATCAGCCGCAAAAACTTGCTGCTGTGGAAGCCACACAATCTGGTGAAGTTATTTTTTCATTGCTGGGGGAAGTTTTTATCTTAAATGGAAATATGCCGTCTTTTTGGTCTTTTATTGGTTTATTTTTTATTATCACCGGCATGATTATACACAGCTTTATGTCAAATAAGGAAAAACATGTACATAAGGCACATAAAGCATCGTGAACTTTTTCGCTGTTTAATCCGCCATTACCTTGCTAACTTTACCAGATCTCGCGTATCTTTGTTTCTATATATGCTTTCTGAATAAAAAATATTGTTGCATGGACCCTTTTTTTCGGGAAAAACTAATAGAAAAAGGGGGTAAAAAAGTGAAACAACAAAATGTTCAAGGAAGATACATTAAGTATGTTTGGGTAGTTATAGTTATTGCCGCCCTCCTATATGGGGTATGTTATGTATGGATCAGGATGCGATAAAGTGAATTCTGTCTAAACTTCAGCGCTTGAAACTTAAGCTTTGAGACGGCAGCTTTAAGCACAATGCAATTTGGTTAGATTATAGAAAATGACCCAAATTATGGGGCATTTTCTATAATTTCTTTAAAGATATAGCTCTTCGTATCTTTTGAAGAGCATTAACGCCTTCATCTTTTCTTTCCTTCATAATATTAACAAATAGAGCATCAATTAGGCTCAGTTGGGCAATTCTTGAAGCAAGCGCTTCGGACCTATATTCAGTTTCCTGTGAAATAGTATAAAGCACAATATCAACATTTTGACTTAATAGAGATTTTTTAAAGCTGGTAATACCGAGTGTTTTACAACCTGTTTCTTTTGCAATTGAAAGTACTTCAAGCAAATCTCTATTATTACCGGAATGGGAAATAAATACCGCAACATCTTCTTTTGTTAATTGTGAAGCAGCCATTAATTGAAAGTGTGAATCATAATAGGCAGCACAAGGAATTCCACTTCTTACAAATTTATGATAAGCGTCAAGTGCAATAACCCCGGACCCGCCGTTTCCGTAAAACTCAATTTTTTTTGCCTTATAAAGAGATGCAACCGCTTTCGAAAAAGATGTATTTTGAAGAATTTGCTGCGTCCCTTCTAATGTTTGGATATTTGAAAGAAATACCTTCTCTGCCACTTCTATTTCATTATCTTCCTCACTAATCGCCTCATGTATGTCATTTATTGGCGAAACAACTTCGGATGCAAGAGCGATTTTCAATGCCTGAAATCCCTTAAACCCTATTTTTTTGCAAAAACGGAAAACAGTGGCTTCTGCCACATTCAAAATCTCAGCGACTTCATTAATGCTGCTATTAATCATCTCTTGAGGATTTTCTAAGATATAATCCGCAACCTTTCTTTCCTTCTCGCTGAATCCTTGATAGGCTAAGCGAATTCTTGACATACACCGCTCTTGAACCATCAAATATTCCTCCACATCACTATTTATGTATTTATTCTTAGTTTACTATATTTTGTTTAAAAGAAAAATTATTTAATGCAAACGGTTTTATTGAAAAAAAATTTTATTATATAATGTTATATGTTGAAAAAATTTTTAAAGCAAGATTAATATTTAAACCTAATGAATACAACAATGGAGGGAATATTATGTTTAGGTTTAAAACATTTTGTTGTCAAGGAAATCCAAAAGCAAGGGAGTTATAAACAATGTATAGTATATTTGGCTTAAGTCACCATACAAGCTTATTGTTGTATGCTTTAATTGCCATCATCTTACTTATTGTCTTAATTGCAAAAGTAAAATGGAATCCATTTGTTGTTCTCATTCTTGTTTCTTTACTTTTAGGGCTTGGAGCAGGAATGAAGCTGCCTGATGTTGTTAAATCCGTACAAGACGGTGTCGGAAGTCAACTTGGATCAATCGCAGTCATTATTGGACTTGGAACGATGCTAGGTAAAATGATGTCTGAATCCGGCGGTGCCGATATCATCGCCAATACGCTCATTAAGCGCTTTGGCGAAAAAAATGTTCACTGGGCCATGATGATCGTTGCTTTAATCGTCGGCATTCCGGTCTTTTTTGAAGTAGGGTTAATACTTTTAATCCCGCTTGCCTTTACGATTGCCCGTAAAGCTAACATGTCTTTATTACAAATTGGTATTCCGCTTGCGGCCGGACTTTCTACAGTTCATGGATTACTGCCGCCGCACCCGGCACCAATGATCGCTATTGATGCTTATCACGCGAGCATTGGAAAAACGATTGTTTATGCTATTATTGTCGCTATTCCGACAGCTATTATTGCCGGTCCGGTTTTTGGTAAATTTATCGGCAAAAGAATTGAATTATCACCGTCTACCGAACTGGCAGAACAGTTTTCTCAAAGGAATACTAAATTAAAAACGCCTGGTTTCGGCATAACATTATTGACTATTTTAATTCCAGTTATATTAATGCTTTTAGCCGCAATTGTTGACGTTTTCATTAAAGGGAATGACACAGCAAAATCAATTTTTGATTTTATTGGAAACCCAATCGTTGCTTTAATTATTGCTGTCATTTTTTCATTCTTTTCGCTTGGCTATTCCAAAGGCATGGCCAAAGAGGATATCTCTAAGTTTACTTCCCAATGCCTGGCGCCTACAGCATCAATTATTTTAATCATCGGCGGAGGCGGCGCATTTAAGACAGTTCTCATTAACAGCGGGGTTGGCAATGCTATTGCTGATATTGCGTCACAAACAAACATTTCACCGATTTTATTTGCTTGGCTTGTAGCTGCGCTTATCCGTGTTGCAACCGGTTCAGCAACAGTAGCTATGACAACAGCCGCTGGTATTGTGACACCGATTATTGCCCAAATACCAGGTGTGAATTTATCATTGCTGGTTCTTGCAACCGGATCCGGTTCACTGATTTTATCTCATGTGAATGACGCTGGATTCTGGATGGTCAAGGAATTCTTTAATATGTCCGTGCCGCAAACTTTAAAATCATGGACTGTCATGGAAACGCTTATTTCAGTCGTTTCGATCATTATTATACTAATATTGAATGTTATTTTTTAGAAATGAAATGAGGGGTTTTTTGTGAAAGAATCTACATACATGATGGGTGTAGACATTGGGACGACAAGTACTAAAGCTGTCCTTTTCAATAAGGAGGGTCAAATTGCTGCTCAACATGCAGTCGGTTACCCTTTACTCAGCCCAAGTCCATCAGTGGCTGAACAGGATCCTGATGAAATTTACGAAGCTGTTGTTAATTCGATAAAACAAGTCATGTTAAAAAGTGCTGTTGACCCAAAAAGTTTGTTGCTAATTTCTTTCAGCTCAGCAATGCACAGCGTTATTGCTGTAGACAGGGACGGCAATCCTTTAACCAAAAGCATCACATGGGCGGATAATCGCAGTGTCACTTATGCAGACAAGCTTAAAAATGACCTTAATGGTCATGATATTTACTTGCGTACGGGAACACCGATCCACCCAATGTCACCGTTATCTAAATTATTTTGGCTAAGAAACGAAGATAAAGAAACATTTAATAAAGCCTATAAATTTATCGGTATTAAAGAATATGTCTTCTTTAAATTATTCGGGGAATATGTTGTAGATTATTCGATTGCCTCAGCTATGGGAATGTTTAATTTAAAAGACCTTGATTGGGATAATGAAGCTTTGGAAGTTGCCGGTGTCTCCGCTGATCAGTTATCCAAACTTGTCCCGACAACGCATGTTATGAAGCATATAGATCCTTCACTTGCTGAAAGAATGGGTATTAGTGCTGCCACGCCTTTTGTTGTTGGTGCGAGCGACGGTGTTCTATCTAATCTCGGATTAGATGCTATTCAGCCGGGTATTGTCGCCGTAACAATCGGCACAAGCGGTGCTGTCCGTACCGTAAGCAACCGTCCTGTGACAGACCCTAAGGGAAGAACTTTCTGCTATGCCCTGACAGAAAATCACTGGATTATCGGAGGCCCCGTTAACAATGGCGGCATGACATTCCGATGGGTGCGTGATCAGCTTGGCGATTCAGAAATTGAAAACGCCAAAAAGAATGGCAAAGATCCGTATGATTTATTAACAAAACGGGCTGAAAAAATATCACCAGGGTCTGATGGATTGCTCTTTCATCCTTATATGGCTGGTGAACGTGCGCCATTATGGAACGCGGATGCACGCGGATCATTTTTCGGCCTTGCCCTTCACCATACCCGGGATCATCTGATACGGTCGGTACTTGAAGGCGTTATTTTTAATATATATGGCGTTCTTCTTGCCCTTCAAGAACTTATCGGATTGCCGAAAAGTGTACAAGCAACTGGGGGCTTTGCCCGCTCTGAACTATGGCGGCAAATTATGGCAGATATTTTTGACCAAAATGTAACTATACCCGAAAGTTTTGAAAGCTCGTGTTTAGGTGCAGCTGTACTCGGGTTATATGCCATAGGCGACATTGACTCAATCGATGTCGTCAGTCATATGATTGGTACCACACACCAACATCAGCCAATTCCAGAAAACGTTAAAATATATGACGAACTCAAACCCATTTTTCTATCGATTTCCCGAAGAATGACCAATGATTATCAACGAATAGCCGATTTTCAAAGAGAACATTTAGAAAATAAATAAAGAAAACTCGCCGATTGGCGAGTTTTTGCTGTATTAGTAAACGTATGCAGCACCAACGATGATCAATAAGATGAACAAGACGACGATAAGAGCGAATCCAGCGCCCATTCCGTAACCGCCGCCGCCGCAGCCGCAGCCGGCTCCACCAGCGTAACCCATAGACTTACACCTCCTTCATCAGGTGTATAGTATAAGTTATGCTGTTTTGGATTTTTTGACATGGACAGCAGCTTCTTCTTAGCTAATCAATCTTTTTAACTAACTTCAATGACAATAATTAAGATGCCCCCATTAAAGGCGGCATCTTTATAAAAAACTATGCAAAAACTGCTGCAGAGGATTTTAGAGCTTTCATAAATTCATGGAATTGAGGAATGTCCATTTGTTGTGCAGCATCTGACAAGGCTGTTGCAGGATCAGGATGTACTTCGGCCATTACGGCGTCAGCGCCAATAGCCAATGCTGCTTTAGCAGCAGGCAAGAGCAAGTCTTTCCGTCCTGTAGAATGTGTGACATCAACCGCAACCGGCAAGTGAGTCTCCTGTTTCAAAATTGGTACAGCTGAAATGTCTAATGTATTTCTTGTTGCCTTCTCATAAGTTCGAATACCTCTCTCGCATAAAATAATCTGACTGTTGCCCCGTGAGATAATATATTCCGCCGCAAACATAAATTCTTCAATAGTCGCAGATAGTCCACGCTTTAATAAAACGGGCTTATTAACAGATCCCGCTGCCTTTAACAAATCAAAATTTTGCATGTTTCGGGCGCCTATTTGAATAACATCCAAGTACTCCACGGCCGTTTCAATATCATTTGGATGTGTAATTTCACTTATAACAGCTAAATCCAACTCATCAGCCACTCTTTTTAAAATCTTCAATCCTTCAATCCCGAGACCCTGGAAATCATATGGGGAAGTCCGCGGCTTAAATGCACCGCCGCGCATTAATTTTAAACCTTGCTGTTTGAGCGCTTGGGCTACTTCTTTCACTTGTTCATAGCTTTCAACTGCACAAGGGCCCATGACGAAATGAGGGTGCCCGTTACCGATTTCCTCCCCTTTAATATTAACAATCGTATCTTCAGCCTTTTTCTTTCTGGAAACAAGGAGCGCTTTACGATTATCAGACTCTTGAAGTTCCAGGCTTGCTTTAAAAATTTGTTTGAACAAATGCTGAAGGGTTGATGTTGTAAAAGGGCCGTCATTTTTTTCGGCAACTGTATCAAGCAATTTTCGTTCACGAACAGGATCATAACGGGTAATCCCCTGTTCTTCCTTTACTTTCCCTATATTTTTTACAATTTCCCCTCTTTTGCAGAGCAGCTCCAACAGCTGCATATCAATCGTATCAATCTGTTCGCGAAGTTGGTCAAGATTTTGATTCGACATAATTAAACCTCCCCATCTAATAAAAATTATTATTGAAAACAGCATAACTCTTTTACGTTTATACTGCAACGCTTAAAATCGCTAAAATCATTTTATACACTTTAAAGCATTAAGTGCCAAAAAAAGGCTCTTAACAAATCTGTTTCATCGTGGCCACGAAAATTTTTAGTTATTGTTCCATAAGATAAACAACCTGAATCAAAAAGTCAATACTTAAATTTTTCAGCAATTTATAAATAAAATAACAAACCTGTTGCTATATCAATACTGTAAACCCTTTCAAAAGATAATAAAAATTTTATTTTTTAAAAATAAGACTTTATATATCCATGGTTTTCATGGTAAAATATTTTATAAATAACATGTGTAAAAAGCTATGACAGGTAAAAGTAATGTTTAATTCCCCGTTATCAGAGAGCTGATGGTTGGTGCGAATCAGTACAAAGTTAAACATGAATTTCGTCCTTGAGCTTCTTTTTCTAACATCCGGTTCTAATCGGATCATTAAAAAAAGACGGGTCAGCCGTTATCCTAATGAAGTGGTGGAACTTTGTTCCGCAATATGGGTGGTACCGCGAATAATTTCGTCCCTGCATTAGCAGGGACGTTTTTGTTTTTCTTAAGTTCTGTTCAAAAAGGAGGAACGAGCGTTACATCTCGAACTACTGCGAGCTGCGACGAGAAGTGGAAATACTTCTATGCGTAATCTTCGGCGCAGGAGCACTTTAGCTCTCAGTCTCGATGCTCAAGTTTTCCCGGACTTTTTGAACATCCTCTTTAAAATATAAATGGGAGATGATCATATGTTAGTCAAAAACCAATTGTTATCGTTAAAAGCTTATGAACCAGGAAAATCTGTTGAAGAAATAAAAAAAGATTATGGCCTTGCAAAAATAACAAAACTAAATTCCAATGAAAATCCTTATGGTTCTTCGCCAAAGGCAGCCGAAGCTTTGGCTAATTTATCATCACAATTTGCCATTTATCCGGATGGCGGTGCTATGAATCTGCGAGCTAAAGTTGCAAGTCATCTGGACGTTGATGAAGATCAGATTATTTTTGGCGCCGGCCTTGATGAAGTCATTCAAATTATCAGCCGGGCTTTGCTTACTCCTGACTCTAACACTGTTATGGCATCTCCTACCTTTTCTCAGTACAAGCTTCATGCTGTGATTGAAGGTGCTGAAATAAGAGAAATAGCGACCGTTGATGGCTGTCATGATTTAAATACAATGCTTTCCCAAATTGATAGTCAAACAAGGATTGTTTGGATATGCAATCCTAATAATCCAACAGGCACATATGTCAACGAAACTGCATTAAAGAATTTTATATCCCGCGTTCCAAAAGAAACCTTAGTCGTTATTGATGAAGCCTATTATGAATATGTCACCGCTGAAGACTTCCCTCATTCATTATCTTTATTGAAGGACTTCGATAACGTCATGGTTTTACGCACCTTTTCCAAGGCTTACGGCCTCGCTGGTCTTCGTGTTGGTTACGGTGTAGGCAACAAAGAATTTATACAAAGGCTGGAAGTGACCCGCCTGCCGTTTAATACAAGCCGTTTAGCGCAAATCGCAGCTGAAGCCGCTTTGGAGGATCAAGATTTTATCCAAGGGTGTGTCAAAATTAACGAAAAGGGCTTAAATGAACTTCAAGCATTTTGTAAAAGACATAAAATTGATTTCTATCCGTCACAAGCTAATTTTATATTTATAAAAACAGACAAAGGACATGAACTTTACGAATCACTGCTGCAAAAAGGCTATATCGTTCGTCTGTTTCCTAATGGTATTAGGATTACGATTGGGACGGAGGAAGAAAATAAAAATCTATTAGCTGATTTTGAAGATATCATTGTAAAAGCTGGTACCCCTAATTAGGCAACTTAAAAAAGAGTGTTCCCGACATCCGGAAACACTCTCCCTGCCTCTATACCGCTTTCTCTTCAAATGCTTTATATTTTCTTCCCTTTAATAAATAAGCACCATAAACGCCAACAAATTATCACCATAAATATAATAGAAACAAAATACATGTTTGTATAGCTTACCTTATAAAATTTGGATGATTACCTTCATATTTTTAGGTTATTGCCCAAGCAACAATCACTCATTACAGAATAGGCTATTAACGAGTAACTAAAGGAGTGATTGGCATGACTCATACTGTACAGCATGGGGAGACAATATATTCTATTGCATCAAAGTACGGGATTGACCCTGCATATTTAATGAGATATAACCAGCTGCATTCAACGATGTTACATGTCGGGCAAAAGCTAAGAATTCCGGAGGGCATGGGACAGCATCCAGGCGGTGGTCAGCACCCGGGCGGCGGTCAGCACCCGGGCGGCGGTCAGCACCCGGGCGGCGGTCAGCACCCAGGCGGCGGTCAGCACCCGGGCGGCGGTCAGCACCCAGGCGGCGGTCAGCACCCAGGCGGCGGTCAGCACCCGGGTGGCGGTCAGCACCCAGGCGGCGGTCAGTATCATCCAGGCGGCCATTACCCGGGTGGAACCTATTATCCTGGCGGCCCGCACCATCCAGGCGGAGGCCATCATTCAGACGGCCAGCATGAATCTCAGGAAATTCGCCGTTTGGAACGTCGAATTTCTCGGCTTGAACAGAGGATTGATCAATTAGATCGCCGTGTGAACCATTTGGAAGGCGGCCATCATTAAGAAAAACCGGGCGAAATGAAATACGCCCGGTTTCTCTTTCTTATTTTCCAAACAACCCTTTGCCGCCTTTAGCCAGAACGACCCAGTTTTGGCCTGCACTCTCTGTTGTATACACATCATTTTTTTGTGTTGATATAACCATTTGTTTTTGGTCTTTAGGGTTTTGCGTCATGTATTTAATTGGATCTTGTTCAACCGAAGATAACTCTAATGAAGTGATGTTTCCTGTGCTGAGGTCAACTTTATCCATTTCAGATTGATCAGTAAAAGCACCTGCATATAGAAATCCATCAAATCCATACAATAAACCGGTAACGTTTTTACCTGTAAATACCGTTTTAAATATCTTTCCGTTATCCTTAGATATGAACAGCCCCTGATCGGTTCCGACCGCTACAATACTTTTATTTTTAGGATGTACAGCGATTGCTTGCGGTTTTCCTATTAACCCTTTTGCATCGCTTTTGGTCCACGATTTCCCATCATTTAATGAATAATAAAGCCCCGAAGTTGGCATCTTTGAATTTTTGTTTGGATTAAATACATAAATAGCATGAGAATAGTAGCCGACACCCATAATTTGAAAATTAGTTTTCCCGGAAAAACCTAAAGTCTTAATATTTTTGCCTGTATTCGTCACTTTAATAATACCAAGCGGATCAGGATGCTTTGAATTTTCACCCGAATGACCGCTGCTGTAAAATCCGTCATCTGTCATTGAAAAGCCAACATAATCATTTTTCTCAGCATTTTGCTTTTTCCATTCACCATTCATATAAACAGCAAGTCCATCATGTACCGGTACATAAAGGCTTTTACCGTTACTTGAGTATCCTAAGCCGTATATTTGCTTAAATCCCACCGTTTTATTCTGAGATCCATGGTGAAGATAGAGGAACCATGCTGCAATAATAACTATAAAAATAATAACAATGATAAAAAGTCCGCCGAAACCTTTCTTAGGACCATTAGCTGTTTGGTCTGTATTTTTTGTCACCAGACGATGCCCCTTTGATAGTAAACTTTTGGATTCTAGCTGAATCATCATCCAATTAATTTTAATGATAATGATTATAGTTCCATTAAACAAGGAATAAGCTGGTATTTTGACAGTTTTTCTAAGAAAAAAGTCATTTAGTCACAGTATTGCAATATAATATGCGAATTAAACAAAGAAACGAGGCCCCGCTGTTTTACCAGGTGGACCCCGCTCTGCTTAAGAATGATGTGCAGCCTTTTCTTTCATTGTTTGAATTAACGCTTGACGTTCTTCAGCTGTAACCGTCGAACAGCCGGATTGGCATGATTTTTTCATTGAACAAGCAGCACATTGGCCTTGACGGCTCTTTTTAATAAACCGTGTTATTGTCCAGACCGCATACCCAAAGATCACAACGCCAATGATAATACTAATAACCATTTCATCTGCCTCCTTGTTAATGCAAACCTAGTAATTTTCCGCCTTGGTAGATAACGAGAGAAAGAATATAAGCAATCGCTAAGGCATATATGATAGAAAATGCCGTCCATTTTTTTGAACCTGCTTCCTTTTGTATAACAGCAACCGTGGATAAGCATGGTACATATAATAAAATAAATACCATAAAACTAAAGGCTTGAAGCGGCGTAAAGAAATGTGTGATAATATGCGACAACGATTGGCCATCAGGAACAAAGTAAAGAACATTCATCGTTGAAACGACAACTTCCTTTGCCAGAAATCCGGTAATAAGAGCGCCTGCCGCTTGCCATGTGCCAAATCCTAGCGGTGCAAACAGCGGAGCAATATAACTGCAAATGATAGCCATAAAGCTCTTATCAATCGGAACGTTAAATCCGCTCGGTCCCGCATAGGATAAGAACCAGATCGCTACTGTTCCGCCAAAGATAAATGTACCAGCCTTTCTGACAAAACCTTTCCCTTTATCCCAAGTGCTTCTTAATAAAGTTCTCGCTTGCGGGACACGGTACGGCGGAAGTTCAATAACAAATACTGAACCCTCTCCCTTAATAAAAATAGAAAATATCTTTGCAAGTATCAATGCAACGACAACACCAAGAACGTACAGTGAAAGAACAATGATCGCCTGATGTTTGTGAAAAAAAGCGGCAACAAATAAGCTGTATACAGATAAACGTGCTGAACAAGACATTAAAGGCGTTAATAATGTCGTAAGCAGCCTTTCTTTTGGCTGTTCAATCGTTCTCGCCGCCATGATACCCGGAACGTTGCAGCCAAAGCCAATAATCAGCGGAATAAACGCCTTGCCATTCAGCCCGACAGATTCCATAATCCGGTCCATGACCATGGCAACTCTTGCCATATATCCTGAATCCTCAATTAAAGATATAAAGAAAAACAGGATAAAAATTTGCGGAACAAAGACCAGTACGCCTCCGACACCGGCAACAATGCCATTTAAAACAACGTCTCTGATAAAATGCGTTGCTCCAATCGCGGTCAGTCCCTTGCCTATCCAATCGGTTAACGGACCGGAAAAGAAAGCATCAAGGGCATCCGACAGCGGTGTGCCAAGGTAGTTGAATGTTAAATTAAACACGAAAAACATTAACAGCAAGAAAATAGGAATCCCTAAATATTTGTTAGTGACAATCGCATCAATTTTTTCGGTAAATGTCGTTCCTTTAATATCAGTCTTTGTAATAGATTCATTAAGTACAGATGAAATAAACTGCTGCCTGACAGCATGCAAATGATGCTTAATAGATTTCTTTTGATGATGTTTCTTCAGTTCATCACTTAATGTTTCATAGATCTCATTTAGTTGCACAGGGTTAATATTGGATTCCAGTTGTGACCTTACAACCTGATTCCCCTCTAAAAACTGAAGCGACAGCCATCTTTTATTTATTTCATTATAATCAGGCATAATAGAGATAAGCTCTTCGATGACATTCTCAACCTCTTTACCATAATCAATATGTAATGGTCTAATGTCTTTACCTGTCACCCGAAGTTCTTGAGCAAGCTGTTTGCAGCCCCTGCCTGTTCTTGCAATGATTGAAATGACAGGTGCACCCAATTTCCTTTTAAGCGCCTGTTCATTAATTTGTATACCGCGGGACCGGGCAACATCTATCATATTTAATCCGATGACAACCGGTTTCCCAAATTCCAATAACTGAACCGTCAAATGCAAATTTCTTTCCAATTGTGAAGCATCAACAATATTTAAGACCGAAGAAAATGATTCATTAATTAAAAATTCGCTGGCAATACCTTCATCCTTCGATAAAGGATTCAAAGTATAAATGCCCGGTAAGTCAATAAGCAATCCATTTTTGCCTTTAAGCGTGCCAACCTTTTTCTCAACAGTGACACCGCTCCAATTGCCTACGTACTCATAAGAACCTGTTAAAATATTAAAGAGTGATGTCTTGCCTGTATTCGGGTTGCCAAATAGCGCGATTTCCATTAGACTTTCTCCACTCTTATGCATTTAGCCTCTTTTCTTCGAATCCCAATACATTGTCCGCATGCTTCAAGCATACATGGCCCCCCAAAAGGAAGCGCATATTTATAACAAACCTTCTCCCCTTCTTTAATGCCAAGATCAAGTAAACGATTTTGAATAAGAGGATTGATTTTAGATATATCAGTTATAAATCCTTTTTCACCAGGTTTCATTTGCGTTAGTTCCATTCTAATTCCCCCATGATAATAATGAGAATCATTATCATTATCATAAATAAAAAAAGCGTTCTTGTAAAGAGCTTTTTTTTGGATCTGTAAAAATTGAATTTATTTTTTCAATTGAAATAGGCCTATATAAATGAAACTGGAAAAACAACCATCAATATTTGGATAATCACTTTAGTCTATGAAGGCTGTTTTTTAGTGAGAATAACTTTCATCCATTTAGTTCATTTTAAAAAAAGAAACTAATTTGGAGGAAACTATGCGTCCGATCATTGGTATAACATCTGATATTGAAGCGCAAAAATTTTATGTAAAAAAGCCGTATGTATCCTCTATTATGGATGCTGGAGGTTTGCCTTATATCTTCCCGCAAACACATGATACTGCGATTATTCAAGATCTTCTCGATCACGTTAACGGACTGCTCCTGACTGGCGGATCTGATATTGATCCTTCCTTATACGGCGAAGAGCCTCAACCGGGACTTGGACAAATTAAACCGGACAGAGATCAATTTGAAATGTTATTAATTCAGGAAGCCCTTAAACGAAATATGGCGATTTTCGCTATTTGCCGGGGATCAAACATGCTTAATGTTGCTGCCGGGGGAAATATTATTCAAGATATTCTAAGCCAAAATCCCCATCCTCTTCAACACTATCAACTTGCACCACGGGATTATTGCTCCCACCAGATAGTCATCAATACCGGAACCCTGTTACATCAGATTATCCAGTTGGATAAAATGAAAGTTAACAGCTTTCATCATCAAGCTGTTAAAAACCCTGCACCAGGATTTCAAATATCCGCTGCCTCCAGTGATGGCGTTATCGAGAGTATAGAGAGCACTGTGCATCGGTTTGTTTTAGGTGTTCAATGGCACCCGGGAGATCTCGTCCAAAAGGACAGTTATGCAAAACAGTTATTTCAATCATTTGTAAATGCTTGTCAGAGTAATATGTAACTAATTTTTTATGAAAAACCATTCTAATCGTTATAAATCAAATATAAAATAAAGACCCTTGACTATATTTTCAACATAGTCAAGGGTCTTATAAAATTAAGCTCGAACAAGTTCACTTTCCTGGTTTTTCAACATTTTTTCACGGTACTTTTTTTGTTCCTTTTTAGACATTGCTTTAAAGTCTTTCAGGAACTTTTCATAATTCGGCATGATCTCTTCAATTGTTCCAAAATCTTTTACCTGACCGTATTCCAACCATAAAGCTTTCTCGCAGAATTTCTTCATTTGGCCAATTGAATGGCTGATAAAGAAGATCGTTTTGCCTCTTTCTTTAAACTCATTCATTTTATCATAACATTTATCAGCAAAAGTTTGGTCACCAACAGATAAGGCTTCGTCAATCACAAGAATGTCCGGATCAACGGTCACTGATATACCAAATCCCAGCCGCGATTTCATACCGCTGGAATATTTTTTTACGGGTTGGTCGATGAATTTGCCAATATCGGCAAATTCAATGATTTCCGGCTCAAGCTTGCGAATTTGTTTTTTACTAAAACCAAGCATTAAGCATTTCAGTTCAATATTCTCCCGGCCTGTTAACTGGTTATTGAGTCCTGATTGAACCGCTATCAGCGATGTTTCACCTTTTGTTTCAACAGTACCGGTTGTCGGCGGGACGATGCCGGCGATAATATTAGATAACGTTGATTTTCCTGAACCGTTAATCCCGACAATACCGACGACATCCCCCTCTTCGGCTTCAAAGCTTACATTCCTCAATGCATAGAAGTCTTCGCCGTAACCGGTTGGCAAGATAATATCCAGTAACCTTTCAGATGTCTTTGTATGGAGTTTGTAACGCTTGGTTACATTTTTTACGATGACAGATTTCGCCATGATTCATCACATCCATATTTACTTATAATCAATAAAATGGCCTCTAAACTTCACATGCATCATGGAACCTAAGAACAATAATACTATGACGACAACCCAAAAATAAATGGTATATTGATAATGCTCAACAAAGTACCATGAAGGCTTGCCTAATAAAGCTGAACGATATCCTTCAACAATATAGTATAACGGATTGATCCTCATAATATTTTGGATAAACTGAGGCAATCTATCCGGCGCCCAAAGGATCGGCGTTAAATAAAGCAGCATCCTCATAATTGCCTGAATAAACATTTGTACGTCACGAACAATGGTTGTTAATGTTGATGTAATTAAAGACAAAGCAAAAAGGAAAGCAAGCGACGCAAACATATAATATGGCAATTGTACTATTTCGAGAGTTACTGGAGAGCCGCTAAATTGCAAAATAATAAATATAATAACGAGCAGCATTAAATGTTGATAAAACTTTGCTAAAATCACATAACTCGGTATTGCACTCATTGGAAAACTCATCTTAGACATCATATTAATGCGTGTATATATCGATTTAGATGACTGTGTGATAGCAGGATTAACAAAAAACCAAACGACAATACCCGCAAGCATCCATTCCAAAAACGGTACGCCGTCAATGGAATGGTTCTTTCGAATACCAAATCCAAACACGAACCAGTAAACAGCGATTTGGATCATTGGGTTAATTATTTCCCAAAGGATGCCAAGGTAATTATTTTTATTGGCGCTTTTAACTTCATATGCAGCTAATCGTTGTATTAAATAAAAGCTATTAATTTGTTCCTTAATAACTGTAAACATTGATTTCATGACGGGATCCTTCCTAAAAAAGGTTGTTCAAAAAGTCCGGGAAAAATAGCTGTCGAATTTCTTCGTCACTCGGTCTCTCCGGTCCTCACGTATCATCTTCATACACTCCGGTCCTCGAGACTTTCGTTCCTCGAACTTCTCGGCTCTTTTTGTCCTCCTTTTTGAACACTCATAAAAAAGACTCTCTCCGCAACTCTTCTGGAAGCTTCACCATCCTCTAAATAACAGAAGCGGCGATGAAAATTTTCGAAGCTGTCCGGACATTCAAAGTTATTCAATTCAATATGATGAATGGCGTTAATTACTTCATCGGTTGTTTTGACAAGCGGACCCGGGGCCTCTTTTTCAAAATCAAAATAAAAGCCCCTTAATTTATCACGGTAATGGTCTATATCATATACAAAAAAGATCATCGGACGTCGTAAATTTGCATAATCAAAAAAGACTGATGAATAATCCGTTATTAATAAATCAGAAATTAAATAAAGCTCACGGATATCCTCATAACCCGAAAAGTCATAAGCAAAACCTTGATATGGGGTTAAATCAAAGTTTTCCGCAACTAGATAATGCATTCTTAAAACGACAATATAATCATCGCCTAATTCCTTTTGCATCTTATTAAGATCTAAATCTAAATCGAATTTGTACCGCCCCTTGCCGTAAAATTTATCATCACGCCAGGTTGGCGCATATAATAAAATCTTTTTATCCAAGGGCAGTCCGCATTTTTCTTTGATATTATTTATAGCCTGAACATTATTATTAATATAAAGGAAGTCATTTCTCGGGTAACCTGACTCGATCATTCCTTTATTAAATTGGAAAGCTCTCTGAAAGATTTCCGTTGAATAAGCATTGGGAGATATTAAATAATCCCATTTCCTCGTTGCTATATTAAAATTTTCTTTATATTGGTCTGTTGTTGTTCCTGGCATATGCACTTCATCAATATCTGCAGCTAATTTCTTTAATGGTGTGCCATGCCAAGTTTGTAAATAAACGGTATGCTTAAGTTTTGGAATCCACAAAGGCAATCTGCTGTTAATCACCCAGTATTGTGCACGGGGCATCAGGAAAAACCATTGAATGGAAAATCTTTTTATATACGGTATATGTCTTTCTTCAAAGGTTTTCACGTATCTCTTATCAGCACTCCAGTACATTTTATACTGGGAATGGTTGTTAGACAAGTACTCATAAATAGCTCTCGGATTACAGCTGTATTGTTTTCCATGGAAACTTTCAAATATAATTAAATTCCTTTTTACAGGCAAACATCCAATTAATTTAAAAATGGCTTTATAGATACTTTTTACTTTCGGATGTCTTTTGATTGTTGTCAATAATCGTTTCATATTTTAATCATTCCTTTTACCATCCGATTATAAAGTACCTCTTTTTCTGCTTTGAAGTTTAACGGATGCTTCCTCAGTAAATAAATATTTAACAAGGTTTTCACTGGAATGCCCGTTTGAGTATAAATTCCACTTTTTTGAGAATGACTGAATTTCATCTAAATCAAACTGATGATTTTTAATTTGATTAACCAATTCTCTGGTTGTATAGACAACCGGCCCTGGAACAGATTGCTCGTAATTCTCCCAAAAACCTCTTTGACTCTGATATTCCTTAAGATCATAAGGGAAGAATATCATCGGTTTACTTAATAAGGCATATTCATAAGGGATAGACGAATAATCAGAAATAAGCACATCTGTCACAAATAATAAATCATTGACATTTGGATAAGATGAATAGTCAAAGAAAAACTTGGGATATTTCTCTTGGAAATTAACTGTTTGATCTTTAATAGCCGGATGAAAGCGAAGAAGAACTACATATTCGCCGTTTAATTCTTCATACATTTTATCTAAATCTAACTTTAAGTCAAAATGGTCCAGTTGATGATCACGAAATGTCGGTGCGTATAAAATAACCTTTTTATTTTTCAAATGTTGATTTTCACTGTATAAATAAGAAACAATTTGCTTTTTATAATCCTGGTCAAAAAAAAGGTCAGTCCTTGGAACCCCCGTTCTTAAAATTTTATAAGAAGGGAGATCGAAAGCCTCAATAAATATATTGGCCATCACTTCGGAACCGACAACAACTCTATTGAATTTTTGATAAACGTTTAAAAATCTCTTTTTGGCTGATGCACTGCGATGCTGAACACTTTTATCCTTTAAACCAAAAGTTTTCAGAGCGCCTGCCGCATGCCAGAGCTGAATACACTCGACGCTTTCTTTAAACTTAACAACGGATAAAAAGCCGTAATAATTATCGACAAAAACATACCGCGATGTGGCTATATGATAAGTCGATTTAATTAAATCAACAACATTATTCGTTTCAAACATAATCGTTTTCGTATGATTTATATCTTTGAATTCCTGCCAGCAAGAAGGCTTGCACAAAAAAACCACTTCATAATCTACGCTTTGGCGCTGCATTTCTTCATAGACAAATAGACTGTTCTGCCCAAAAGTAGCTATAAAGGATACTTTATTTTTAAGCGGGAGCCATTTAAAAATGTTAAACAATATCTTAAAGATATACAAGTAAACAGAAATAATGAGCTCCCTAACCATTTCTCGGCTGAAGTAAGTCCTTTTTAATTTTAGTGGTTGAAATACCGGCCGTTCGAGGCAGATAAACCACTTCGCAATATTCCTTAAGGAAGTCAAAGTGTCCTTCCCAGTCGTCGCCCATGACGAAAATATCAATCTCATTATCTATCACATCCTGAACTTTTTGTTCCCAATTGTGCTCAGGAATGACTTCGTCAACATAACGTATCGCTTCAAGAATCATTTTTCTGTCTTCATAGCTGTGATAAGCTTTCTTTTCTTTTAATGCATTAAACTCATCTGTTGAAAGCCCCACAACTAAATAGTCGCCTAATTCTTTGGCTCTTCTCAGCAAGTTAATATGTCCACTGTGAAGCAAGTCATACGTACCATAAGTGATGACTTTCTTCATAATTATCTGCTCCCTTTTTTTGATTTGTCCACTATACCTGTTTCGGCAGTTGGCATATCAATTAGAAGATATATAACAGTAATTCACGTATATATATTACAGCTTTCCGCTTATTTCTACACATTCATATACATATATCCCATTATACTCAAAATGCATCAGATTTCAAATAGTTATCCACAGGTCTTAATTTATATTATCAGCGTTTCTGCGGTGCGACTGTGCGGACGTCTATTCAATTTTTTCGTCGCAATTGTTAAGTCAATTAGTTACTTTTTTGTTGTTGTCTTTTTCCTTTCTTATTATGTAATATTTCCTATAAAAACTTAAAAATGCTTGGTAATCATCTTCACATAAGGAAATTATAAACATAACCCATAACGTTTTCTGCTCAAATAGTCACCCGTCATATTTAGGCATTTTACACTCTAGACCGTGAAATATCATAAAATATTCGGAATATAGGTTTAAAAACCCAAAATAACAGGTATTAAACAATATTAACTGTTTTACATCTCATTTGAAATGGATAAAAAGTCTCGTTAAGCTTTTATTAGACAGACTTTTTAACTAAAATAAAATTTTTGTAAAAATCGTGGAGGTGTCTCTTATTTGCTGAAATTTGACAACGTAACAAAGATATATGAAGGGGGAAAAAAAGCGGTTGATAATATAAACCTTGAAGTTAAAAAGGGAGAATTCATTGTTTTTATCGGACCCAGCGGCTGCGGTAAGACAACAACAATGAAAATGATCAACCGCTTAATCGAACCATCAGAAGGAACCATTTACATTGAAGACGAAGACATCATGAAAAAAGATCCGGTAGAGCTCAGACGTTCCATCGGTTATGTTATCCAACAAATTGGTCTCTTTCCGCATATGACAATTCGCGAAAATATTGCTTTAGTCCCTAAATTGTTAAAATGGCCTGATTCTAAAAGACGCGCCCGCGCAGAGGAATTATTGAAACTGGTCGATTTACCGCCAGAGTATTTAGACCGTTATCCTCACGAATTAAGCGGCGGCCAACAACAACGTATCGGGGTATTGCGTGCATTGGCTGCTGACCCGCCACTCATTTTAATGGATGAACCCTTCGGAGCGTTAGACCCCATAACCAGGGATTCCTTACAGGAAGAATTTAAAAATTTACAGCAATCGCTTGGCAAGACGATTGTATTTGTTACGCATGATATGGATGAAGCGATCCAATTAGCCGATCGTATTGTTATTATGCGTGACGGAAAATTAGTGCAAGTCGGCACACCTGATGAAATTCTTCTGGAACCGGCAAATGATTTCGTTGAAGAATTTATAGGTAAAGAGCGTTTAGTACAAGCCCGGCCAAACATACAGACTGTCGAACAAGTGATGAACCCCGCTCCGGTAACAATTACTTTCGATAAGTCATTATCTCAGGCCATCGAATTAATGAAACAGCGCAGAGTGGATACCTTGCTTGTTGTCGATGAAGAGCGGGTTTTACAGGGATATATCGATGTTGAAATGATTGACCTGAAACGCAAAAAGTCTCATCAAGTCGGCGATGTCATGGAAACAGAAATGTACACAGTAAAAAAAGACACACTGCTTCGCCATACGGTTCGCCGTATATTGAAAAGAGGCATGAAGTACGTCCCTGTTGTTGATAATGACCAACATTTAGTCGGCATTGTAACCCGGGCTAACCTCGTTGATGTCGTTTACGACTCAATCTGGGGCGAAGAAGATCCCGAAATGACTAAACAACAGGAGGGATGATATGGATAGTGTCATAAAATTTTTATCAAACAATTGGGATGAGCTATTAATCAAGTCATGGCAACATTTATATATATCACTGGCCGCCGTCCTTCTTGGCGTCATTATTGCCATTCCCCTCGGGATTGCCCTTACTCGCGTCCCGAAATTCGCCGGTTTCGTTATGGGCATTGTCGGGGTTATTCAAACCTTTCCAAGCCTTGCTATATTAGCCTTCTTTATTCCGATACTCGGTGTAGGTCAATTGCCGGCAATTATAGCCTTGTTTGTCTATGCACTCTTACCAATTTTAAGAAACACATATATAGGAGTCAGAGGTGTTAATAAAAGCATGCTAGAGGCCGGACGCGGCATGGGGATGACAAGCTGGCAGCGGATTATCCATGTAGAATTGCCTCTAGCTGTTCCAGTCATTATGGCCGGCGTCAGGCTGTCAACGGTTTATTTAATCGGTTGGGCTACGCTTGCTTCATATATCGGCGCAGGCGGATTAGGCGACTATATTTTTGAAGGGCTTAATCTGTTCCGGACCGATTATATTATCGCGGGTTCTGTTCCTGCTATTATTTTAGCGCTAATCGCCGATCTCTTGCTGGGCCGCCTGGAAAAATGGATGACGCCAAAAGGTATTAGAAATTCAAAGGAAGCCGTTTAAAAAGGGGGTAGCTTTATAGTTGTTTAAATATAAATGGAAATGTCTATTTATTTTTGTACTCGTTATTTCATTACTCAGCGGCTGCTCTCTTCCAGGCTTGAGCGGTCCAAAGAAAGACACAATTACTATCGGTGCGATGGGTACAACTGAATCACAAATTGTCAGCAGTATTGTCCAACAAATGATTGAACATGACACAAAATTAAAAACAGAAGTAATCAGTAACCTGGGAACATCAACTGTGGCTCATAATGCGTTAACGAAAGGCCAAGTTGATATCACGCCAACACGTTATACCGGTACTGATCTAACAGGCGCATTAGGCATGGAGCCGATTAAAGACCCAAAAAAGGCTCTTAAAGTCGTACAGCAACAGTTTTCAAAAAGATTTAATCAGACTTGGTTCCCTTCTTACGGCTTCGCAAATTCATATGCTTTTACAGTCAGAAAGGACTTAGCAGATAAAGATCATTTAAAAACAGTATCGGATCTTAAGAAAATTGCGCCGCAGCTCAAATTAGGTGTGGACAGCAGCTGGCTGAAACGTAAGGGTGACGGATACCAGGGATTTGTTGAAAAGTACGGATTTAAGTTTGGCCACACATATCCGATGCAAATCGGCTTAGTGTATCAAGCTTTAAAAAACAAAAAAATGGACGTTGTTCTCGCTTATACAACGGATGGCCGTTTAAAAGCTTTTAATTTGAAAACTTTGAAAGATGATAAAAGGTTTTTCCCTCCGTATGATTGTTCGCCGGTTGTTCGCAACGACGTATTGAAAAAGCATCCGGAAATTCGCACCATCCTAAATAAACTTGCCGGAAAAATCAGTACAAAAACAATGCTTGAAATGAACTATCAAGCAGACGTTAAACTAAAAGAACCATCGGTTGTTGCTAAAGAATTTTTAGAGAAGCATCATTATTTTGATAATGAAAAAGGCAGGTGATGATATTTGGAAACACTAAAAGAACTTTGGATATACTATACGCAAAACGGCGGGTACGTTTGGCAAGAATTTTATAGACATTTTCTCATGTGTGCGTACGGCGTGGTGTTTGCTGCGATAATCGCAATCCCAATCGGTATCATCATCGCCCGTTACAGCCGTCTGAGCACTTGGGTGCTGACGCTCGCAAACATTATTCAAACCATTCCGGCGCTCGCGATGCTGGCACTTCTTATGTTAGTAATGGGCCTTGGTTCTAATACAGTTGTTGTTTCACTATTTTTGTATTCCCTTTTGCCTATTATTAAGAACACATATACAGGTATTCGCAATGTCGACAATGCCCTTTTACAATCAGGGCGGGGCATGGGAATGACTAAATTTCAAATTCTGTGGATGGTAGAATTGCCGCTGTCATTAGCAGTTATTATGGCCGGCCTTAGAACCGCTTTAGTTGTTGCCATTGGCATTGCCACAGTTGGTACATTTATCGGAGGCGGCGGTCTTGGCGACATTATTGTCCGCGGTACAAACGCCACCAACGGAACAGCGATTATTTTAGCAGGAGCAATCCCAACTGCCTTAATGGCGGTTATTGCCGATATTTTGATGGGCTGGCTGGAACGTCTCCTTTCACCTATAAAAGGAAAAAATATTAAGAAGGCACAGGATTCAGCCTCATAAAAAAGCTCGCCGCCCGGCGAGCTTTTACCTTGTGATTTTTTTCTTTATGGCTTTTAACATAAAAACCGGAAGCACCGACATTCTGCGCCATCTTGATGGCTGCTGACATAGACGGTAAAACCATTCGAGGTTAAGTTTCTGCCATGCCTTTGGCGCACGTTTGAATTTCCCGGCAATCACATCATAACTCCCCCCGACTCCCATAAATAAGCCGTGGTTAAAATCTTTTAAATGTTGATTGATCCATTGTTCTTGCTTTGGGAATCCTAAACCGACAAATACAATATCCGGCTTTTTTTCGCGAATTTCGTTGACAAGTTCCGTATCATCTTCGATATAACCATGGTGATAGCCTGCTATATTTAATTGAGGGAAATCGCCTTGTATTTTACCCGCTGCTTTTTCTATAACTTCCGGCTCAGCCCCAAGAAAATAAACTGAATAGCCCTTTTTCTCAGCCGCTTTTAGTATTTCTTGCATTAGGTCAAAACCAGTAATACGTTCCATTAAAGGCGTGCCTAAAATTCTTGAAGCAATGACAACACCCGCGCCGTCAGGAACGATATAATCTGCTTTATGAATAACATCACGAAATTCAGGATCTTCACCGGCATACATAATAATTTCGGGATTTGCAGTGATAATAAACGTTTTTAACCGGTTAGCCAATCTATTATTTAAATCTTGAACGAACGAATTTATATCTGAATTTATAAAATGATAATCCATGACTTCTGTAGTCTTCATATAAGTCAACTCCTACTTATAAAGTTATTTTTCTTCTATTAAAATAGTACCGTAGGAAATGACACAAAAAACATCTACCTATAAATATACCATGGATAAAGAAAGAAAAACATATAAAACTATTTACATAGAGGGAATATAAAACCAAAATATGATATTAAGCTGGAACTGAAAAATTTGTTAAAATAGTAGATACAATTCAGCCTTTCTGGAGGTCATTATGTTAAAAACAATGTTATTTGATGTCGATGGTGTTCTTTTAAGCGAAGAACGATATTTTGATGCTTCTGCGCTTACAGTTTGGGAGTTAATTAACAGCCCTAACTATCTTGGCTTAATGCCTGAAATATTTACTCCTGAACCGACAGAAGATCAAATTAAGAGAATAAGAACCGAAGTATTTGATCACGATCATGTCCTGCATTTTATCAAATCAAGGGGAATAAACGCCAATTGGGATATGGTTTATCTTGCTTTTTCCTATCAGCTGATTTTGTTATTAGAGAAATTGAAAGCTAAGCACAAAGATTTTATCAAAAATTTCCTGGAAAAAAATTTAAGCCGAGAAGATTTAAATTCCTTAGGACAGTTAGCTAAACAATCTCAGATCCATTTTGAACCTGACTTTGCTTCTTTTAATCAGGATTTTAAAAAGGGCAATGCCAAAAAACAAGAATTAATGACCTATATGAATCAAATATCGGAAGAAAAAATCGGACTGAAAACCTCACAATTTTCACGAAATAGTTCGTTATGGACGATTTGCGAGAAAGCTTTTCAAGAATGGTATCTTGGAGATGAAAAATTCATTGAAGATGAAGACACTCGTCCTGTTCAAACCGGTAAACAAGGATTCCTTTCTAACGAGATTCCGATTGTCGAGCCATCAAAGCTTCAGAAGCTTTTTCAAGCTTTAAAAAGCCGCGGTGTAAAACTTGGTATAGGCACAGGACGTCCAACCATAGAAACAATTGACCCGTTAGCTTCTTTAGGTATTCTTGATTACTTTAACAGGGACAGTATTTCAACAGCAAGCGATATTCTGACAGCCGAGCAAAAATACCCGGAGCGCTCCCCGCTTGCTAAACCTCAGCCGTATACTTATATATCGGCGCTTCTTGGCAAAAAGTGCAGCGAACCCGAAGTATTAGATTACCCCCTTCCCATTCAGAATGGCCATGAAATTCTTGTTGTCGGTGACTCAGTAGCAGATTTTTATGCGGCCCAGTCGTTAGGCTGTCAGTTTGCCGCAGTCCTAACCGGTCTTTCGGGACAAGATGCCCGTTCCGAGTTTGAAGAGCTTAACGCAGATTACATTCTAAATGATGTCATGGCGTTGCTTGATATCTTATAAGGACTTCTGCCCCCGGTGTTTGAACCATTATCACAGCGGGGGAAAGTTCCGGAAAGAAGGTATTGAATGCTGGAAAAAATAAAATCTATGTACGGTGAAGCGTTTATTGAGGATTATTATAAAGCCGAAGACCCTGAACAATATGAATGGTTTCGAACCAGCGATCAGCATGTTTTTGGCATTCTTAAGCGGTCCATAACAGCTAATGAAAGACGATTACTGTCGATGCTTTTCAAATCACAGCGGTTTGACAACATTTTAGAAACAAAAATCCAGCGCTATTGGTCAAGCCTTCTGTTTGAAGGTACGGCGTTTAATTATAAACATGAAGATTTTGATATCCCCGATAAATTTTATCTCATTCATTTTTCTTTAAAACAGATATTTGAGGACCGAAAAGGATTTGAAGAAGCGCTTGACGGCTTTTTTTCTGCCCCCTTTCATGTTGTATGGCGGGATTTTAAGTACGGAATCATAGTCGTTTTTGATAACCAAAAAGAACGTCATGAAGAATTGGCTAATATTATTGCATCAGATTTTTATATTGATATGTCGATGATGGTGACTCCGGTGACAATCTTAGACAATATCCACACAGAATGCAAAAACCAGATCAAATTATTTAACCTGGCCCAACGAATTTTTCCTAAAAAGCGTTCTTTTTATTATGAGCATTTGCTGCCGCTTGCCCTTCTTCACGCCTTGCCCGCCAGTCAAAGGAAACAGATACTTAATCAATTTGCCTATCGCCTTGAAGATGAGGATTCCGAACTTACCCGCAGCATCCTTGTCTACTTTGAACATAACTTTAATTTAACAACTGCTGCAAAAGCGCTGTACATCCATCGGAACAGCTTGCAATATAGAATCGACCGGTTTCACGAAAAAACAGGTCTTGATCCAAAGCAATTTAACGATGCCGTTATCATCGCTTTGTTATTCCTCCATCATCAATATGAGGAATGCGAATGAAAGGATACAGATTAAGTTATCCACAGTTCACGGGGTCAGACCCCAAAACAGTGAGTTGTCCACAGTCAGCAAATTGCAACAAAACAAACTGTCTTTTTGTGCAAACGACCAATATATATTTAATTCTGAATAGTTTACAATTTAATTAAACCATTCGAATTATACGGGGGCGAGATTGTGGCGGGAATAACTATGAAACATATTAAAAAGTCATATGACAATAATGCGTTAGCTGTTGACGATTTTAATTTGGATATTGAAGATAAGGAATTTATCGTTTTTGTTGGACCTTCGGGCTGCGGGAAATCGACAACGCTTAGGATGATTGCAGGTCTTGAAGATATTACAGATGGCGAACTCTACATAGGGGACAGATTGGTCAATCAGGTTCCCCCTAAAGACAGAGATATTGCCATGGTTTTCCAAAACTATGCCTTATACCCTCATATGAGTGTTTATGACAACATGGCATTTGGTCTTAAAATAAGGAAATTCAAAAAGGACGAAATTAATAGGCGTGTTAATGAAGCTGCACGAATTCTCGGACTTGAGGATTATCTGAACCGGAAACCGAAGGCGCTGTCAGGCGGGCAAAGGCAACGTGTCGCATTAGGCCGGGCTATCGTCCGCGACCCTCAAGTATTCCTTATGGACGAGCCCTTATCAAACCTTGATGCCAAGCTTCGTGTACAAATGCGTTCGGAAATTTCAAAACTCCATCAACGTCTGCAAACAACAACCATTTATGTTACGCACGATCAGACTGAAGCTATGACCATGGCCACTCGTATTGTTGTTATGAAAGATGGTATTATTCAGCAAGTCGGCTCGCCAAAAGAAGTTTACGATCTTCCTAAAAACGTCTTTGTCGGCGGATTCATCGGCTCACCAGCCATGAATTTCCTGCAGGCAAAATTAAGCGATGGCTATGTTACTGTCGGAGATGTTAAATTTAAAGTACCGGAAGGAAAAATGAAAGTCCTTCGCGATCAAGGATATATTAATAAAGACGTTATTCTCGGTATTCGCCCGGAAGATATTCATGATGAACCGGTATTCATCAATGCTTCCAAAGAAAGCACATTCACAGCAATAATTGACGTCGCGGAACTTATGGGCGCCGAAACTTACCTGCATTCAAGAATAAATGACGAAGCATTTATCGCCCGGGTTGATTCACGTAACGATATTAACAGCGGACAAAATCTGGAACTTGCCTTCGACATGAATAAAGTTCATTTCTTTGACACCGAAACCGAACTGTGCATCCGTTAAAACAAAGAGACTGTCAGCACCTTTGCTGCAGTCTCTTTGTTTTTGTCTCATTTCACGTTTATGGGATAAAGAAAATAGAAATGTTAAAAACTATCTGCAGTGCTTCAGAATTGAAATGAGCGGAAGAAAAGATATGATAAAAACAATCGTTAATTTTTTTAATAAAACAAGCATTATATGGCAAACAGCCCTTGCATCAGCGGTTTCTTGGCAATTAGCTAAATGGTCGGGATCAAAAGACCCTTTTTTGGCACCGCTCACAGCCATTTTATGTTTGCAGCAATCCATAGATAAATCCATTCGGTTTGCATTTCAACGGGTCGTTGGAACAATGATTGGCATTATTGTCATTGAATGTATTGTCCAATTTTTGCATGTTAATTTCTGGACACTCTTTTTTGTAATACTTATCTCTGTCAGTATCGGTTACTGGTTGAATTTCAATCAGGTGGTCGTCCGCCAAATTTCCCTTAGTGTCTTATTGGTTTTCCTGCTGACCAGTCATTCACATGAATACGGCATTGACCGGTTGCGGGATACTTTTATTGGTGCAGTGATATCAATAATTGTCTGCCTGTTTTTATTCCCGCCGGACTTCACTAAAAAGGTAAAACAATCAATATTAACTTTTACAGACCACCTTTCTGATAATTTTACCAATACAGCGAAATGGATTGAAAATGGCTGTAAAATAGAAGAAGGAAAACAAATTCAAAACAATACAAAGAACCTTTTGAATGAATGTCATCAAGTATCAACACAGTTAGAAAGTGCCCTCAAAAATAACCGTCTAAATATTTATTCCAAAAAGAATCGGGCACGCTTAGCTGAATATCAGCAGCAATTACTTAATCTTAGAAAAGGTTATACACATATTTCCGGAATGGTTAGAACAACGATGGATTGGTCCGCATCCGGCAATATGACCCCCTCCGATAAAAATATATGGTCACAATATATGCATCAATTTGCGGTCTATATCCAAGCCTGGAAGCAAACAATTAACAACCAGGCGGTTTATATTAACAAGCAAGCCGCCCAAATAACGCTTCCGAAAGACATGGATAAAATCCAATACCGCTATTCTCTTTACAATGCCGCTTATGAATTTATTCAAGATTTTAAAAGGTAACTGACGTTTAGAAAGCAACTATGGTAACATTAAAGAAAGAATTTTATCGGAGTTGAATGGACTATGAAAGAATCCATGCACTTATGTCCGCGGTTTGAATCAGCTTTTGAAATATTAGGCAAGAGATGGACGGGGTTAATCATTAGGGTCCTTTTAACCGGCCCCAAGCGTTTTAAAGATGTATCAGAAAGTATTCCCCAATTGAGTGACCGGGTTTTAACAGAAAGATTTAAAGAACTTGAGAAGCTTCAGGTTGTCCGAAGAAATGTCTACCCTGAAACACCAGTCAGGATCGAATATGAATTAACGGAAAAAGGAAAAGAATTACAATCTGTTATGGACGCTGTTCAAGATTGGGCGGAAAAGTGGATTAAATAGCTGTATATATTTATGAAGTCATAGAAAACCTTAAAAATATCTTAAATTCCCTATTTTTTTAATTAAAAAATGGGGTTTTTTATGTTAAATTGTAATTACAAAAGTCTGATACTTCTTATCGTTGAAAGGATGTTCCAAATGAATCCAATTGCCGAACAGCTAAATGCTAGTTTAGATTCAGAAAACCCACACGTATTAAATATGTTATCTCAGCTTGGAAAAGAATTATTTTATCCAAAAGGCATTTTAAGCCAATCAGCGGAAGCTAAGAAATCTGCACATAAGTTTAATGCAACGATTGGCATGGCAACAGAAAATGGCGAAATGATGCACCTTGATCTTATTCAGAAAACTTTATCAGCTTATGAACCGAAAGATTTATACCCTTATGCGCCGCCTGCCGGAAAACCCGAGCTTCGTTCCGAATGGCGCAAAAAAATCATTCTTGATAATCCATCTTTAAAAGATAAAACATTCGGCACACCGATTGTGACTAATGCTCTGACACACGGCATGAGTATTGCGGCTGATCTTTTTGTTGATCAGCAAGATCCAGTCATCTTGCCTGATAAATATTGGGGCAACTATAACTTGATTTTTGAACTTCGCAGAGGCGGACAATTGCATACTTTCCCTCTTTTCAACGATCAAGAAACTTTTAATGTCGATGGTCTTCGCGAGGTTTTATTTGCACAAAAAGATCATGGTAAAGCTATTGTTATATTAAACTTCCCGAACAACCCGACAGGTTACACGCCGCATGAAGAAGAAGCAGAGCAAATCGTTTCTGTTTTATTGGAAGCAGCGGAAGCCGGCATTAATATTGTAGCGGTTACAGATGACGCCTACTTTAAATTATTTTTTGAAGACTCAATAAAGGAATCTTTATTTAGCCGACTGGCAAACTTGCATCCGCGTATTCTGTCCGTTAAAGTCGACGGTGCGACAAAAGAGGAATTTGTTTGGGGCTTCCGTGTTGGATTTATTACATTTGCAAACACCAGCTCGAAGGCAGTGGATGTACTGGAACAAAAAACAACCGGACTGATCAGAGGAACGATCTCAAGCGCAGCCCACCCTTCACAAACGTTTGTATTAAAAGCACTGCAATCTCCAGAATTCACGGGCCAGCAAGAAGAGAAATGCAGCATCATGAAAAAGCGGGCTAACAAAGTTAAAGATGTACTGAACAATCAAAAATATCATAAGCTGTGGTCATACTATCCATTTAATTCCGGTTACTTTATGTGCCTTAAACTGAATGAAGTCAATGCAGAAGAAGCACGCAAGCATTTGTTGGATAAATACGGCGTCGGGGTCGTTGCCATTAATGCGACTGACCTTAGAATAGCTTTCTCCTGCGTTGAAGAGGAAGATATTGAGGAATTATTTGAGCTTATCTATCAAGGGGTTAATGATTTGTTAGCTGTTCGTTCATAAGTTTTGTCAAGCGGTCAGTTCCCTGCTTTAAATAGCGGGAACTGGCCTTTTTTGTATAAAAAAGCTTATCTAATGAAAAATATTGACTGACTAATTTATTTTTAAGGAGGACAAAAATGAACGAGGAACAAGAAAAGGCTATGGAGAATGGCACGTCGATCACCCGTTCCGGAGATTCTTTAGATAAGCGATTAACAGAAGGTGAAGACAGTACAACAATAACCACTCGCCAGGGTCACCCTGTTAAATACAATCAAAATATAAGGACGGTAGGTAACCGCGGACCTGCAACACTTGAGAACTATCATTTTATCGAAAAGATTTCCCACTTCGACCGTGAACGCATTCCCGAATGTGTTGTACACGCACGGGGTGCAGGCGCTCATGGGTATTTTGAGGCATATGGAAAAGCTGGCGATGAGCCGGTTTCGAAATACACCCGTGCGAAAGTTTTTCAAAAAGCGGGCAAAAAAACGCCTGTTTTTGTGAGATTTTCAACCGTTAATCATGGCGGTCATTCTCCTGAGACCTTACGTGATCCCCGGGGATTTGCTGTAAAATTTTATACTGAGGATGGCAACTGGGATCTTGTCGGAAACAACCTAAAAATATTTTTTATTCGGGATGCGATGAAATTCCCTGATGTTGTTCACGCTTTTAGACCTGATCCGGTCACAAATATTCAAGACGGTGAACGCATTTTCGACTTTTGCACTAATTCTCCTGAATCAATTCACATGATTACTTTTTTATTTTCTCCATGGGGAATCCCTGCAAATTACCGGCAAATGCAAGGTTCCGGTGTTAATACTTATAAATGGATCAACGATAAAGGCGAAGCTGTTCTTGTTAAATATCATTGGGAACCAAAGCAAGGCATTAAAAATTTAACTCAAAAAGAAGCTGAAGAAATTCAAGGGAAGAATTTTAATCATGCAACACAAGATCTTTATGAAGCGATTGAACGCGGTGATTATCCTGAATGGGAACTTTATGTTCAGATTATGAGTGATGATGATCATCCTGAGCTCGATTTTGATCCGCTGGATGATACAAAAATTTGGCCTCAGGAGCAATTTCCATGGCTTCCCGTCGGCCGAATGGTACTGAACAAAAATCCGGAAAATTACTTCGCTGAAGTGGAACAAGCTGCCTTTGGGACAGGCGTCCTCGTTGATGGGCTTGATTTTTCGGATGATAAAATGCTGCAAGGGCGGACGTTTGCCTACTCCGACACACAGCGTTACCGTGTCGGCGCTAACTATTTACAGCTCCCTATTAACGCGCCAAAAAAGCATGTCGCTACAAACCAGCGTGATGGTCAAATGGCCTATTATGTTGACATGGCTCCGGGTACAAATCCTCATGTTAATTATGAACCATCATCTTTAGGAGGCCTGAACGAAAGCACAAGCTCAAGTCAGGATTATACACCCCATGTTGAAGGCAAGCTTATCCATGAAAGTGTCGAGCGAACAAATGATTTTAAACAAGCTGGTGAAACCTATCGGGCATTTAGTGATTTTGAACGTGATGAATTAATTAATAACCTTGTCAACACTTTGAGCTCCTGCCAGCCGCATATCCAAAAGCGTGCGGTTGAACTGTTTACAAAATGTGATGAAGATTATGGACAACGGGTTGCTGAAGGTTTAAAAAAACATGCAAATCAAATGAACCATCATGGGCCAGCCGGTGCGTCTGAAACGAAAGAAGCCGTTCAAGAAGCTGAGCATAATGGACACGAAACAGATTCTTATTAAAGAAAGGGGCAGCTGCAATGCTTAAAGCATTGACAGACTGCCCTTCCACTATCCTTTCACAGAACCGGCGAGAAGCCCGCGAATAAAGAATCTCCCTAAAAAAATGTAGACTAATAATGTCGGCAGCGCCGCGAGTATCGCGCCGGCCATTTGCACATTCCATTGAACGACTTGACTGCCCGCCAGATTTTGCAAAGCTACCATGATCGGTTGTTGATCTGTTGTTGTAATCGTAACAGCAAACAAAAATTCATTCCAAATGTTCGTAAATTGCCATATAGCAACGACAACAAAGCCGGTCACTGATAAAGGAAAAATCAAATGGCGGTAAATTCTAAAAAAACCGGCCCCATCGATTTGCGCTGACTCGATCAATGAATGGGGAATATTCGCATAAAAATTACGAAACATTAATGTCGTGATTGGAATACCGTAGACGACATGGACAAAAATCAGACCCGGAATGCTATTGTACAAACCTATCGTCTTTAGAAATTGGATGAGCGGAATTAATATGCTCTGATAAGGAATGAACATACCAAATAAAATCGCTGTAAAAATCCAATCAGCACCCTTAAAGCGCCATTTTGATAAAACATAACCGTTTAAAGAACCAAGCATTGCCGAAATAATTGTCGCTGGAATCACCAGGTAAAAAGTGTTTAAAAGATTTGGCAGAAGCTGAGATAGCGCTTCGGAATAACTTTGAAAGTCCAAAGATGAAGGCAGTTTCCACATCGTGTCAAGCGAGACTTGATCAAACGGTTTTAAGCTTGTCACAACCATGACATACAAAGGAATCAGAAAACATATAGCAAAAAGGATTAATATAATATACATCATGCTTCGGGAAATCACTCTTGTCATTTTACCGATCCCCTTTTCGATTAGTTATTAAGTAAGGGATAATGAAAACAGCGACAATAAGCAGCATGATAATAGCAATGGCCGCACCTTGAGCATAAAAATGGCTGCGGAATGTCGTCTCAAACATATTAACTCCCGGCATATCAGTGACATAATTCGCTCCGGAACCGGTCATTGCATAGATCAAGTCAAAAATTTTCAGTGAAATATGCGCCATAATAATAATGACACTCAGTGTAATCGGGCGAAGCATCGGCAGAACCACTTTCCAATAAACTTGAAATTCTGAGGCACCGTCCATTCTCGCCGCTTCTTTCAATTCATCAGGAATCCCTCTTAAACCGGCAAGATACATTGCCAGAGAAAATCCTGTCATCTGCCAGACGGCCGCAATCACAACAGCAATAATCGCAACAGGCACACCTAATGAGATCTGACCAACATGAATATCCGGCCAAATGGTTGTGCTCGTGTACCATTTTAAATGCAATCCTAATTTTTCAAAAAGCAAATTAACACCTGAAGAAGGATTTAAAATCCAACGCCAGACAACACCGGTTACGACAAAAGATAAGGCCATTGGAAAAAGAAAAATGTTACGGAATAAAGACTCAGCTTTCAGCTTTCGATCAATCATCACCGCCAGAAATTGACCGAGAAATACAACAAGCACAATAAAAAGCACAGTAAAAACAACTGTATTTCGCAGGTCTGATTGAAAGCGGAAGTCATGAAACAATGTTTTGTAATTATCAAATCCAGCAAATGAAAAATCCGGTAAAATCGAGCTCCACTTACTTAATGAAACATAACCCGTCCAGCCGATAAAACCATAAACAAAAATGGCAACAGCAATGATTGAAGGACATAAAAAAGCAATAGCAATAATTTTATCCGTTGATATACTCTTTTTTTGCTTTGGTTGAATGACCGGTTTAACTTCTGATTGCTGAACCTTCTGCATACCTGCTTGCGCCAATGAACTCCCCTCCTTAAATCGTTCTTAAGCGTTAAAGAAAACTTGCTGATAGGGAATTTAAATTTGCCCCTATGTCAAATTAGCTGCCTTTAAGTAAGCTAATTTATCGCCCTGTGAATAATGGAGAAAAGGGGGAAATTCTCCCCCTTCCCCCGCTAATCATTATTTAAGATCTTTACTCGCATCTTTAAGCGATTTAATGAATTGATCTACATTCTTTTGAGTTACAAAGACGTTTACAGCTTGGTTTACCTTTGTTAAATAAGATTCAGGTGCGGCGGAGCCGTGCGCCAAACTTGGTGTTAAAGCATCCTTCTTAAAATCTTTCATGGCAGCTTTGCCATAGACATCGTATTTCGATTGATCGGCATCCACACGGGCAGGAATCGAGCCTTTCTTAGGATTAAAGGCATCTTGACCTTCAACCGATCCTAAAACAGTTAAGAATTTCTTTACATCACCAGGGTCTTTAACGCCTTTAGGCAAACCGAATGTATCAGTAATCACCATAAAGTCGCCCTCTGTTCCCGGTGATGCGACCCATCCATAATCTTTGTTCGGCTTAAGCTTCAAGCTTTCATAATAACCTTTAGCAAAATCACCCATGATATTCATGGCTGCTTTACCGTCGGCTACAAGCTGTGAACCGTCTTGCCAAGCTCTTGAACTATGGTCATCGTTAATATAACCAAGCATCTTTTTAAAGATTTCCGCCGATTCTTTTACTTTCGGCGAATCAAATGGAATCTTGCCTGTCCATAACTCTTTATATTTGTCCGGCCCAAGCTCAGCTAAAAGTATGTTTTCAAAAATCATTGTTGCCGGCCAAATTTCTTTATCGGCTAAGCCAAGCGGTGTAATCCCTTTCGCTTTTAACTTATCAGCCACTTTAAAGAAATCGTCAAATGTTTTCGGCGGCTGAAGGTGATTTTCCTCAAAAATTTTCTTGTTGTACCATAAAACATTGCCCCGGTGAATATCGACAGGAATGGCATAGATTTTCCCATCTTTACTTACCATATCCATTAAGTCTTTTGGAAACTTGTTTTCCCAGCCGTTCTTTTTGTACAAGTCATTTAACGGCTGCATTTTTCCTGAGTTCACCCATGTCATGAGCTCTGCCCCGCCGTGGACTTGGAATGTCGAAGGCGGATCATTCCCCTGCATTCTTGTGGCGAGAACAGCTTTTGCATTCGTTCCGGCACCGCCCGCGACAGCGGCATTTTGTACTTTAATGTCCGGATATTTATTCTGAAAGACTTTGATTAATGCTTTTAAGCCGTCTGCCTCACCGCCGGCCGTCCACCAACTGAAAATTTCCAATTTGCCTTGGCCGCTTTTACTTGATGAACTGTTCGTAGACTTCGAACCGCATGCAGTTAGAATAAGAGAAAAAACTAATAAAATAGCTGCAAATAAACTAAGCTTTCTTTTCATCATGACCCTCCTTTTTATTACTGTAAACGCTGTCAACTATAATTTACTAAAAAGCCGGTTAATTAAAATTAAAAATTTCTGTACTTTTTTGCGAAGTTCTTTCATTTATTGTTAAAAAAACCCGCTGTTTTTAGTAGCGAGTTTTTTGCTTTTGATAATTTTGTATCCGGTATGATTTGGGTGATAGTTTTTCTGCCTTTTTAAAAACACGGCTAAAATAATTTGGATCTTTATAGCCGACTTGATACGTTATCTCTTTTAGACTTAATTTCGAGTATAAAAGCAATTCTTTTGCTCGTTTTAACCTTACTAATGTTAAATATTCAATAAAAGTAACTTTAAAATGATCTTTAAACAATTTACTGAAATAATAGGGACTTAGTGATACATGTTGGGCCGTTTCTTCCAAAGTAATCGGGCGCATATAATGTGTTTCAATATATTTTTTTGCTTCAATGATTGACCTTTTAGAACCGATATCCTGCCAGCTGGTAATTTGATCAAATATCTTTTGTAATGCCATTTTCGCTGTTTCTTTCAGATGTTGCGATGTACGATAAGAATTAAGTGAAAAGGGATTTTTAATTTGAATGCCTAATTCTTTTAGAAGCGTTATTAAAACGTCGAACAATTCTTCAACACCTTTTTGTACTTGGGCTGTATCACCTTTAGTCATTACCTTTAGTTTATTAACATATTGATCAAACACCCCTAACGCTTGATCAAATTCGCCTTGTCTGACCATTTCGAATAATCGCTGTTCCGTTTTAAAAAGCGTATGATCGTGAAAATCATCCTTGTCCATTTCCGCATGAAAAAGTCGTACAGGTTTATTTATAGTGGTATGTTTAAGGGCTTTTAATGCTTCTTGGTATGACCCGAAGAAGTGGTTAACATGATAGGCTAAACCGCCGATGCCTGCACAAATAGATACACCCGGAAAAAACTCTGAAAAAGATTGAACTATTGATGTTATTTGTTGCAGACGGCTGGAAGGGACACCTTCCAGCTCAGTTTGAACAGGAATGAAAGCGGGAATTTGATTTCCGGTTAACGGTCCGGCAAGTCCTTGACAGCGTTTTCTCAGCTCTTTTTTTATCCATTGGTATTGTTCAATTTTATGAACCTCGTTAGTATTCAATTGAAAAGCAACTGCATAGTTATTAGCTAGGGTAACATCAATAGCTGCACCTAATTCCACCATACTCATTTCTTGGACATGATCCAGGAGTAAGGAAGCGACCCATTCTGATTGTACAAAGGGGAGTACTTTATTATAGCGCTCCTTTAATTCTGTTTGCGACTGTTCGTTCGTCTTTTCACTTTCAAGTTCGTTAATCACACGCTTAATTGTTTGGACCGTTTCATCAATACGAGCAGGCTTCAATAAGTATTCCTTAACACCCTCTTTCATGACTTCACGGGCATAGTCAAATGTATCATAAGCCGAAATGATAATGAACTTTGCAGCTAAGCCTAGTTTTTTCATTTCTTTTAAAGTTGATATGCCGTCCATGCCAGGCATTTTAATATCAAGTAAAATAATGTCAGGTTGATGGGCTTTGGCAAGTGCCACAGCCTGACTGCCGCTTGATGCTTCTCCGATAATACTGATACTGTCAATGTGTTGGTTAATCATTTTATGAAGAGATTTTCTTTCAATTTCCTCATCGTCGACAATAAGGCATTTATACATGGGAAGCCACCTCACTTTTGGTATAAGGAAGTGTCAACGACACCCTTGTTCCTGAACCTTTTTCCGAAGAAATACTGATTAGTCGGCTTGTTTGATAAAACAGTTCTAACCTTCGTATAACATTGTTCAGCCCAATTCCCGTTATATGACCTTTTTTGCTTTGTTTCGCAGAGGAATTGTCCTTTTTTAAAATACTTTTAATCGTTTCCTGATCCATGCCTGCACCATTGTCACTAATTTCAATACATACGTGCGGTTTTTTAAATTGAATACTAACTTCAATTCTGCCTTGTTTTTCATAAGGTTCTAAACCGTGGATAAACGCATTTTCAACAATTGGCTGCAAAACCATGCTTGGCATAAGAAAATCAAGGCACCGTTTATCAATATCTGTCACAAATTCAAGCCGGTCTCCAAATCTGGTTCTTAATATTAAGAAATAGTCCTCGATCACTTTTACTTCTTTATGAAGTTGGACAGGCTCATCTATACTATTGAGGTTATAGCGCAACAAAGATGCCGTAGCGGTAATAAGGTGATGGGTTTTCTCCGCATCTTCCAAGTAGGCCATTTTCGATACCGTATTGAGTGTATTAAATAAAAAATGAGGATTCATTTGGCTTTGCAAACTTTTTAATTCCATTTCTTTTAATAGTCTATCAAGCTCTGATTTTTGTTTCATTTCTTTAATAAGCTTTTGCGTATTATTTTTCATATGGTTGAACGTAGCTGTAAGAAAACGGAATTCATCTCTTGTATGAACAACAACATCTTGCCCATCAAAATTCCCTTTGGCAATTTCCCTGGCAGCCAGTTCCAAACGTTTGATTGGCCGGGTGATGCTCTTTGAGAATAAAAGCGTTGTTAACACGCAGAATAGAAGTGTCGTTATAAAGATAGATATGCTCATATACTTGAAATAGAGATTCTTTTGATTCATTGCCCGATAAAAGTCCCGGTACTCGGTTAACAGATTATCAATAAGGTCCAATGTTGCATCTTTAATAAAACCTGAAATCTTTTCTGCTTCAGCTAAATGCTCTGAATACAAATTAATATTTCCTTCGTTATAAGCATGAATGGCCATTGTACATTCGTCTAAAAAACTGGTTATCATATGGCGATAATTTTGCAATGTAACATCATTATGATTTTCGATCACAGACGTTAAACGGCTCTGGTTTTTTAATAATTTACGGCTTGCGTCCTGATACTTTTCGTATAATTTCGGTGACTGGTCATTTAAATATGCTTGCAAATTTTGATATGTTTCTATCGTATTTTTTGAAACCTCATTTAATAGGAAAAAGCGTTGAAGTAAATTGTTATACTGTGCCATTGATTTTTGACTGCTGTAATAAAGGTAAAATGCTACGCCATTTAATAACAGCACAAGGGCTAAAGAGAAAATAAACAGCTTTGTCCGTATTTTAATCATAATCTGACGCCTTCTTATATTTATTAGATGATTCAGAAAATAAATCCCCCTTGTGAATAACGCTAATCTTCGTGAAAATACTTTTTGAGGTATTTTGGTGATTTAACAGCTTAACCATTGTTTTGATGCTGTCACGCCCCATCGTATATGGTTGTTGCTGAATGGCCGCTTGAATCGAACCTTTCTTAATAAGCGACATTGTTTCAGGCAGCGTATCAAAGGCGAGAATATAAATATCCTTACTTTTTCCAAACTGCTCGGTTACAGCCGATATGCCGAGGCCATCTAATGCGCTTGTCCCATAGAATGCCGTGACATTTGGATAGTGCTGATAAATCTCGTAAGTTTTTTCAGCGGCTTGAATCCTTGAGATATTAGATGATTTAACAGCAGCGATTTTGATTTTCGGCGTGTTTTCTACAGCCTTCTTAAAGCCTTTTACCCGCAGTACCTCATTTTCATTATGGTTCCCGGTAATAATACCGACAACCGCTTGTCCCTTTGTGTCTTTAATAAGTGTCTTTCCCGCAAGATATCCGGCGCGATAATTATTGCTGCCAATGTACGCGGACCGATCGCTGTCAGGTGCGTCTGTATCAATAGTAATAACAGGGATACCTTCATTTTCAGCTTGATTGACAACTTTACTAAATGCCGGATTATCAATTCCTTGGGTAATAATTCCATCAACTTTGGAGGCAATCGCCTTTTCAATAGCCTTAATTTGTTCATTAACATTTGTTTGAACAGGTCCTATATACTCTACTTCAACATGAAATTTTCGTCCAGCGTCCTTCGCCCCTTTTTCAATTAACTCCCAATAAGGGTTATCCTCTTCTTCCGGAATTAATATAAAATGATAATCAGCCTTCTTACTGGAAGAATGCTTATTGAGTGACACATTTGAATGAAGTGTTTTCGTAAAAAAATAAATAGCACTTATAAGCGAAAAGAAAAAACATGTAAAAAGAATCGCATAAAAAACATAACGGTATCTATACATAAATGACCCCCTTCCCACCCCTATTTTAACAAAATTCCGATATTAAAATATATTCTTTTTTATCCACAATGACGGGGTCAGACCCCAACGCTGTGGATAAGTTTTTGGTATTGCAAAATTATCAAAAACATGCTATATTCTTTTGCAATATATTTTTTAGTTAAAGCATGCGAACGATATAAAAAACAACCAACAAAGATACTTTTAAATATATAAAGTTCACAAAAAATATACGGAAAGGAGCTATAATTATGAGAAATGTAACGTTAGAAAAAATTTTCACCCACCCAATAGCACAAAAATATTTAAGCCGGTCAGGAATGGCACATGCCATATCTGTTGCAGAGTATGCTTTTTCCTATGCTCAAAAATTCAATGTTGATCCTGACCTTGCAGCAAAAGCCGGTCTTCTTCATGATATTGGACATTATACTTGGTATAACAATGGCGAATGGGATTTTCAGCTTTATAAAGATAATGATATTCATGCGATAAAAGGGGCAAACCGCGCTCATAAGCTTTTGATTCGTTCTGGTGAAAATCGCCACGCCGCAAAAGAAATTGCTTTGGCTGTCTTGCTTCATACCGATTCTTATTTACCAGAAGGCCATTTGCATTTAAACCCGCTTCAAAAGGTCGTCGCCCTTGCCGATGAGGCTGATGAAGAACCTTCAGGCAAACATCACTATCATACAATTGACCAAAAAGCCGCGCTTGCACGAATCCGCAGGTTAGATCATCGTATTGAAGAAATACAAAATATAAAAAGTCAGAAATGCTCCAGCTAAGAATCCTCCAATCGAAGATTTTTCGGGCATGGATGTTTACCATCCTCCCTTCCTCCTGCCTCTCTTTAATCGTCCAAGAATTGCCCTTTATCCGTTTATAGGCCGATACACTAATTCATAGATGTTTATACCCATTACAGTGAAAAATTGAATAGGATAGGTTATATGGCAGAGGAGGGACCTTTTATGGATTATCACAACCCTTATCAACCGCATTGGAATAATCGCCAGGGGCAAGGCGGTACCGGAGGCATGTCTTCCGGCAGCAGCCACAATCATGGTACATTCCATGAAGGAGGCG
Organism: Scopulibacillus cellulosilyticus; assembly: GCF_042665295.1. Taxonomy (NCBI): domain Bacteria; kingdom Bacillati; phylum Bacillota; class Bacilli; order Caryophanales; family Sporolactobacillaceae; genus Scopulibacillus; species Scopulibacillus cellulosilyticus. The sequence goes on from NZ_JBHTCO010000020.1 coordinate 222,576, forward strand.
GCGGTCCTCAAGGGGGCGGACATGGTGAAGGCGGGGAACCTCAAGGACAAGGCGGGTTTCCAAGTATTAGTATGTTACCCCCGCCGCCGTTTCACGGTCAGGGATATCCCGCCCAAGGCAGGCTGACGGATACCCAGTATATGGTACAGATGTTGACAAGACTTGCTATGTTAGTTGAGCAAAACAATCAGCTGCTTCGAGCTTTTCTTCAGCAAGAAGGTCAAGAAAAGCAAAGACAAATCGTTACAAGCGGCGGCGGATCAGTTATTGTAAGAATGTAAATTTTTTATTCCATATTCCTGAGCCACAATGTACTCCTTGTAATCTAACAAAGAGAATGTGTCCCGTAAAAAATAAAAAGCGGCCTCACTTATTACTTTTTCAAAATAATGAGTGAGCCGCTTTTTTATTTTGGTCAATGATCTTTTAGAATCCGGTAAATCCCCCGAATACCCGGCCGACCAAAAACGAAGTAATCTTTGTCATCCAATTAAAGTATAAAAAAACACCCATAATGATCATAATGTAGCCGCCGATTTTTGTTACTTTCCCGCTATATTTTTTAATCCAGTTCATCCTGCCTATAAAAAATGAAAAAATAATAAACGGAACAGCAAACCCTAAGACATAAGCAATCATATAAAATAATCCTTCACCCGGATGTGTGACACCCAAAGCAATGACCGCAGCTAATATTGGACCGGTGCACGGCGTCCATCCTGCCGCAAATCCCATACCAATGACAATAGACCCCAAATAACCGGCGGGCCGTTCACGAAAGGTAATTTTCTTATCTTTCATAAGAAAAGAAGGCTTAAGCCATCCAACAACAACTACTCCAAAGAATATGATAAGAATGGCACCAATTTGACGGATCGCATGACCATATTGAAAAAATAAGTTCCCGATAAACGAAGAAGACAATCCTAATGCTATAAATATAATAGAAAAACCTATTAAAAAAAATAAAGTGTGCAGCCATGCCCTTCGCTCAAGCATCCCGTTGTTTTCCTTTAATTTATCAACCGAAACGCCGGTAATATAAGAAAGATAAGCGGGATATAACGGCAATGAGCACGGAGAAATAAAGGAAAGTATGCCGGCGCCAAAAGCCAAAAATATGTTTACATTAGCCAATCGAATCCCCCTTTTATATTTTACTAATTTGTTCCTCCATCCACGCTTCTGTAATTACAACAATATAACTTTTCCGAATAATACAGAATCACAATGATTATACCTACTAATTTTCTATACAAAATACATGAACTCCTTTAAGTCATTCTATTCAATTTAACCTTAACATATCAAATTTCTTAATTTCTTAACCTTTTACGATTGTTGGAGTGTTTAACTCTTAAAAAAAAACACGTATTGGAAATTTAATACGTGTTTTTTATTGAATAACCCGCCCAATATAATTAAAAGTTTACCGAAAATACAAGAGTTTCATGGTTTGAAGACTAAAAAAATTTTAAAAGCCTTGGAAAACAAAAAAAGAGGCTGTCATCAAAAGGTTCCTTTGATGACAACCTCCATATTTTAGGAAGGCATTCCTAAAACGGCTTTGACTTCGAGATATTCTTCGATGCCAAAATCGCCCCATTCCCGGCCGATGCCGGATTTTTTGTATCCGCCGAACGGCGCGGAGAAGTCTGACGGTGCTTTATTGATCCGGATTTGGCCGGCACGAATATTAGATGCCACTTTTTCTATTGTTTCTGGATCTTTTCCGACAATGTAGCCTGCTAATCCGTACTCAGTATCATTAGCAATTTCAATCGCCTCATCCAATGTTTCATAAGTGATAATCGACATGACCGGACCGAAAATTTCCTCTTGGGCAATGACCATGTCATTTTTTACATTAGTGAAAACAGTCGGTTTGACATAGTAGCCGGTCTCAAGTCCTTCAGGTTTGCCAAGACCGCCTGTGACAAGTGTTGCCCCTTCATCGATCCCTTTCTGAATATAACCTTGAACCCGATCCCACTGCTTTTTGGAAACCAGAGGTCCGACAAAGTTTTTATCATTTGGATCACCAACCGGGAACTTCGGCAATACGGCTTTGACGGCTTCAACAAAATCATCGTGCATGGATTTTGGCACAAGCGTCCGAGTTGCCGCCGTACATACTTGTCCGGTATTCATGACGACATTTGACACCGCAATTTTTGCCGCTTCTTTCAAATCAACATCCTCCAGAACAACCAACGGTGATTTACCGCCGAGCTCAAGGGCAACTCTTTTAATCGTTTTTGCAGCGTTTTCCATGACCTTTTGCCCTACAGCGCCCGAACCGGTGAAAGAAACAAAGTCAATATCAGGGTGTGAGCTAATGCCGTTGCCTATAACTTCCCCTGTTCCGTTAACAAAGTTAAAGACGCCTTTAGGCACACCGGCGGCGTCAAAAACTTCTGCCAGAATAACCGCCGCAAATGGCGTTATTTCTGCAGGCTTTAATACAACCGTGCTCCCGGCCGCAAACGCACTGGCAATTTTAGTCGATGTCTGGTTAGTCGGGAAGTTCCAAGGTGTAATCAATCCGCTTACACCAATAGATTCCTTCTTGACAATTGTATTGCCGCGCTTCTCTGTAAAAGAAAATTCTTTTAATAATCTGGCTGTCTCACGAAAATGATTCAGCCCCATCGAGTAATGAACATTTTCAGACATTGAACGTGGAGAACCTAATTCCTCGGTAATCGCATCAATAAAATCATCTTTTCTCTTTTCATATTCATCGGCAATCCTTTCAAGCATCTGCACCCGTTCTTCCCTGGAAGTTTTCGAAAATGAAGGGAAAGCTGCCCGTGCTGCTTCTACCGCACGATCGAGGTCCTCAAGCGTACCCAAACTAATACGGCCCGCAACTTCCTCTGTTGCCGGATTAATGACATCCATAGTTTCCGATCCCGTGGATTCAACCCATTCTCCATTAATAAAGTGCTTTAAATATTCTCGCATGCTGGCAGGACTCCTTTATTATCAGTATTATAATGTTCTATACCCTTGTAAGCATGATTTAAAACGGGATTTTGATCTGTAAAATTTAATAATACCTGCTTGTTGTTTTATCTATTAAAACTTAGACTTTTTTCTTAAAAATTTCCTGTTATTTACGGAAAAGGGTGAAGATAATAAATAGAAAGGGAGTCTCTTATAGGAGAAAGGGTTTTTATGATGTTGACACCGGCTAAAATAAATGTGGATAGTAAAGCATCACCTTTTTTAACCTTTTTTCTTATTACTTCAATGCAAACTGGAGTTGGAATTCTTGGATTTGCACGTTATATTGCGCAATTTGCGGGGTATGATGCTTGGATTGCTATTATTTTTTGCGGTTTAAGTACCAATATTACTCTATGGTTCATTTACAAAATTATTGAACGCGGGAGCGGCAACGATATTATTTCTATTCATAGTGAACTTTTTGGGAATTGGTTGGGCGGTCTATTAAATGCAGGTGTTTTAGCCTACTTTTTAGTCGGTCCTATTACTACACTAAGAAGCTATATTGAAGCTATCCAAATATGGGTTTTTCCCCAGATTTCAACGTGGGAACTTGCGCTGCTTATTCTATTATTGGCCTATGTTTTTATTGTTGGAGGCTTTCGAACAGCAACAGGGATATGTGTTTTAAGTGTTGTTTACAGTACCTTATTCTTTGTTATATTATATTATCCTTTAAAATACGCTCATTTCAATAACCTTCTTCCTTTATTTGACCATTCATTGCCATCTTTGTTTCAGGCAAGCAAACAGATGGTTTTTAGCTTTGGAGGATTTGAACTTATTTTTATCTATTATCCCTTTATTAAAAAACCACATCTTTCTAAAAAATGGGCGCATACCGCGCTTATGTTCACCACTTTTTTTTATGTCATTGTAGCTTTGGTTATATTTGTCTTTTTTAGCGAGGGGCAACTTAGCCATATCCTTTGGTCAACGTTGACATTATGGGCAATTGTTAAATTACCTATAATTGAACGGTTCGAATACTTTGGTTTAGCCGTCCTGTTATTAGTTATTTTAGCAAACATTTGTATTTCTATATGGTCAGTAACTAGAGGTTTAAAACGCCAATTTTTTATTAGACAGAAAATATTTCTGCCCTTTGTATTAATCATAGTTCTAATCATCACTTGTTTATCTAAAGAACATATCCCAATTGATCAATGGAACTCTTTTGTATCAAAAATAATTATGTACTTTCTTTATATTTATATACCGGTGTTATTTATTTATCAATGGCTATTTTTAAAAGTAAAAAGGATGAAAAAAAATAAATAATAAAGTGAAACTTCCATTAGTGGGGGTTTTGTTCATCCCCCACTGATGGTTAGTGAAGCTGCTACATGAATAAGCTTCCTGTGCTTTGCGACGAGAAGTTGGCGAAGCTTCAAGTGAATAATCTACGGCGCAGGAGCACAACAAATCGGGGTGTTAGCGTCCGTTATCTCCCGCCTAAACTTCAGCGCTTAAACTCAAGTTTTAAGGCGGGAGTTTTACGGACGGTTTCACCGGGATAAATATATTTTGGAGTCGTACTATTCAGGAAAACTGCCATGTTTATTTTCACATAACCAATCCATGCAGAAGTTAAATGAAAATGTAGTTTACGTTCTTATAATTTGCGTATGGATTTCTTTTTTAAACAAAAAAATCTCCTCAATTTAATCCTGAGGAGATTTTATCATAATTAATGCAGGAAGAATTTAAAAAAATAATAAAAAAACCACCATGCTCTATGTATGGTGGAGACGGTGGGAGTCGAACCCACGTCCAAAGATATCGTAATTTAAGCTTCTACGAGCGTAGTCGGTATATTAGACTTTCGCCGGCACGTTGGCCTGCCGACAGGCTTCGATGCGGCTAGCCCGATTGTTCTCTTCCTTGGCCCTCAGGCTGCGGGCTTCCGGCGTATCCCACTAAGAGTGAGTCCCTTACCCTACCACATGGGCGATGGAGGGAGGAACCGCTATGCTAGCTTACGCAGCAAAAGCGAAATTGTTTTCTTTTTTGCCAGTTATTGGCTGTGGCATTTTTACGAGACTGCCAGCTCGGCTCGCAACTTAAACCCGACCTATCCCTGTCGAATCCGTAACGTCCCCTTATTGTATAAAAAATGTTCAATAGTTAGGAGCAATGCCCTCTCTCGAACAAGTACTATAAGTGAGACTGTAAAAGTCAGATCTAAGCTTACATCAATTATATTAACACATATCGGCAGCTTTGACAACCAGTTTACATTTTTTGGCGTTCACGGAACGCTTTTTCAATTTCACGCTGTGCAGTCTTTCTCTTTAATGTCTCGCGTTTATCGTAGTTTTTCTTACCTTTTGCAAGACCAATCAGCACTTTGGCATAGCCGTTTTTAATATACATTTTTAAAGGAATAATGGCATAACCGGTTTCCTTTGATTTACCCAGAAGCTTGCTGATTTCCTTTTTATGGAGCAGCAACTTACGGGTTCTAAGCGGATCATGGTTATAACGGTTCCCTTGCTCGTAGGGGCTGATGTGCATATTATGAAGAAAGACTTCACCGTTTTCCACACGGGCAAAGGCATCCTTAAAGTTAACAGAACCTTTGCGCACTGATTTAATTTCTGTTCCTTGTAAAACAATGCCTGCTTCGAATGTTTCTTCAATAAAATAGTCGTGGCTGGCACGGCGATTTTGAGCAAGCACTCTTCCGTCATTCTTAGCCATGTCTTTAACCTTCCTCTTCTTTTACGTATTCTCTATTATAATAGGGGATAAAATGCCAAGCAAGTGTTTTGTAATAATAACGAGACAACCGCCAGTTTCAATATAACTAGCGGCGTTCTCGTCTTGCAAAATCGACAAACCGGAATTTATCAAGGCGGTGCCTGGATTCTGTATATTGCAGGAGGCTCGCATCCTCTAAATAAACATAATTTTTTACAACAACAACATGCGAAAGTCCCTTAAGATTTAAGTATGTTTTGTCTTCCGGGGTTGCCTCTTCTACAGTAATCTCTTTTTTAGCAAAACTAATCACAAGATGAAGGTCATTTTCAAAGTAATTGTAAAGGGAATCCTCGCAAATATCTTTAGTAATGGTCGGTACAAATTGTTTTTTAATATAGTCTATATCGAGAATAATTTTTTCCCCATCAATTTCTCTGGATCTGACTGATTTCCAAACCTCGTCATTCTTTTTCAAATTTAATTGCTGTTGAATATAATCATCAGGTTTAATGAGAACAAGTTCATGGGCATTGGTCTTCCATGGTTTTCCTGTACTTGTTGCCAGTTCTTTAAAACTGATAAGCCCTGAGACGGGAAATACATACTTCCCGACATCCAGTACGATTGAACCTTTCCCGCGCACTTTTTGAATATAGCCGTTTTGCGATAAGAAATTAAGAGCTTTACGAATCGTTTCCCGCGATGACTTGTAACGATCCGCAAGATCATGTTCAGAGGGTAAAAGCTCTCCTGTCTTATAATTCCCTTTTTGTATATTATCAGCAAGATCATTATAAATGGCCAAAAATTTATTTTCACTCATTCATATCACCAAAAGTATTTTAGCATGATTTATCTTATTAAGGATAAGCCTTTATCAATAAAGTGAAACTTCCATCAGTGGGGGTTTTGTTCATCCTCCACTGATGGTTAGTTGAACTTATCGGGGTGTTAGCGTCCGTTATCTCCCGCCTAAACATCAGTGCTTAAACTCAAGTTTTGAGGCGGGAGTTTTACGGACGGTTGCACCGGGACAAACGTTTTTAACTAAATAGACAATGGATTCATAAGGTCTTAGCTTTATCTGTTGATTCATCTTAGGCGAATCTGGATAATTGGAAATTAAAATGTCACTATGATGTTCATTAAGCATTATATTTTCTGGCTTTTCAAATATAGTTTCCTCTTTGTAAAAATTATTAATAACTAAAAGCAATTCATCGTTCCATTGTCTTAAATATGCGTAAACCTGAGGATGATCAGGATAAAGCAGCTGATAATCGCCATAGGTTATAATATCATGTTTCTTTCTTAATTTGATTAACCTTTGATAATGATAGAAAATGGAATCTTGATCCGCCAGACTGCTTTTAACATTAATGTCATGATAATTAGATGCCGGATCAATCCAAGGCTTTCCAATCGAGAACCCTGCATTTTCCTTATCATTCCACTGCATCGGCGTCCTTGAATTATCACGCGATTTTTGTTTAAGAATGTTGATAATCTCTTCTTCGGACATCCCTTGCTGCTGTAAAATTTTATACATGTTTAAAGACTCGACATCGCGGTATGATTCAATACTGGAGAAATTCGGGTCTGTCATACCAATTTCTTCACCCTGGTAAATGTAAGGTGTTCCTTGCAGCATGTGCAGTGCAGTTGCCAGCATTTTCGCTGATTCTTTCCAATACTTGCCCGCATCCCCAAATCTGGAGACAATCCGCGGCTGATCATGGTTGCACCAAAACAAAGCATTCCAGCCGCCGCCTTCATGCATCTTCATTTGCCAGTCCGAGAGAATGCGCTTTAAAGCTAGAAAATCAAAATCAGCTTCCGCCCATTTCTCGCCATTCGGATAATCGACTTTTAAATGGTGAAAATTGAACACCATATCTAATTCTTGCCGATCCGGATTCGTATATTTAATGCATTCTTCAACAGCTGTCGAAGACATTTCGCCGACAGTCATGAGATGATTGTCTGAAAAAACTTTTTTGTTCATTTCATGAAGAAATTCATGAATACGCGGGCCATCCGTATAAAACTTTCTTCCGTCCCCGAAACCATCATTGCCGTCATCATTTGGAAAACGCTGATCTTTGGAAATTAAGTTAATAACGTCGAGTCTAAATCCATCAACACCATGATTCAGCCAATAACACATCATATCATAAACTTTCTCCCGGACAGCCTTGTTTTCCCAGTTAAGATCCGCCTGGCTGACATCAAAAAGATGAAGGTAATATTGACCTGTTTTTTCATTAAATGCCCAAGCGGGACCGCCAAATTTAGACTGCCAATTATTCGGTTCAGAACCGTCCGCAGGATCCCGCCAAATATAAAAATCCCGAAAAGGGCTGTTCTTTGAGCTTCTGGCTGATTTAAACCATTCATGATCAGTTGATGTATGGTTAACGACAATATCCATAATGACTTTCATATCGCGGCTGTGCGCTTCAGCTAACAGCTTTTTAAAATCCTTAAAAGTTCCGTACCGCTCATCTATATTAAAATAATCACTGATATCATAACCATTGTCCCGCCCCGGCGATTTATAAATCGGCGTTAACCAGATGACATCAACACAGAGTTTTTTTAAATAATCGAGTTTTTCAATAATGCCTGGTAAATCCCCAAAACCGTCACCGTTAGTATCTTTAAAGCTTTTTGGATAAATTTGATAAACAACTGCCCTTTTCCACCAAGGCTCTTTCATTTCATATCACCTCTCTATTTCAGGGGTCAGACCCCTGAAGGGTTGTGGGTATTGTGGATAATGTTAATAACTATTGGCCATTTGAAATTTCACTTTGATAGATGGCACCTTTGCTTGATCTCCTTTTAAACTTAGAAAAAATGAATGTTAATACAAAAGGAACCACGATAGAAATTATCATCCCTATAAAAAAGGGGCCCCATTTTTGCGGGAAGATCGATAAGAACCCGGGCAATCCGCCAACACCGATGGAAGCGGCCTTGACATGATTAACAGCGAGTGTTGCTCCGCCGATTGCCGCCCCGATCATTGCCGATACAAACGGATATTTAAATCGAATATTAACCCCGAACATCGCTGGTTCAGTCACGCCTAAAAAGGCTGACACAGCTGAAGTTAAAGACAGGCTTTTTAATTTTTTATCTTTTCTTATGATAAACATCATCGCCAGAGCTGCTGCGCCTTGCGCAACGTTCGACATGACAAGAATCGGCCAAAGAAAAGTGCCGCCCACATTTGAAATTAGCTGCAGGTCAACAGCGAGAAATGTCTGATGCATGCCGGTTACAACAAGCAGCGCATAGCACCCGCCGTATATTAAACCGCCTAATACCGGAAAATGGTCAAAAATACCGACAACGATGTTTGTTATAAAGTTTCCTATTCCAAAAGTCACCGGTCCAATAATAATAAACGCCAGAAATCCAGTTACCAAAAGGGCAATTGGTGCAACAAGGAGTAATTGAATCGAATCCGGTATTCGCTTTTTAAGAAAGATTTCTAATTTCGCCAACACATAAGCAGATACAAGGACAGGCAGGACTTGACCTTGGTAGCCGATTTTTTCCACATGAAGACCGAATAAATTCCAATGCGGAACTGTGCCGTTTTTGACCGCGTTACCATAGTCATAGGCATTCATAAGATCAGGATGAACGAGTATGAGGCCTAATACAATGCCAAGCAATGGATTGCCGCCAAAGCGTTTGACAGCCGACCAGCCAATGAGCGCCGGTAAAAATGTAAACGACGTATTTGCAATTAAATTAATGATATCGGCAAGACCTTTCCATTCCTTATGGACATCTATAAATGACTTGTGGTGATAAAAGATGCCCTGTCCTGTCAGCAAGTTATTCAAACCTAGTAACAGACCCGCAGTCACAATCGCCGGTAAGATTGGAATAAAAATATCAGAGAGTGTTTTCACCGCTTTTTGCAGGGGATTAAGCTTTTTAGAAGATTCATTTTTTACATCTTCCTTGGTGGCCTCACCCAATCCTGAGATTTGAATTAATTGCTCATAAACTTTATCAACGGTGCCTTGGCCGATAACAACTTGAAACTGACCGTTTGCTGAAAACGAACCTTTAACTAAATCAATATTTTCAAGCTTCTCTTTATCAACTTTTGCCTCATCCTTCAGAGCGAATCGCAGACGCGTGACACAATGAGTAACAGCATTAATATTTTCTTTCCCGCCGACCGCCTCCAGTATCTTTTCAACCGTTTCCTTGTTAATACCCATGAATATCCCCTCCCCAATACCATGAATTTTTTGTATCCGTTTTCAACACGGGGTTTACTTTTTCATTTTTATAAACATAATCTCAGTTTCTCCGCTTGAAGCTTTAGCTGCAGTTTGCTTCTCGATACTTTCAACTGCATCCATATTCGTTATAACGATAGGCGTTATCGTATCAGCAGCTTTTTCTTTGACTTGATCTAAATCTACATCGATCAACAGATCACCCGCTTTAACTTTTTGTCCTTGTTGCACATGAGCAGTGAAGCCCTCACCATTCATGGAGACTGTTTCAAGGCCAATGTGAATAAGCAATTCCAATCCCGAATTTCCGCGGATGCCAATGGCATGTTTGGTGGGAAACAATTGAACGATTTCACCATCAATGGGTGCTGTAATTGAACCGTCCACTGGAATAATAGCCAGTCCATCGCCCAACATTTTTTGCGCAAAAGTTGGATCAGGAACCTGATCAATTTCAACTATTTTTCCATTTATCGGAGCCAGCACACGTTCTTCGGTGACTTTTTGCTTTTTTTGAAAAAGATTTTTAAACATTTTTAATAACCTCCTTTAAACTCAATCCGATAATTTGTATATACAAGATTTATTTATATTTTAATTTGTATATACATGATAGTCAATATAAAAAATTCCGTTTTAAAATTATTGTGGAAATATTGTTGAAAAAGTGTATAAAAAATAACTGCTTAAACATAAGCAGTTATTTTTTACGTTTTTTCTTATTGTTTTTTACACCTTCATAAAAAGGCGTTTTTTTCGGCGGTTTATGATCCCTTTTTCTTCTGTTGTTGTCATCCTTCTTATTTTCCCTTTTTTCCTTGCGCTGCCCTTGTATAACTGTTGGACGATCCTTTCGTTTCCTCGGTTTGTTTTCCTTCATGCCGACAATTTCAAAATCAATTGAACGCTCATCCACGTTAACATCAATGACACGAACCTCAATTTGGTCGCCGATCCGGAAGACATTTCCCGTTCGTTCACCGACAAGCGCCATATGTTCTTCATGATAATGATAATAATCGTCCGTTAAATAACTGATATGAACAAGCCCTTCAATCGTATTCGGCAATTCGACAAACAGACCGAAGTTTGTGACACTGCTGATGACACCATCAAAGGTTTCGCCAATCTTATCTTCCATATACTCGGCTTTCTTAAGATCATCTGTTTCCCGTTCAGCATCAACGGCTCGCCTTTCTCTTTCAGATGCATGTCTAGCAATTTCGGGAAGTTCTTTTTCCCAATAATGCTTCGTTTTGCTGTCAATTTGTTTCTCAAATAAGTATTTACGGATCAAACGATGGACAATCAAGTCAGGATAACGGCGAATCGGCGAAGTAAAATGTGTATAAAAATCCGTCGACAAACCGAAGTGGCCGAGACTTTCATGAAAATATTTCGCTTGCTGCATTGACCGGAGCATGACCGTATTAATAATTGGCTCCTCAGGCTCGCCCTTTACCTCTTCAAGTAAAGATTGCAATGTCTTCGGATGAATATTGTCAATGCTTCCTTTGACTACATAGCCAAAGTTCACGGCAAAATTGTAAAACCTTGCAAGTTTATCGGGATCAGGCTCTTCGTGAATCCGGTAAATAAACGGCAAATCAAGCCAGTGAAAATGTTCTGCCACCGTTTCATTTGCACAAAGCATAAATTCTTCAATCAAACGTTCAGCTATTGAACGCTCACGAATAACAACATCCACAGGTTTACCTTCATTACCGATGATAATTTTTGCTTCAGGAAAATCAAAATCAATAGCCCCGCGCTCGCGGCGTCTGCCTCTCAAAATTTCCGCCAGCTCAGCCATTAATTCAAAAAATGGGACGAGTTTCTCGTAACGATTAATGACTTCCTGATCTTCTTTAAGAAGAATTTTGCGGACGTTTGTATAAGTCATTCGTTCCGTTGTGTTGATAACGCTTGGAAAAATATCATAGTTGACGACTTTTCCTGATGGCGTAATTTCCATCTCACAGCTGATCGTTAACCGGTCGACATTCGGATTCAAACTGCAAATCCCATTAGAGAGCCTGTGCGGGATCATCGGAATCACACGGTCAACAAGATAAATGCTTGTCCCGCGTTCAAGCGCCTCTTCATTTAGTGCGGAATCTTCCTTAACATAATAGCTGACATCTGCAATGTGAACCCCAAGCTTATAATTGCCGTTATCAAGCTTGACCACATTGACAGCATCATCTAAATCCTTTGCATCTTCACCATCTATCGTGACGATTGTTTCATTCCTCAGATCACGCCGGCCTTCGATTTCCGAAGGATCTATTTCATCAGGTGCCGCATTTGCTTCAGCGATGACTTCATCCGGAAATTCCTGAGGCAAATTGTATTTATAGATAACTGATAATATATCAATACCAGGGTCATTTTTATGCCCCAGTATTTCAACAATTTTTCCTTCTGCATTCATACGGCCTTCAGGGTATTTGGTTATCTCGACAACAACCTTATGACCGTCAACCGCACCGTTAATTTCTTCTTTCGGAATAAAAATATCATTTGGGATCCGCTTATCGTCAGGAATAACAAATCCAAAATGTTTATTGTCGTCATATGTTCCAACCGTTCTTGTTACACCGCGTTCAATAATGCGAATGACAACACCTTCAGGACGTTCTCCGGAAGATTCATGAGAAAGACGAACAATAACTGTATCACCGTTCATCGCCCCATTAAGGTCTCCCTGGGCCACATAGACATCATCATACTTATCAGCTTCATCCGGAATAATGAATGCAAATCCTTTAGCGTGTCCTTGGACCTTCCCGCGTATGAGATTCATTTTTTCCGGCAGGCCGTAACGGTTGCTTCTTGTCCTTACAATTAAACCTTGGTCTTCCATTTTATTTAATGTTTTAACAAACGTCTTAAAAGCTTCAGAATCAGTCAAATCAAAGACTTCTTCAAGCTCAGTCAACGTCATCGGCTTATATGCTTCTTCCTTCATATAATCCAGAATTTCTTGTATGCGATCTTCCGTCACAAACTATCACTCCTTGTCATTAGGAAACCGTCCAGTCCAAACCTTCTAAGAAATGATAAATATCTTCATGAAGCTGTTCTTTCTCATCTCCTAAAGTAATTACATGCGACGAGTGTTCATACCACTTAATATCTTTGTCATCCGATTGCACTTCATTGTAAATGATATTGGCACTGTTAGTGTCAATCATTTTGTCATTGCGGGCTTGGACAACAAATGTCGGCACATATATCATATCCACATGATTGCGAACATCATTGATTAAGTTCTGCAGATCTTTAATCGTCGCCATTTGTTTTTCCTCAAAGGCTTCCATTTCTTCTTTAATTTCTTCGTCTGATTTGCCTTCACGCTTTTTATATTCTTCAGCGTATTCCAAAACGCCTTCATAAATTTGTTTTTCCGTTTTGGCATTCATAGGTGCGCACATAGTCACAATACCCTTTACTGGAAAAGTGTAACCACATTTAAGGGAAAATACCCCTCCTAATGATAAACCGGCAACAGCAATCTCTTCATAACCGAGAGATTGCAAATGTTCATAGCCGTTTTTCACATCTTCCCACCAGTCTTTCGGTCCGGTTTCCAAAAGCTCCTCTGGAGGCACACCATGGCCTTTATAATGCGGGGCATGGCTTGTATACCCTTTATCCTGCAAATATCGGCCAAGCATTCTTACATCAGATGAATTACCGGTAAAGCCGTGCAATAATAAAACGGCACGTTTCCCAGCTTCAAATGTAAATGGTTTTGGGGGTAAAATTTTCACTTTGCGTCTCTCCTTTTATCTCTATCTATATCATGAGTCGATTGGCTTGAGTTTATTTATCATAAAGCCAAGATAATATACCCATCTGAATTCTTCTTTAAACAATATGTATAAAAAGCTTTAAACAAAAAGAAAACAGCATGCCTTAGTTGGCTGCTGCCTAAGATTAAAAATAATATCCCAATAAAAAGGTTATGACAAAGAATAACACAACCAAAACAGCCGTGATTCTAGTTAAAACAGCGTCAATGCCTCTCGCCTTTTGTTTACCAAATAATTGCTCAGCTCCGCCTGTTATCGCTCCGGATAAGCCGTCACTTTTACTTTGCTGCAGAAGAACGAGTACAATAATGCCAATCGTTACGATAACCAGTAACGTAATTAATGCCGCATGCATTTGCTGCACCTCCACTTTTACACAAAACACTAGTTTTAATGTAACATAAACAACTATACCTTTCCAGTGTACAGGTAATCAAATCCTAATGACAGAGTTGTCATTCATCATTAATTATGAATGACAACTTTTGTGTTATATGGAATATTATCATAGATCCATTTTGCATCTGGAATGGTCAAATGGATACAGCCATGGGAATCTTTATGACCGAGTTTCTTGGCATCAGCGGTGATGACGTGTTGTTTTTTATCCATCGGCACACTGTGGAATAAAAATTCACCATGGTTTTTCCAAGATACCCAATATTTTGCGCCTTCTTTATATTGTGGCGAGTAGAACCATTTGCCGCGTTCAGCTTGAATGTGAAAAGTACCCGTCGGTGTGGTTGTATCAGGGTTTTTATCGAGTCCGGTAGATGCAATCATTGTGTAAATAGTCTTATTGCCGTCTTTAACATATACTTTTTGGTCCTTTTTTGATACATCAAGCCAAATATTTTCCCCTTTTTTCAACTTAGGGTAAGGTCCGCCGGAAGGAGCGTTCCAATTGACGGCTTTCGGCTGTTTAGGCTTTTCGGCAGCAGTTTTTTCATTATCCTTAGCTTTTTTACCCTTGTCATCAGTATGGTGCTGATCGGTTTTTTCGTGCGTTTTCGGTGAAGATTCACTGCCCGAGGCAGAATCGGAACAACCGGCAAGAATAATGCCGAGTACAGATAACGCAAGAAGCAAACTGATAAATTTTTTCTGTATTAACATCACTGTTTCGCCCCCTTTTTCCAACAAAAAATTTTAATATGCAGTCTAAGATGAGTTATGTAAAATAACATTATAAAGTGAAACTTCCTTCAGTGGGGGTTTTGTTCATCCCCCACTGATGGTTAGTTGAACAAATCGGGGTGTTAGTGTCCGTTATCTCCCGCCTAAACTTCAGCGCTTAAACTCAAGTTTTGAGGCGGGAGTTTTACGGACGGTTGCACCGGGATAAAAGTAATTATTAAATATTTTTCTCGTGCCATTTCTAAGTTGCTGTTACACAAGTTTCTGTTTTATCTTTGTAACAGGAAGCGGAAATAAGCCAATAAATATGCATTGGCAAAGGACACCTTATACCCTCTTAAAATCTAAAAAAAAAAACAGTAAAAGGGAGTAAACACTCTATAATAATTTCGGATATTTTTTCAATTTTTGGGGTACATGCAGCTTTACAGCATACCAGCATTTGTAGATTGTTAAATAAATATAATGATATTCCGGAGGTGAGTAATGCACTGGATTACTATTATTGTCGTCGGTTTGGCTGCTAATTTAGATAATTTAGGAATAGGTCTTTCTTATGGGGTCAAAAAGACAAAAATTCCTTTTATGTCAAATTTAATTATAGCGATTCTATCTATGGTTGTTACTTATATTTCTGTGGTTGCCGGAGATTTTGCATCCCAATACATCCCTCCCTATTTGGCTAATCTGTTAGGAAGTTTCTTATTATGTTTAATCGGTATGTGGACACTTATTTCTAATCAACCCATACGGTCATCTTCTATAGAAAATCCGGAGAAAGTTGATTGGGATCATAATAATGTCATTTCGTGGAAAGAAGCTGTTTACCTTGGGATGGCCTTATCATTAAATTGTTTAGCAAGTGGAATTGGCATGGGAGCTAATGATATTTCGGCTATTTGGGCAACATTTTCAATCGGTCTATTTTCGTTAATAACAATTGGTATAGGGAGTCATTTTGGTTATAGCCTTACGAAAACTTTTATTGGGAAATACTCAACAATCGTTTCTGGTTCGTTGCTTATTTTAATTGGACTTTATGAAATATTTGCTTAAGAAAATTCTTTAGATATGATGGAATCATAAATCCGCAAAAAAAAAACAGGCATTTGCCTGTTTTTTTGGGTGAAACCGTTAATACACATTCAAAAACTCCCAACATCCCCCATTACTGAGTACCCAATATCATGAAATGGCTCACTTTTGATGTGTTCTCTCTGACTAAATTTAATATTGACAAAAACAAAAGACGGGCAAATTCTTTTTGGCTTTGTGATATTGCTGTTTTTTTGTTTGATTATAAAATCTATTTTATTTGCTTTCTTAATATTGAACTGTTTGTATTTCTAATCAACAATTTGCTGGTCTGCCGGGATTAAACTTTGTGAAAATAAAAAACAAAGAACAAAGAACTATTCTAAACAGAATTAGTGTTAGAGTAGTTCTTTATTTTTTAAATAAGGAATGTAAGGCATATAGAGTTAAAATAGGCAAACAGATTTTTGTTTAAAAATAGAATGTTTTCTTATGAATAGATTATAAAGATATTTGTTCGCAGTTATATTATTTAATTTAAATTATAAAATAATAACAAAAAGGGGAATTTTCAATCATCCCTTCTCTTCGATCGTTCTTTTATGCCTTTATTTAAATTCATAGTTCATATATAAAAATAGATTTTTTCGAAATCACTAAATCCATTGAATTTAACCTTTTATACAAAAATTTCCTATTATTTCGACATATACATTTTTATAGGGAAGGAGGCAATTACACTAAAACTCGACAAGTACCGAGATTTTATTTTTTTATAAGGAGGCATTGACGTGAAGAGTCTTTTGAAACTGGTTACATTTCTTGTGGTAATAGCCATGGTGCTATCAGGGTGTCACAACGGTCAGTCCGCTAAACAAAGCAGTACGACCAGTAAGAAAGCCGATAATCAGCAATCGGTGGACAATGGATTTCCAATGTGGGGTTATAACTTGCAGCATACAAGGCAAGTACCTTATAAGCAAATCACCAAAGATAACGTGAAGAAATTAGGGGTTGTCTGGCAAACCGATTTAACAACGTTAGATAAGAATACTCCCAGCAGCCAAGAGGATTTCCCGATTATCCAGAATGGTGTGATGTATGTTACAAGTTCACTTAATTATGTATTTGCTCTCGATGCAAAAACGGGGAAAAAGATTTGGGAATGGAAACCGCCGCAAGAGGTTCTCGATCATATAAAAAAGGTGCACATGAATTCTAATGTTGCCAGCAGGGGTGTTGCTGTACACAATGGCTATGTATACGTTTTGATCACTGATTGCCGTCTTGCAAAACTTGACGCGAAAACCGGAAAACTCATCAAAATGGTTAACTTTTGGGATTATTACCCGACTATTAAAATGGAAAACAGAGACTATGAAACGTCTGCTCCAATGTACTTTAACGGAAATATTTATGTTGGCAGCAGCGGCGGTGATAATGGCGCTAGAAGTTTTGTCTTGGCTTTTAAAGCTAGTGATTTAAAACCAGCATGGAAAAAGCCATTTTGGACGGTTCCCCCGAGAGGAAAAAGCTGGACAAAAGCGAAAAATACAGGTGGAGGCTCGGTTTGGACACCAATGTCGTTCGATCCGGATACTGGATTGATGTATTTTGCCGTAGGAAATCCGTCGCCTGACTTTTTTGGGAAAAAGCGCGGCGGAGCCAACCCTTATACGGATTCAATCGTCGCTCTTAACAGCAAAACAGGTAAGCTCGTATGGGTAAATCCGGAAGTTGAACACGATGTATGGGATTATGATGCTGCCGCTACACCGATGGTAATCAAAGCCAAAGTAAGTGGCAAACAAAGAAAGCTCGTCGTTGAAGGCGGAAAAAATGGCAAATGGTATGCCTGGGATGCTAAAACTGGCAAAGCAGTTTATAACGGTATTCCGTTTGTCAAAATTAAGCACACACCGCCTCCTAGCAAAAAAAGTGAAGCTAAGCTTCAATGGCCGGGAACAGGCGGTGGAGAAAACTATGCTCCAGAGACGTATGATTCTGCTACCAATTATGTGCTAATCCCTGGCATCAATCAACCATCTCTAGCAGTAGCCGCAAAAGATCAGACAGATATTGAAAAACACAATAATATGTTTCCTGGTACAGAGATTCTTCCTACTCCAAAAGGCGTCGAGGTTTCCGGAAATGTCACTGCCATTGATGTCAATACCGGGAAAAAAGTCTATGAAAAGAAAACCGCTGACCCTATGCTCGGCGGCCTTACAAGTACAGTAACCGGTCTTGCTTTTTATGGAGAAATGGACGGAACATTTAACGCTATCGATATTAAAACAGGAAAAACGTTATGGCACATGAAGAGTGGTGGAGAACAAATAAAAATGGCTCCTTCGATTTATATGGATCATGGAAAAGAATATATCGCCATCATTACCGGCGGTACGAAAGTCGTAGTTTATGGACTGGGCGGAAAAGCACCCGATAAAGTGGATAATAAAGCAAAATTGGGAAAAACGGATACAACCAAAGAATCAAGTAAAACGGCAAATATTAACCCTCAAAAGGTCTTTGAACAAAATTGTTCTTCTTGCCATGGGAACAATTTACAGGGAGATTCCGGTCCGAATCTTCAACATGTAGGTAAGACCATGTCAGAGAAAGATATATTAAATCAAATTAAAAACGGGAGCAGCCGCATGCCGGCAGGTGTAATTAAAGGAAAAGAAGCAAAAGCCGTTGCGGCCTGGCTTTCTAAAAAGAAATAACAAACACAGACATTCATCGATCTTTTTCTTCGAATTCGAAGTTATTAGTTTACCGAAAGAATTAATAAATCATCTGTTAAACTAAGCCAAAAAATTTGGCTCTTTTTTATTTTATAAGGGGTTTCATTAATTTTCATATTTTTATTGTTTCCAACTAGAATATTTTACTTGTACTACGGAAAAGTTAAACGAATTACAAATCGTATAGTTAAACTCAATAAAGAGGATAGCTAAATCTAAAGTCATTCAAAAGGATTAGATGAAATGCTTGAAAAGGGAAAGATTTCTTCGCTGCAGTTAGGGATTCTCTTGTTTGAGCTTCAAACAGCAACAGGAGTTATTTCTTTGCCTAGCTCCGCTTATAAATATGCTAAACAGAATCTTTGGATTTCATATATCTTCGCTTCGTTTGTCTTTTTTATTTTTATATTTGTATACTTCTATTTAAATAAGTATTACCCTAAAAAAACGTTAATTGAATACTGCACAAGCCTCTTAGGAAAATGGATTGGAAAAACAATTGGCTTTATCTGTCTTTTTTATATCTTTTATGTTTCAACCTTTAATTTAGGGGAATACAGTGAATTTTTAACAATTAACTTTTTCTCTAGAACGCCTAAGGTTGTGACTATATGTGGTTTAGTTATTGTATGTTGTTTTGCTGTTATAGGCGGCATTGAAGTGATAGGTCGCTGTGCTCAATTTTTTTTACCTGTTATCATCATTCTCTTCCTTTTGATGCTGATACTTATTTTACCTGAAGCTAAAGTATTGAATTTATTTCCTGTCTTAGAAAATGGATTTAATACTCCTTTGAAAGGGGGAATTATATCATCAGCATGGTTTGGAGATAATTTTATTCTTACCTTTTTGTTACCTTATGTTAGTGATTCAAAAAAAGCAAAGAAATCTGTTATGATCTCGCTGCTCATATCGACATTGACATTGACAACTGTTAGCCTGACTATTCTTATGGTTCTCGGAGAACTTACAGATAAGTTTTTTTATCCTTTTATTGTAGTTGCCCGCTATATAAGTGTGGCAGACTTCTTAGAACATGTTGAAGCCGCAGTGATGGCTATTTGGATTCTTGGCATGTTTATTAAAATGACTTTATTTATTTATGTTTTAACCCTAGGTACTTCCCAATGGTTAAAACTTAATGATTATCGTCCCTTGGTTTTACCTATTGGGTTTTTATTAACCTTTTTAGAAGTTTGGGTTGACCCTAATCTTGCAACGCTTTTTAAAAATTACAACCCGGATCATATATTTGGCATGTTTCCTAAGTACATTTTTCCAGCTTTCCTTTTTATCATTGCTTTAATCCGTCATAAATTCATTTCTAACAGAAAAACAAAAGACCATCTTGCTTAATAAAATGGTCTTTTTCTTAATTCTTTAGGAACTTCTGCTATCATTGTATAACGAGGCTGTCAGAGTGTGGAGAAACCCTTGATTTTCTCCACATTTTGTTTATTATAAACATTCTTTTTACAAATTGATTTAGATATAAGTCAATAAATTAAGTTTCAAGGTTCAAAAAAATGTATCTAAATATCTATTTGAATATAAATAATTAAATAAACAACAGATACTATGTTTAATAAGTGGGAACCAATTCTCTATAAATGAACCTTATGTCAACTTGACTAAATAGGGATGCATCCCATATTAAAGCCCCTAATATATTTGTATAAAAAAGGAGATACACCTGTAATATAGAATGTTATTTTATATTGGAGGCGGACCTAATGAACACTAAATATGATACTGCTTTGGAAATTGTTGCTGAGTCACTAAAAAATGAATTTCGAGATGAACTTTTAGGAATCATTCTTGGGGGATCTGTAGCCTATGGCACACCGCTTCAACACAGCGATATTGATGTGTTTGGAGTTGTTCGCGGTTCTTGGCATCAGCGGCGTGCTTTCGTCGCTGATGATTGTGATGTAGAGCTAATTTTAAGACCAGTACATGCGATTAGAAAGGACTTTAAGAATAATGATATGCCTGCAACTATTAATATATTTGCAAATGGGTGTGTGATATACGATGCCGGGGGGATTTTAGATCCACTCATTCAGGAGGCTAAAGAAATCTTAAAACAAGGCCCAAAAGCAATGAGTCCAAAAGAACAAGTAAAGACTCGTCTCGGACTTGTTGACTTACTTAAGGATACACAGGATTTACTTGAAGTTGAAACACAAGCAGCTGAATATGTTATGCAAGAAACTTTACGAGAAGCGATTCATGCTTATTACAAGATTCAAAGACTATGGACTGTTAAATCGAAATATCAGCTAAAGGATATAGTTGTCCATAATTCCGAACTTTACAAAATGATACTTAATATTTTATCTCAAGAAAATCCAATAAGTGACAGGATCGACATTCTATCAGAGTTGGTAGATAAAATCCTTGAACCAATTGGCGGACGATTAGGACAACAATGGAAAAGTCCAATAGAGAGACTCGAGAATTCATGAATGATTGCATAGGAATAACGTTAACAATAGGTGTTTTATTATAGGGGTACAGCCAACATTCGTACCCCTATAAATAATATATATCACAAACACCTAAGTAGCTGCCGTGTGTAAATCATGGGCATCTGGATCAATTGTATTCGTTGCGCTATAAATCGTGTTAATTTCTTTAAGGGGTCCTGACGTCAAAACGCGGATATTATACATAGCATCTAATCCTTTACAACATTAGTTAAATTGTATTTATATACACAATAACCTATGAAATTCAGAATCGTTTCCGTACCCATGGTATGATACATTTATAGTTTATTAAAAAGGTCTTTAAATACTTGATCTCGGTCAATATAATGAACATATCGAATGAAATGTCTTGATGAATCAAAACTCCAGCAGAAATCTTCCGAAACGATTGGGCTGTGAACAATTGAGCTGGATAGCCAATCTGGATTATTTAAATATCCAATCGTTGAAATATCCCAAATGACCTTCGAAAAGGCAAAATGATCATCACTGTAATTTTTATAAATTTCATAGAGATACTTGCCGATTTCTCCTTTTTCCGAAATATAATCACGCATTTCGGATAACGTTGTTTTTAAGTGCGACGCCACGCCAAGACATGGGATCAATATAAGCGGAACGCCAGAATTTAAAATTATTCTTGATGCATGAAGATCCTGAAACAGATTAAATTCCTTTGTATCCGGCCAATGCAACGCATGACCGCCAAGCCATACAACCACAATTTTTTCAAGGATTTTTGGCTCCATTAAAATAGCTGAAGCTACATTTGTAGGAGCACCAATTGCCACCACATAGAGAGGGTCATCATCAGATGATGCCATTGCTCTTTCAACAAGATTTTGCGCTGCATCACTTTCCACTGGTGTATTCCCATCCAATAAAAAGGATTCTGAACCTTTATAGATAGAGATGTCATCTTTTCCGATGATAGATAAAATATCTTGAATCTCTTTATAACTTTTTTCCATACCGTCTTTCGGCCCAATTGAACGCTTGTTATAAAAAGGCGCAGCGTAAAATGCTTCAATATCAATTTTTTCCTTTGATTGTAATGCATATATAATAGCGAATTGATCATCAATTTCGTTATACGTGTCAGTATCCAATACAATACGAACCTTTCCCTTTGGGTGATTAAGACGCTTAATTAATTTTTCTTGTTTTAACATGTCTATCTCTCCTCTTTCATTTTAATGTTACTCTTTATTACCTGTATTTGCCAAACCTCTAACAAAGTAACGTTGAAGCGGCATTACTATAAGAATTGGAATAAGAAAAGCAATCACTGTTGCAGCAAACATTTCATTCCAAATCGTCGCATGTTCCGTTGTAAAATCACTCATTGCCACTTGAATAACTTTGTATTCCTGTGATCTTGTAGCTATAAGCGGCCACATGAAGGATTCCCATTGGGAAATAAAAAGCATTAATCCGGCGCTAATCGTTATAGGCTTACATAAAGGCATAATAATAGTAGTGTAAATCTTCCACCATGAAGCGCCATCGATTCTTGCTGATTCTATTAATGAGTCTGGCAATTCAATAAAAAATTGCCTGTATAAGAAAATAACAAGACCGTTGGCTACAGCCGGCACAATAAGACTATAATATGTATCCACCCAACCTAAATCATTGATAAGGTTGTAAAGCGGTATAGCAATCGCTTCAAAAGGAACCATAAAGCTGAAAAGTACAATAGCAAAAAGAATGTTTTTACCTTTAAATTCAAATTTAGCAAATGCAAATGCAGCCATAGACCCGAAAAGTATTCCGAATATGACGGTCAATATTGCCACGAAAAATGTGTTAAATAGGACAGTACCAAATCCTCTTTTTGTAAATAAGTTTACATATGCTTCAAATGTTATATGATTTGGAATAAATGTTTTTAAAGTCACAGGCGCTACGTATTTAAAAATATCATTTAACGGTCTTAAAGAAGACACTAAGGCAAAAAGCAGCGGAAAGACGATGATACAAGCTAATATAATATGAAAAAAATATATAGTTACTTTTGATGTTCTAGAAGTTTTGTCCATCGGTTTCTTTCTCCCCCTTACACTTTTGACCGTAACAATCGGAATTGAATCGCAATAATAATTAAAATAACAATAAGCAGTAGAATGACAATGGCAGCTGCTCTTCCTGGATCTGAATAGACAAAGGCACTATTGTAACTTTCAAGCATAAGTACATTTGTACTATCCTCTGGACCGCCGCCCGTCAAAATATACATCGGCGCAAACAATAAGAAATTCGCTACAGTATCGGCTACCATGACAAAGGTAAGGGGTCTTTTCATTAAAGGAAAAGTTACATTTTTAAATTGCTCCCATTTTCCCGCACCATCAATCGCTGAAGCCTCATAGAGTGATTGAGGGATTTCCTGCAATCCGGCAAGAAGGAAAATGGCCCAATAGCCAACACCTTTCCATGTAGAAATTGCCATGATAACCCATAATGCCTGATGCTTGCTTGATAAGAAAAGTTGTTGCGGCAATCCAACAGCCGTAAGCAATGAATTAATAACCCCTTGATCGGGATTAAGCATAATATTCCAAAGGATACATGCAATCGGTAATGACACGGCAATTGGTATAAAATGAATATTTCTGAAAAAGTTGATGCCCTTTATCTTTTTATTCAGAAACATTGCAAGTAGAAAAGCAAGCAGAATTTGAACCGGATTAATGATCACATTGAAAAACAATGTCACGTATAAAGAATGCCAAAACGTACGATCTGTAAACAACGATATATAATTACCCAACCCTATAAATTTATCTTTTTGACCAGCAATAAAATTTGGTGAAAATAGACTGTCCTTAAAAGCAATCAAAATAGGATATACTTTAAATATTATGAGTAATCCGATAGCTGGAAGTAAAAATAAATAAGGAACATATCTGGATTTTGGCATTATCTCACCCCTTTTTTTGTTATAAATTTAGCGTTGTTTAATAAGTCTTTATTTCACAACATGACGATATTTTTCAAGCAAACGATCAATTTTATATGAGGATTGATCAAGGGCGTTTTTTGGGTTTGCTCCATTTTTTATATCGTCGAACGTTCTGTCATAAAGATTCTCAAACTCTAAATAACCGGGCGTAATCGGCCTTGGCGATGCTGTGTGTTGAACTTCATAACTTGCAAGGCGATAAACGTTCTTAGGAAATGAATCATATGAAGGGTCACGATTAATTGCTTGCAGTAGATTGCGATTATCCGGAACGTTTTGATAAATATCAAACCACATTTTTGCGCCTTTTCCTATTGTAAGAAAGCGGATAAATTTTGCTGCTGCTTCTTTTTTAGTCGAGAATTTTGAAATTCCAAGATGCCAGCTTCCTGTTGGTGTCGCGACTTTATGTCCTTTAAAATATGGATGAGGTGCAACCCCAAAGTTTACTTTCGCATCAGAGAATTCTTTAATATTCCATGTCCCGCCGATAAACATCGCTATTTTTCCTGTTTTGAAATACTCTTTTGACTCGTTTGCCGTAATTTTCGGACTTACTTTCCATTTATTAAAAAGGTCATAATAGAACCTTGCTGCTTGTACAGATTTAGAAGAATTAAGATATCCGTCTGTGGTAAGGCCATCTTTACTGATGACAT
Source organism: Scopulibacillus cellulosilyticus (assembly GCF_042665295.1). Lineage (NCBI taxonomy): Bacteria > Bacillati > Bacillota > Bacilli > Caryophanales > Sporolactobacillaceae > Scopulibacillus > Scopulibacillus cellulosilyticus. The sequence continues at coordinate 247,418 of NZ_JBHTCO010000020.1, forward strand.
TTGCTCCTAAACTATCTGAAAGCGCTAAATTCTGATAGGCTCGTCCAACTTGTTCAAAACTGAAACCAAATACATCAGGATATCTATTTCCGTTAGTATCGTAAGTAAGTTTTTTTGCCGCTTGTACGACCTGATCCCAAGTCCAACGTTTTTTAATATTAAATTCCGGAGGTTTCACACCCCTTTTTGAAAAAATATCCTTATTATAAAAAAGAACCTGTGTTGACGTATTCATTGGTGCCGCCATCAGTTTGCCTTTATATGTTCCTTCCTTTATTGATGAATCAATCCATGCTTTACGTTGTTCTTTCGGTGAAATATAATGATTGAGCGGTTCTAAATAATCTTTTACCGAATAATTCGCGACAAGAGGACCATCTACCGTAATGATATCGTAAGTCCTTGATTTTGATCCAAGCTTTACTTCTGTATTTTCAAATAACTGTTCATAAGGATATGTTTCCAAATTAACTTTAATTGTTGGATTTTCTTTTTCAAACTGTGCAACAATTTTCTTAAGACTTGAATTCCAATCTGAAAGTGTCATCATTCTAATAACAGTAACACCATTCGTCCGTTTTGAATCTGTCGTTGTTTCTTCGCTTGACTGGCACCCCGCTAGAAAAAAAATAAGTATTAAAGCTGTAAAAACTGAAATCAGTTTCTTCATTTATTAACCCGCCTCTATTTGATAGTCGTCTTCAGCAATAAGACTTTCATCAATCACAATCTCTCTCAAAAAGCGTCTTATCGAAACCCGCAGTTCAGTTTTAACTTTTTAAGATTTTTCATGGTATTATTGGCGCATCCAAAGTAGTTATGAAGTTTTTTATATTCCTCATAAAGTTGATCATAAATTTTCACATGTTCAGGTACCGGGGTATATGTTTTTTCTTTAACTTTCGCTATTTTATCCGCTGCTTCAAATATGCTGTTATACCCGCCTTTTTCTTTTCCAGCAACAACCGCTCCAAACATGGCAGCTCCGTAAGCTGATGATTGCTTTGAATCAGCAATTTTAATCTCACGGTTCATAACATCAGCATAGATTTGCATCAGTAATTCATTTCGCTGGGGAAGTCCGCCGCAAGCAAAAAGTTCATCAACCTCGATTCCAGCTTCAACAAAACTTTCAATAATTTTTCGAGTCCCAAAAGCAGTTGCCTCTAATAAAGCTCGATATATTTCTTCTGGCTTGGTTCCCAATGTTAAACCTACAATTAACCCCGTCAGATCAGAATCTGCTAGAATACGGCTACCATTCCACCAATCTAGTGCCAATAGTCCGGATTGTCCCGGTTTATAAGTTGACGCTTCTCGCTCCAGCCATTTGTGAATACTTAATCCTTCTTTCATTGCTTGCTGTTTTACATACTCTGGAACACTATGGTTAACAAACCATGCAAAGATATCACCAACAGCTGCTTGTCCGGCTTCGTATCCATAAAATCCTGGTATGATGCCATCCTCTACAACACCTGTTATTCCCTTTATCATTTTCTTCTTATCTGATAGCAGCATATGGCAAGTGGACGTCCCCATTGTCATAACCAATTGTCCGTTGCGAACAGCCCCAACGGCTGGAACAGCAGCATGTGAATCGATGATACCTACAGCCACCGGTATCCCTTCTGGTAATCCCATGCGATCTGCCATTTCCTTTGTTAATTCCCCGGCTTTACTTCCAATTGGACGAATGTTTCCACGCATTTTTGTATCTGCAACATGTTCCAGTCGTTCATCTAATTGTCTAAGAAATTGTGGATCAGGATATCCCGCGTCTTTATGCCAAAGCGCCTTAAATCCACTCGTCGCGTTACTGCGTACCAAGGAGCCCGTTAACCGGTAAACCACCCAGTCACATGCCTCTAAAAATAAGTCAGTTTTCTCAAAAATTTTTGGCGACTCTCTTAATATTTGTAATATTTTTGGAAACATCCACTCTGAAGAGATTTTCCTGCCGTATCGGTTTATAAATGATTCTCCTAGTTTTATTGCAAGATGTGTTATTTCATCAGCCTCCTGTTGGGCTGCATGATGTTTCCATAGTTTTACCCAACTATGAGGATGCTTACTCCACTTAGGATTAAAACACAAAGGGACATGATTATTATCCAAAGGTAACATCGTACATGAAGTAAAATCTACACCAATTCCAATGATCTCTTGCGGATTTATTTGAACTTGATGAATAATCTCCGGAACAGATTCATAGAGTACTTTCATGTAATCCGCAGGATCCTGTAAACTCCAATCATTTTGAAGCTTTTTACCAGTAGGAGGAATCTCATCTATGACACCGTGGTTATAATGGGTTATATAAGTGCCGATCTCTTCACCTGTTTCTACATCAATGAGTAACGTTCTACCTGACTCAGTTCCAAAGTCAAAACCGATTGCATATTTAGCTCCCACGATTCCCCCGCCTTTTTATTTTTTAAATAAATTCATTAATTTTTATAGGGTTAATTCTTTTGAAGACGTCTTAACCTTTACACCAGATAAGTCGCCATACAAAACTTTAATTTCTGGGATTATCTCTCCAGTAATCTCGTCCATTTCCTGATGATATGTTCCCCAAGCAGTTCCAGTACTCCAAAATGAACTAAAATTCTCTTTATTAATTACAGGATTAAAGCTTATCTCTTTTTTGCCCATATCGACATTAAATCCACTTAGCGATAGCAATAAGCCCCAACTGGCCATAGAACGAGCATAATGGTGCCCGCACTCTACTTCATTCCATGGATTTCGTTTTATACCATCATGCCTTTCCTTAATCGCTTTTACTATTGTTAGCCCTTCATCTACAAATCCTTCATATATTAAATGGGTGGCAACCTGATATTCTACTCCTGTCCAAACTTCATCTGAATAGATAAATGGAAATTTCGGGCGGCCTCCATTTGGCCAGCTGCATAAAACCAATCCCTTTTCATCATCCATAACATATGTTCTTTGGCAATTGACATGATTACTAAAATTATCCCTAAAATTGTATTTGAAAATAGATTGAATAGCTTTGTTTACATGTTCTTCAGGTAATAAATACCCTAATCCTAAAATATGAGCAATTTGTTGCGCCAAAAGCTGATCGGACAGACACCCTTCTCCATGTTGATATTTAACTTCATCAACATCATTTATTTTCTGTATATAATACTCTCCATTCCATAACATATCGTCCGTACGGCTTCTGCTTAAATCAAAAATATTTTTGCACTTTTCAGCCATCTCTAGATCGTTTTCTATTTTAGCCATTTCTTCAACAGCTCTTAAGGCACCAAGAAAAAACAAATGACTTAAAGGATTAGGCCCATGAAACTCAATATCATAAGTGTTATGCTGAATACCATCTAAAACTAAATCTCCATCTGTATCCCATTGAACTAATGCAAATGTCAGAGCTTTTTTCACATGAGGCCACATATTGTCTAAAAATTCCTTATCCCCACTTATTTTCCACTCTCGATAAACTCTCATAATAGATCCCATTTGACCATCTACCGCTGCGGGGGCTTTTTTTTCTTGAAAAATCCATTCTGAATCAAACATTTTTACGGCTCGGAAATTCATATGACCGTCTTCTTCCAATTCCTCAAGAAATTCAGTCTTTCTCATATTCCGTTCCAATTCAGGAAACAAAAATGCCAATGTTTGCGCATAACCCCAAACATGAGTGCAATTACCGTCACAGCATCCCCAATTGTCAAAACAACCTTCATACCCCAAAAAATGTCCGTCTTTTAACCACATACAGGTTGGACTTCTTAAAACCGTTATATTACTTGAAATTGCTTCAAGTACATAATTTGGTAAAGTTGATGAAAACAAAGCATGATGAAATTTAAATGATTCAGTTTTTAGCCGATCAAAATTTTCATAAATATACTTAGTTACATCCCAAGAACTATTGAACCTTTTCGAATAGTAATTTTGGGTTATTTCTCTCCCTTTTTCTTTCACACGATGTCTCTCGCTCCAACCGTTAATACGATTAGGGAAGTACCATGTTAATAAAAATAAAAATTCCTTTTCTTCTTGAGGGTTTAATGTTTCATAAATACTTAATGAACCTGTGTCACTCTGACGCTCATAGAATACTGAATCAATACTGTTCACTGATTTCCGATCTGTTGAAGGTGTTGTATAACCTAAATCATTCAATTTCCCATCTTTTGAGAAATCATCCCAAAATTCTTGCATTTCATCAAACCAACGGCCTCTTAGCCAAACAGGTTTAAATGTCACATTTTTATTTGTTGTTGTCAATGCAACATTTCCATATTTCAAATCATTTTTGTCATACTTTTTTGAATACATATAAAGACCTTTAAAATCCTTTTCCTCTCTGACTTCGTTTACATTTAGTCCGCCTAACCCTTGATAATTACTAAATTCATCATACTCGATACCTCCAACAGGATTATACAATGAACCCGCAATTGCAACATCAGTTTTCATTTCAGATTTATTTTTTACCTTATATTTTAAAATTGCACATGGTATTCCTGAATCTTCTGTATTTAATGGAATAAATGGTGTGTAAGCTTCAAGCTCAACATCAACTGGTAAATCATTGTCTTTAAAAACTACATTAGCAATAGGATATTCCCCTTTTAACGCAGATGAACTCATTCGTGGTAAACCAGCCGCAGTATTAGGATAATACCCATGTGAGCCGGAATGGGGAGGGGGAACTTTACCTTCTAATACTTTTGCTATAGATGGCTGATTCATCTCTTTTGCCCAAATACTAAAAAATTTATTTGGAAGTTTCAGTCCCTTATTTGGATGATTGAAAATCTCCCAGTCTCTTAAATCCCCGCGAGAACCAAGTGAAACATTTCCCGTTCCGATTCCGCCAAGTAAAAATGCAGCCTCAGTTGCTTTTTCTGTAAATTCACGAGAACCCGTATTTGAATAAATTTGATTCGAATATAATGTCCCATTTATCTTTTCCATTTATCATTTCCCCTTTATCTTTAAGAATTATATTAAAATAGAAACTATAGGCTAACCTTTTACCCCACTATTCATAACACCCTTGACATAATGCTTCTGTAAAAATAGGAAAGCTATCACTATCGGCAATGAACTTATCGTTGATGCTGCAAAAATTTCTCCCCAAGAAATACCTTCAAGCGAAGAGTAAGATGAAATTCCTATATTAATAACCTGTTTTGTATCGTCATTTATCACAATAAGCGGCCATAAAAAGCTGTCCCATTGAGCAACGAATGTAATAATTGCAAGGGTTAACAATGCTGGAATTGCTAATGGTATGATAATCGTTATATAAATACGAAACCATGACGCCCCATCCATTTTTGCTGATTCAATGATGTCTTTTGGAATCTCTTTAAAGAATTGATATAACAAAAATATCCCAAAAGCCCAAACAATTTGTGGAATAATTAATGCTTTAAAAGAATTAATCCAATGTAAATTTTTAATAATTAAAAATTGAGGAATCATAATAACCTCATAAGGAATTGCTAAAGTAGACAGAAATAAAATAAAAAGTAATCTTTTATAAGGGACGTTCATTTTAGCAAACGCAAACGCTGTCATAGAGTTTACAAAAACACCAATAACTGTTACTGTTAGGGATACAAAAAATGTGTTAATTAAATATTTAAAGAAAGGATTTTCTTTATCTAAAAAAATATCGATATAATTTTGCAATGTCCAATGAACTGGGAAGAATAAATGCCAACTAAGATGAGAAAATTTAAATATTTCATCCTGGGATCGCAAGGAACTTAAAGTCATCCATATCATTGGCAGAAGCATTATCAAAGCTATTAAACATAGAATAATATAATGTAAAATTCTAACCGTACTTTTTTTCATATTAACCACCTTTTAATCAGTATCGGCTCTAAAATACTTAAGTTGAATAATTGATATAATTAATACAATGATAAAGAAAATACAAGCCGCAGCTGCTGCATAACCAATATTTAACAAACGAAAAGCTGCTTCATATATGAACAAAACTAAATTTTCAGTGGAACCAGCTGGGCCCCCGCCATCTGTTGTAATGTACATTGGGACAAATACTTTAAAAGCATCTATTGTTGTTATAATAACAACAAAAGCTGTTGTTCTTTTTAACATAGGCATTGTGATATAGATAAATTTTTGCAAAGCATTAGCACCGTCTATTTGTGCAGCCTCATACAGTTCATCAGGAATATTGTTTAAACCAGCTAGAAATACTAGCATAAAAAATCCAACGGCTTTCCATATGCAAAGAATGATGATTCCAATCATAGCCAAATTCGGATTAGATAAAAAATCAATAGGGTGTATGCCAAGGCTGACTAGTAACGAATTTAATAATCCATAATTTTTGTTATAAATTAGTTTGAAGATAGTAGATGCAACTGCAAAAGAAACAGCTACAGGCAAAAAGTAAATGGCTCTAAAAATTCCTATGCCCCGAATTTTATTTTTAATAAGAAGAGCTAAACCAAGCGCTATTGCTGTTTGAATAGGAATGACGATAACAGCAAAGTAAAATGAGTGAATCAAACTTTTAAAAAATTCTTTGTCTGAAAAAAGGCTTTGATAATTCTCCAAGCCAACAAACGTGCTACTGCCATTTAATAAATTATACTTTTGAAAGCTTAATACCAGGGCATGAAGCATCGGATAAATCCAAAATACAATTAACAATACCAATGCAGGCAATACAAAACATAGCGATGTTATTTTTTCTTTCTTTAGACCAATAAATGTACCTAACCTTCGACGCCGCTGTTTTAAACCAGACGTTTTGATTGGTTTCACTTCTACCTTCACTCATCTTCACCCCTTTAATCTTAGAGATAACAATACTTCCCCTTACAATAATCATCTTTTAAGTTCCTTATCAATTTCATTCACTGCATTTTTTAATGCATCATCTTCTTTTACTCCACCTAGAGTAACATCATCAAACAAATCTCTAATTGATTGACTAATCATTGGGTAAGAAGGAGTTACTGGTCGTGGATGAGCATATTTTTCAGATTGTTTGACAAAGATATCCATTGGATATTCTTGCAACTCCGAAAATGATTTAACTGTTGATTTTCTGGCAGGTACATTTTTGGTATTCTTGTACCAAATCTTTGAACCCTTAACACCTGTAACCCACTTAACGAACAACCATGCCTCCTTAGGATGTTTAGAATTTGATGAAATTGCTAAATTCCAGCTGCCATTAGGCGTTACTTGGTTTTTCCCTTTCCACAATGGGGCTATGCCGTAATCTTTTCCTTATTTAAAATTTGGATATTGTTCGTTTATATAACTAAGTTCCCAAGCTCCGTCCATAAAAATAGCTACTCTTCCATTTTCAAACCCATCCTCTGGCAACTCTTTAGGAGCAACTGCTTTAGAGTTATACAAAGACGAGAAAAATTGTAAAGCTTTTTTACTTTCTGGAGAGTCTAAATAACCTTTCGAAGTTGAATAATCAGGGCTTAAAATTTTTGCTCCTGCTTGCCACAAATACGTCTCTTCTGCAAATGATGTCCCTTCGTCGTCTGAAAATCCCCATGGCGTTGGACCCCACCCATATATTTTTTTAGCAGGATCTGTTAATTTTTGAGCAGCCTTTAATACTTGATTCCATGTCCAAGCTTTGTCCGGATCCTTTGGAGGTTGCGGGATATGATGTTCTTTAAACAATTTTATATTATAAAACATGACTAAACTTGCATCATTTCGCGGTGCTGCATATACTTTACCGTTATATGTCATCGCTTTCATAACTGGTTTAAAAATGTCTTCTTTTTTATAACCTTTTTCACTCATATATTTATCCAAGGGTATAATAGCACCATTTTTAGCATAGAAGGCAATGTTTGGCGCATCCATTCCCATAATATCCGGTGCTGAATTTCCCGCTATCGCAGTTCGCAGTTTTGTCTCATACTGTGTAGAAGGAAAATCCTTAGTAATAATTTTTATATTTGGATACTTTTTTTCAAAAGATGTCACCAATTGTTTCCATGCTGTATTTTCAGAGACGTTATGAATCTTCCAAAATGTAATTGTTGCTTTTTTCGAATTTTGATCCTTATTGGCTTGTACATCAGAACTGCACCCTGTATCAAAGACAAACAACAAAATTAATATTATTGAATAGATAAAAAATTTTTTCACTTTACAGCTCCTCAGTTTTATAGTCAACCTTTATCAATTAACCTTTAATCAACAATATTAATATTTAGGCTAGAGAATTTATCTTCTTAAAGGTCTTTTACCTTTGCAGTTAAGTAAAAGACCTTTCTCTTTTATTTATCTCTTTAACATAACGCCAAATCTTCTATTCTCTTCTATTTATATAAAGGACCGTAAACTTGGCAAGCACGATAATCAGCCCCTTCCGATGTACCAAATGCTCCCCAAACACTTGGACGGAAGATACGGTTTTGATCCACGTTATGCATCGAAACAGGAATCCGCAACATCGATGCAAGTGTTATTAAATCACCGCCTATATGTCCATAACTTAAAGCGCAATGATTAGCTCCCCAGTGATTCATGACTGAATAAACATCTTTAAAAGGCCCTTCACCTGTCAATTTCGGAGCAAACCATGTAGTTGGCCAAGTTGGGTTTGTCCTCTGATCCAATGTATCATGAACATCCTGCGGCAACTCGACTGAATAGCCTTCTGCGATTTGCAGTACAGGTCCTAATCCGTGAACTAAGTTTAATCGAATCATTGTCAGTGGTATTCCTCCCTTGGTTAAGTAATCGGTTGAAAAGCCTCCTCCCCGAAAGAAATCCACCGCCGGACACCATTCAGTTGCATTAAGACACTTTTTGACTTCTTCCTCTGTAATCTCCCAGAAGGGTTTCATCGCCGGGTGTCCATTAATTAACTGCTCTCCTGTTCCATCCAAAGTTGCTGGTCCTGAATTATTCATATGGATGATGCCGTTTGCAGCCATACCTGTTAATTCTTTTCCTGTTACCCGTTTAACCGCCTCAGGACTCCAATATACTTGAACATCTGCAAAAATCTGAGCCGTATTTGTCAAAAGATGACCGAACAACATACTAACAGCATTTAAAGAATCATTTTCTGTGGCAACAATAAAAGGTTCCCTTATACCATTCCAATCAAAAGATGACGATAAAATTGCTTCCGTAAAATCTCCATTAGGCATAAAATCGGTCCATTCTCTCTGACCTTGAAATCCAGCCGCAATCGCATTGTGTCCAAGCGCCTCCTCACCAAATCCTTTTTCAGCCAATCTAGTATTACCAATCATAAGGTCCCTTGCAATTAGAGTCATCTTTACAACTGTTTCCCAATCCTTATCTTTTTGTTCCCTTGTCCTTTGCTGTTCAGAAGGATTAATATCTCGACCTTCCTTACAATGCTCTCTTACCCATTTGATTGCTTTAACGTATTCCTCTTCATCATAAATATTTAACTTTAGACGTCTGATAAATTCGCTCATGTCTACATATTCATTTCGCATCCCAAGATAATTTTGGAAAAAATCTTCATTAACGATACACCCCGCGATCCCCATCGCAACAGAACCCATAGAGAGATAAGATTTACCTCTCATGATAGTGACAACTAATGCAGACTTGGTAAACTGCAATAACTTTTGTTGAACATCTTCTGGAATAGTTGTATCTGTCATATCTTGTACATCTCGACCATAAATCTTAAAAGCAGGCAATCCTTTTTGATCATGGGCAGATGCAGCTGCAGCCAAATAAACAGCACCAGGTCTTTCTGTTCCGTTAAACCCCCAAATAGCTTTCATGGTGAGAGGATCTTGATCCATCGTTTCCGTCGGATAACACCAGGAAGGCGTAACAGTAATCGTAATATCTACCCCGTGACGTTCGAATTTTTCTTGAGTTTCAACAGCCTCAGTAACACCGCCTATACATGTATCGGCAATAACACATTCAACAGATGAACCATCAGGATATTGAATACTTTTTTCTAAAAATATAGAAACTCTTTTGGCCATATCCATTGTGACTTCTTCTAGTGACTCACGAATACCATTTCGCCGACCATCAATTACCGGGCGGATACCGACCCGTGGGAATTGTCCCACTAATCGATTTGAACGCTCTCGTTTCACACTTTTTGCTTCCAACCCTTTATCCCCTTTCCACTTTAAATTCTTGTTTTATAACAAGATTAATAATTTTGATTTCTTAACCATTTTAAATGACTCAATACATCAATTAACCCTATAATGTTATCGGTAACAGGAATATATCAAACAAAAAATATATTGTCAATGATGAATATTTAGTAAAATCCCATTTATTTGATAAAATTAATGCAAATTTTTAAAAAAACAAGTATAATAAAATGAGTATTTTATGATATCGGTATCAATAATGTATTTTGAAGAGGAGAAATAATGTGGTTACTATTTATGATATAGCAAAAAGAGCTAACGTTTCCCCGATGACTGTATCAAGAGTAATAAACAATTCTAAACAGATTAGTGAATCAACAAGACAAAAAGTACAAGCAGTAATAGAGGAGTTAGGATATATCCCGAATTCTGCAGCCAGAAGTTTAATATCAAAAAAGACTAAAATTCTTTCCCTATTGATCACAGACATAACAAACCCCTTTTTTACAAGAGTAGCCAGAGGCGCTGAAGATAAAGCAAAACAATTTGGATATCAAATCCTTTTAAGTAATACTGATGAGGATTTTAAAAAAGAAGAAGATTATATTGACATGCTGCTTTCTACAAATGTTGACGGTGTGCTACTTGCTCCGACCGGAGATCAATCAAAGAAAAATATTAAAAAACTGATTAAGCGGGATATTCCATTTGTTTTACTTGATCGGGAGATAGAGGGGATTGAATCAGATATCGTATTAGGAGATAGCTATGAAGGAACCCGCAAGCTTATAGAACACCTCATTCAACAAGGACACAAAAAAATCGCTTTAATTAATGGCCCTCTTTCCGTATCTACCGCAAGAGAAAGACACAAAAGTTACATTGAAACACTTAAATTGTCAAACCTAAAGGTTAATCATGATCTTATTTCAGAAATCGGATATAACAAAGATGATGCCGATACGATAATTAAAAATTTAATTTCGTTACCAAAGTTCGAACGCCCTACCGCAATTTTTGCGGCAAATAACTTTATTGCGGTAAATGCTATTAAAGCCCTTCGAAAATTTGGATATGAAGTTCCAAAAGATATGTCTATTGTTTGTTTCGAAGACTTCGAACCGATTACAGGCTTTAATCCTTTTCTTACCGCTGCTATCCAACCCGCCTATAGTTTCGGTTATACAGGTATCCAATTTCTCATCGAGAGAATTGAAGGGAAAGCTCCTAAAGAATATCGAAAGATCGTTCTTTCACCCGAAATCGTTATCCGGGAATCATCACGTTTGATCAAAAAATAGTCCGCAGATTCCATAAATGGAACAAGCGGATTTTCTTTTTTATAAAAATAAAACATGAATAGCGAGGGTAACTATTTCAATTAGCCTTCAAACCTTGCACCAAGCTTTAAGGTGGACGTAGTAAACAACTAATCAGTAAATTTTTACTGGTTTTTCAGAAAAATATTCAAAGGCTGTTTTGGAAATATAAGGTATGATAGATTCTGATTCATAATAGGATCCGTCCATGATAAAAACGGATATAATAAGTTGACCTTTCTCTTCAGGCAACTCAATAATCCCGACATCATTAACAACATTGCCGATCCATCCTGTTTTATTTGCCACTCTAGTTCCGGGAGGTAAAAAATATGGGATCCTTCGGCGAAGCTGTTGTCGAGACAGCATATCAAGCATTGCCTCGCTTGCTTTTATAGAAACAAGCTCCTTTTTCAACATTTTTTCTAATAAATTTGTCGAATCAAGAGGCGTCATTGCGTTTGTATGCGAGCTTCCTGTAAATACGATGCTTTCTGGATCAAAGCTTTTTCCGGAAAATAATGCTTGGTGCACAGTTTCATAGTATTCCTGACTATAAGGCTGCGGCGTAAAGCCGATGCTTTCCTGAAGCCAGTCCCATAGTGTTTGTTTGACATGAATATTCTCAAAACCGAGTTCCTTCATATACCGGTCAACATTTTCTACGCCGCCGACAATATCTAAGATTTTATCTGTTGCCAGGTTGTCGCTGACAATCGTCATCAGCATAGCTAAATCCTTAATCGACACTTCCGCCCCCGGATCAAGTTCTCTTAAAATACCTGAACCTGTGACTCGATCCTCTTCTTTTATACGAATACGTGTATCTAATTGTACTTTACCTTCCTCTATATCTCGAAATAATGTAATAAGAATTGGAATTTTAATGCACCTCGCTGCTTGAAACAGCCGTTCTGAGTTGATTTTCACCTCTTCACCAGATTGAATATGCCTTATCAAGATCCCAAAAGAGCCCGAAATCGGTTCTATCAGCTGTTCTATTTTCTTCTGTAACATAATTTAATGACCTCCTATTAATGATTTGAATTATCTTTAGTGTGGATATATGCTTGACCATTCACCTTTAAATAACCCATTTTACGAAATCAGTATATTCCAAAAACTCATTTTACAGGAGGAGCCTCAAGCCCTTTTTGTTCTTTATAATTGCGTTTTAATATTAAATTTTGGAAGGACTGTTGAGTTTGCGGGATAAAAAAGGAACTAAATGCTACCAGCAGTGCACCAAATGCCAGGAAAGCAAAGCCGGCTTGATAAGAAATCGTCTGAATCAAAAAGCCCATAATCGTCGGAGTTAATATGCCTGCCACTTTTCCTCCCATATTAACGATTGAACTGCCGACACCTACTATTTCCGTAGGAAGGAAACGCATTGGCAGTCCTAAAATAGGCATATAACATAGTGTCATAAAAAAAGAACTTAACGTTAAAAAAAGAATAAACATGCCCGCGGATTTGACACTTATCATCGAAATTAAAAAAATCATGGCAAGTATCGAACTTGGAATAAATATTTTACGATGCCGACCATGAAACCGGTCAAACATCAAGCCGCCAAGTATTGTTGCAATAATAGAGACAAATGGTGAGATCGACATTAATAAACCGGCATTCACTAGATGAATATGTTTTTCAGTAATTAGAAACGAAGGGACCCAAGAACCAAGTCCAGTAACTATCACGTCGTATCCAAAAAACATGAAAAACAGCCACCACATAACTCCGCTCTTAAAGAGATCGCTTGTACTTATAGACGAAGTCGATTCCTTATTTGCTGCTGCGTTTTTATGTAACGAATCGTCGTTTTCATCGGCAGACAATAATTCTTGAGATGTCAAAGGGCGAGGCAATAAAAACCATATAAGAACAGCGATGATGATCCCAACCCCAGCAACATAGTAAAATACATGATGCCAACCTATAAATAGAATTGCAGGAGCGATAATTAATGGTGCAAAAGCTATTCCGACAGAGTTAGAAGCCATCGTGAACCCATTAGCAGTTGAACGTGTTTTTTCCGATGTTCTCTCTGTAATGCATTTATAAGCAGCCGCCGGAAAAATACCCTGGAATATACCAAAGAAAACCCGGACAATAAGTAAAGAAAGATAATTGAAGGCTGCCCCTGTAAGAGCGGTAAAAATAGACCAGGAAACTAAGGCAAATGTCATGACTTTTTTTGAACCGAAACGATCTGTTAAGAACCCGCTTGGAATCTGTACGACAGCGTAAGAGAAAGAGAATACACTAAGGATGAGCCCCTGTTCTACCTTATTCAAGTGAAACTCTTTTCCAATATAGGGAAGAGCAATTGAAACGATTGAACGATCCAAGTAATCAATAAACCAGGCAAAAAACAGAATAACAACGGTAGTGACAGTCATTTTCTTAACTATTTTGGCAGTATTTGCTGTCATTACTTTTTAACCTCCTCATATCGGTTGGATTTAAAGGGGAACACAACTTAAATGCCTGGAAAATGATCATCAACCCATTTTTATATCATACCCATCTTGTAATAAAGCTGATCATAAATATTCCGTATAATAAAATTGGAATTAGTCTCCGAGCATTTTCGTACAGCCTCCTTTTTTAATTCTTTTGCCTCAATATTATCTTGTGAAAAAATCAATATATCAGTTAAATGAAGGACCATCTGATACTCACCCTTATCCATTAAATCCCTGCATCTTTTCAAAATGATATTCGCATCCTTCATTAAAGATAAAATCTCATTAGCGACATCCTTTTGTTTACATGGCTGAAGATTTGTTGGATTACCGTCGAACCAGCCGGTATACCTTCTGTAAGTCCCCTTAATCGCAAACTCCAAGCAACCGTAGGACGGCTGGATGTATTTGTTATTCGTTAAATCTGAGGGTAATTCAATCTCTTCGAGCATCATTTCTAATGTCATTCCTTTATTTAAACAGTCTATAACTTTCTCGTGAACAAACCGCAACACATCAATAATCGCTTGCAGACCATCCTGAATGTCCTGCTTGCTGCATAAAGCCCTTCCATGTCCGGGAACTAATACATCCGGTTTTAGCTCTTGAATTTGTTGACAAGTTTCATACCACTCTCGTTCAAAGCGATTTACTTTCAAAGGATTGCCTATATTTGGAAAGGCATTGATAAAGAAATCCCCGGAGTATACGATATTGTCTTCCGGAACATGGACGAAACAATGATCGTCTGTTTCTCCCTTTCCGTGCATAAGATAGATGGTCTTATCGCCTAATTTAAATTTGTACTCTTTGGAAAAAGTAATATCCGGGGTAATAAAGTGAAAAGATTCAAGACCTAATTTCCCTTGAAATTGGACTGAATTAATGCGTAAATGGTAGTCATTCAGTTTTCTATATTTATAAAATCTATCAGCTATATTCTCATGGCCTATAATTTGTGTATTCGTTTCTTTGAATACTTCGGTAGAATTTACATGATCCAAATGTCCATGAGTATAAATGATGTAACGTATAGGTAATTTTGATTTTTGACGAATGGCATTATAAATCGCTTTTGCATGCTGTTTATTTAAAGTTGTATCAATCACAACAATGCCATCCGTTGTCATGATAACGCCAACATTTGCAAAATTTGAAACGTAATAATGGCCGTTTTTCAGTGAAACAAGTTCTATCTTTTCTATCGAATTTTCAACAATATCATCCATTTGTCTATCTAATGGTAACCGTTTCAATGATCTGCTGGAACTCATAAAATACCTTCTTTCTGAAGATTTCTATTTTCAATTTCCCTCTAAAAATCCACCCTCATAACCGGTAAAACCCTCCTTATCAATTAAAGTTCCTTGCTGTCAGAGGCAAATGAATATGAAGATCATTGTATGATTAAGATCTCATCCAAGAGACTAAAAGGGCATTAACTATACGGAAAATTCAATAAATTGTATATAAAAAAAATAACCTTTTGTTTCTAACTTCTGCTGATAATCTTCATAACTAATAAATTTGTATCTGCTAATTTTAAAATTCAAATCCATTAAAGTGAATGTTTATCATCTCTTTTCTTTGATAGATAACAAGAGACTATCACTTCCTCACTTTCTATAAGTAATGACATAAAAAAATGCAATTGGGACTCGACATACTGTTCCAGGGACATCCAACCATGAAGACGTGATTCCTTTTTCAGTGCCCACATATGACCAAGACTCACCACATCAAATGCAAGTAAGTCTGCATCTATATCGTGCCGAAAATTCCCTTTCTGCTGTCCCCCGCGAATTATATCTGCAATTACACGCGCGGTCTCGCTCTCCATATTTAAAATCTTAGTACAAGTATCTCTATCTAAAGTACCAAGGTCTTTGTAGAGGATAACAAACAGATCGGTTACCTGATCAATAGAACGATATAATCCGCGTATCACATACTGGAGCCTTTCCACCGGGTTGGTCATTTCATTACCGTGACTAAAAACTTGCTGATAAATGCTGTTTACAACGGCAAGTAAACTGAGTAAAATATCTTCCTTGTTCTTGAAAATGTAATAGATCGAGCCAACACTTACACCCGCCTCTCTAGCAATATCTGGTATCGAGACACCGTGGTACCCTTTTTCGCTAAAAAGTTTCTTAGCAGTCTCTAAAATTTTATCCCTGCGTCCGTTAGCATCACCTCTCATGGCGCCACCTCCATAAACATTATACAATATTTTAGAATGTTCATTCAATAAGAATGTTCATTCCAATTTACAACAAATTATAATGTGATTTATCTAGCCTTTTTCTGCCAATATAAAAAAGCAGGCAAATGCCCGCCTTTTGAAACCGCATACAAATAAAGGTAAAAATCAAATGAAAATATTGAGAATTAATACACATACAAAAGCTGTAACTGAGAGCAAGGTTTCGAGTACCGTCCATGTCTTAAATGTTTCTTTAACAGATAACCCCAAATATTGTTTAACGAGCCAGAAACCTGAATCATTAACGTGCGATAACATTAAAGATCCCGCCCCCGTTGCAATAACAAGCAATTCTTTATTTACACCTGTCATATGTTCAGCTACTGGAGCAACAATGCCTGCGGCTGTAGTTAAAGCAACTGTTGCCGAGCCTGTCGCAACCCTTATTAAGCCGGCAATGATAAATGCTAATACAATCGGTGATAAGCTTAAGTTTTGCGAAATATGACCGAAAGCTGTACCTACGCCGCTGTCAACAAGAACTTGTTTAAATCCGCCGCCGGCACCCATGATCAACATGATAGCAGCGAGTGGTTTTAAACATTCTTCTATAAGCGCTGTGACTTTTCCTTTATTCACTTTTTTATGGAAGCCTAATGAAAAGTAAGCGACGAAAACGGAAATTAGTAGTGCAATCACCGGTGTACCAATGAACTTTGCAAAATTTATAATTGCATGATTCAATGGCAAATATTCTATAACCATAGACAACAACATTAGTAAAATTGGCAGCAAAATCGTAATTAAAGCTGCTGTAAACGATGGTATATGCTCAGATAAGTGACCGCCTGATTTAACAGCCATGCTATCCTTTGTTGAAGCGGTTTCATTAAATCCAGTGTTTACAGCTGTCTCATTGCTTTCCCCATATGGACTAAAAGATGGTTTTACTCTTTTAGAAACCCATTTACCAAATAGCGGACCTGCAACAATAGCAGACGGAATAGCAACAATTAATCCATAAAGCAAAGATTTGCCGACATTGGCCTTATAAATGCCAATAGCAGTCATAGCACCGGGATGCGGCGGAACAATCCCATGAACAATAGATAATCCGGCAATTAACGGCAGACCAACAAACAGAATTGACTTCTTCGAATTTTTAGAAATTGAAATGACTAATGGAAGCAGCAGCACAACACCAACTTCAAAGAAAACCGGCAATCCAATAATGAAGCCTGAGAACATCATTGCCCAGTGTAATTTGCTCTCACCAAATTTTCTTGTAAGGGCATTAGCTATTTGCAGTCCCCCGCCTGAATCGGCCATCATTTTACCTAAAATCGTTCCAAGACCGATAATTCCCGCTAAATCACTTAGAAGACTGCCGACACCTGTTTCATAAGAGCTTACTAATTTATCAAGCGGCAATCCTGCGAAGATGCCTAGGAACAAACTGGCAATAATCAAACTTAAAAAAGGATGTAATTTAAGAACTGACACACCAAGTATAATAACAACAATCGCAGCCAATGTAATACAGACTAAATACCAATCTCCCATCGTATATGCCTCCTTCTCGTCTACACGATACGGTTATATGAAAACTTGATAGTGTAAAGGTAAGGCCAATCCAGAAGATTGGCCCTCCTTCTATTAATCTTCAACTTCAACAATGATTTCAATTTCAACAGGTGTATTGAATGGCAGCTCATTTGCCGCAATGGCAGACCTTGCGTGCTTTCCTTTTTCACCAAGAACTTCTTCAAGAAATTCAGAAGCGCCATTAATGACGTACGGCTGATCGACAAATCCGGGAGCTGAATTAACAAATGCTAATACTTTAACGACTTTTTTTATTTTATCAAGATCGCCGATTTGCCATTTAATCGCAGTAAAACAATTAATAATACATTGTCTGGCAGCTTCTCTTCCTTGTTCAATGGTTAAGTCTTTGCCTAATTTACCTTCATAAATGAGCTCGCCGTTAACCCGGCAATCCATGCCTGAAGTATAAACCAAATTTCCTGTACGGTTACATGGAACATAGACAAACTTTGGTTTTGCTTGCTCCGGTAAAATAACACCTAGTTCTTCCAATTTCTTTTCAACAACACTCATGATGTACACCTCTGCTTAGTTTTTTTTAAAAGTAATAATCTATTATTTAAATACGTTTGTTTTCTTAATTTAGTGACATGCGCATTTTACGCTATGAAACGGAATAAAATGGCCTGCCTTCTTGTGATTATGTTTTTCGTTTTCAATTGTTAATTGACCGTTAACAACGACATGCTCAATACCTTCAGGCAATGTCATTGGGTTTTCATAGGTTGCCAGATCCGCTACCTTGTCATAATCAAAGATTGTAATATCGGCTTCATAGCCTTCTAGTAACAATCCTTTATTATTTAATCTGAATCTCTTTGCCGGGAAAGAAGTCATCTTTCTAATCGCATCTTCTAACGTCAAGATATTTGTATCTTTAACATATCTTTTAATCACTCGCGGGAAAGTTCCGTATAGGCGCGGGTGCGGTTTCCCGGTGTAACAAGTTAAACTGTCTGAAGCTATCAAAGATTTAGGATATCTAATAACTTCTCTGACATCTTCCTCGTTCATAATGTAATAAACAATGCCGAGATTGCCTTCAGCCTCAACAAGGAGATCAAGGGCTTGATTGATAGGATCTTTGCCATTTAATTGACCAATCTCTTTGACGTTTTTACCTTCATATTGCTTCATTTTATCTGACGTTACGGAAGAAATAACGACATTTTCCCAGCCTGTAGAATAAACAAGGTTGTCCCAGTCTTCCCGCTCTTCGGACAGCTCGCCAATAATCTTTTCTCTGTCTGTCTTATCTTGTAATCTCTTAAGGGTATCTCCCATACCCCCTTCTAATGACCAAGGCGGCAGCAATGTTGTTAACATCGTGGAACTTGCATTGTAAGGATAAACATCACAGGCGATGTCCATGCCTCTGCAACGCGAGGCTTCAATGAGTTCCATGGCCTGCATAACTAATCCCCAGTTCCTTTTACCCGCTGCTTTAAGATGGCTGATGTGAAGTGAAATCCCTGCTTTTTCGGCAATCCAAATGACATCTTTAATTGATGAAAGAAGGTTATTGCCTTCGCCTCTAACATGGGTTGCAAAGATACCATCATATTTGGCAGCGACTTTACAAAGTTCGACGAGCTCTTCCTTGCTGGCGTAACAGCTCGGTGCATAGAGCAGTCCGATCGATAAACCGATTGCTCCGGCTCTCATCGCATCATCAACAATTTGTTTCATTTCATCCATTTCTTGCTTTGTCGGCTGTCTTTTATCGAATCCCATCACCGCAATTCTGACAGCGCCGTGAGCCACGTATGAAGCCGTATGTGAAGAAGCCAGGTTTTGGTCTAAAACATTGAAATACTCTTCAACAGTATTCCATTTCCATTCACAATAAGATTTTCCCAAAACAGGCTGCGTGTAGACTTCTAGCAGTTCTTTATACTTGTTCTTTACTGGAGCCGGCGCAAGACCGCAGTTACCAACCACTTCAGTTGTAACGCCTTGCCTTAATTTGATTTCACTCTCAGGAAAATCCAGAATCATCAAATCCGAGTGACAATGCCCGTCTATAAAACCAGGGGAAACAAACTTGCCTTTCGCATCCAATATTTTATGACCTTTATTGTCAATTTTACCTATTCTAACGATTTTATTGTCTTTAATGCCGACATCCGCATTAAACCAAGGATTTCCCGTGCCATCAACGACTTTGCCGTTTTTAATGACTAGATCATACATGCTAATCCTCCTAGTATAAGTGACCTCTTGCTGCGACTTTTTCTTTCTTGATTTCACCATCTAGTGTTTTGAGATAGACATCATTATGCAAGTTAACAGTACTGCAAATGTGATTAGGAATAATTTCTACGACATCGCCTATTTCTAAATCACAGTCTCCGTTGAATTCTAAAACACCATGTTCTTCATTCATCCTGGCAAATGTTAAATTGCTATGGCCGACAACGATGCCAAAGCCTTTTAAATTTAATGGAGCATGGCCTGGCTGAACATCTGTTGCAAATGTCTTACTGCCGCCATCAATCACCAAATGGTCATCATATTTTCCGACGACTGTTGCGAATACACGGGCAGCGCAATCGTCGATATCGCATAAGCCAAATTTTACTTGCATGGCATCGTTAAAAATGTACGTCCCGGGTCTAATCTCTGTCACACCTTGAACATTAGCAGCAGTTTTCGCCGTAGGACTTGAACCGACGCTCACGGAGGCAATGTCAATACCGTTTTCCGCCAACTCCCGCTTCAGCCCGACCATTAATGAACCTTCTTCTTCTCCTGATTTCTCCAAATCAAGCGTAGATTCACCTTTATAAACGGCACCTTTAAAAGTGAAAATACCTTCTAACTCAAGATTTTCTAATTGAACAATTTCTTTTGCCAGTGAAACCGCTTTATCTTTAGTCACACCCGTTCTGTTTAAACCTGAATCAATTTCAATTCTTACTTTTAATTTCTTGTCCGCACCGGTCATACCAGCGTTAAGTGTCTTAGCGCCTATTAAACTATCAACACCGACGATAAACGTGTCCGCTTGTTCGTTAATGTCTTTTATTAATTCGGCTTTCTCTTTTGTAACAATCGGATAAGCCAAAAAAATATTTTTTATGCCGTTTGCAAGCATGACTTGTGCTTCAGAAAGCTTAGCAACTGTAATGCCTGAAGCGCCGTATTCTTGTTGAAGCTTAGCCAAATAAGGCATCTTATGTGTTTTAATATGCGGTCTTAATTGGAGCTCCTTATTATCAGCGACCTTTTGCATTTTCTCAATGTTAGATCTTACTTTTGCCTCATCTATCAAAATATATGGAGTCAGCATATTAGACTCTCCTTTCAAAATCTAGAAAACCAATCTGCGAAAGGGTTTTCATAACTCTGTAAATAAAGGCATTTGGAATGCCTTATCTTATATATCAAATTATTTTTGCTGAGCAGATCTTACCTCATCTAAATAATTGTAAAGCGTAAACTTGGAAATATTTAAATACTGGCATATTTTATCTCCGGCTTTTTTGACTAAGAAGGCTCCCTTTGCGTCCAGATACTGAATCGCCTTTAATTTATCTTCTTTAGTCATATTGGCCGCCGGCTTGCCTATTTCGTTTTGGCATTCTTGAATTAGGAAATCCAAGACTTCATTAACATCATTTACAAAGACCTCGCTGACTTCTTGCTCCTGTTGGCTCATCGTAATTGATTTAATTGCATTTTCCGCCATCATAAGATCGGAAATATCGAGATTTATACACAAGGAGCCGATGGTTTCCCCTTTGCTGTTTTTAAAGTAAATGGAGGTGGAACGCAGCATTTTCCCATCTTTTGTTTGGGTCAGATAGTTATAACGGTCTCCGTCCTTAACAGTACCGCGCAGAACCTCAAGTCCTAAATTACTGCTTGGATCTCCTATTTTTCTGCCTGTAACGTGACCATTTTCAATCGCTACAATCGTACTTTCAATACCTTCAGTAAGATCGTGAAGCACAACCTCGCAATTTTCGCCAAATTGAGCAGCGATGCCTTTGATCAATGGCTGCAGAAAATCCAGCTCTTGCTTGACTGATTCTATTAAAAGCACCTCCAATCAAATAAATAATTTTTTTATGATATAAAAATTATTTTTATTGTTAACGTCATTATAAATAATAAACGATTAAGGTGCAACAGTTTAATCTCTTTTTGTATAAATTTGTCGAAAAAAAGCCTCCCCTTAAATAGGAGAAGCTTCCGCATTTTAAGATGCCTGTTTTAATTCTTCCAGATATTGATTGCCTTTATTGTGATCGTATTGCTTTTCTAATTTAGACATCACAACCGCTGCTAAAGAGTTGCCGACAACATTGACTGCTGTTCTGGCCATATCCAGGATGCGGTCGATGCCTGCTATAAATGCCAGCCCTTCTACCGGAATACCGACAGAACCGAGAGTTGCAAGGAGTACAACAAACGATACACCCGGAACACCGGCAATGCCTTTTGATGTGACCATTAAGACAAGGACTAACGATATTTGTGCACCAATGGATAGATGAATGCCGTACATTTGAGAGATAAACACAGCTGCAATCGCTTGATAAAGGGTTGAACCATCCAGATTAAAGGAGTAACCGGTTGGAATGACGAAGGATGCAATGGCTTTAGGGCAGCCGAATTTCTCCATCTTTTCCATAAGTTTCGGCAATACGGTCTCCGAACTGGATGTCGAATATGCCAAAATAAGCTCGTCCTTTAAAAGACGCAAGAAACGGAAAATGTTAACCCCTGCAAATTTGGCTACTAACCCGAGGACGACTAATACAAAGAAGATCATAGATCCATAGACTAAGATAACCAATTTGCTTAAAGGAATAAGGGATGAGAGACCGAACTTAGAAACGGTTACACCAATTAAAGCAAATACTCCAAACGGTGCAAATTTCATCACTAAATTTGTGACATAGAACATTGCTTCAGCAGTGCCTTGGAAAAAGCTGAGCACTGGTTTGCCCTTTTCGCCGATATAAGCAACACCTAATCCAAAGAGAACAGAGAAGAAAATAATCGGCAGCATATCGCCATGGGCCATTGAATCAATCAGGTTGCTTGGGACGATATTCACAAACGTGTCAATAATACTATGATGTTCGACTTGTTTCGTTGTTTCTACATAAGAAGAAATATCTGTTTTTTGAAGCGATTTCATATTAACGCCTGTGCCGGGATGAAATATATTCGCTGCAAATAATCCTATAATGATCGCAAAAGTTGTAATGATTTCAAAATAGATAATCGTCTTTCCGCCTAACTTCCCTAACTTCTTAATATCTCCAACACCGGCAACACCGACAATGATGCTTGAGATAACAATAGGGATAACAATCATTTTAATTAAGCGGAGAAATATATCGCCAATTGGCTGTAAATAAGTTGCCACCGCGGGATTGTTATAGAAAATCGCACCAACAATAACCCCCAATACTAATCCTGCGAATATTTGCCATGCTAAACTAAACTTTCTTCTTTTCATTTAAACACCTCTTTTATTTTGGAGTAATATTAAAAATATTTAATTTTCTATATTTTCAATAAATTGAATACCTATCAATTTTGATGAATTAAGTTGTGTGGTAATTTTTATCCAAGAGGTTTTGGATAATAGGTTAAAGGAAGGCTTCCATAGATGAGAATTCTTATCATTTAAAGATTTGTGACCGGTCTTTCTTAATTTAAATTGTATCAAATTAAAACGCAAAGTTCAACAGCTATTTTCTACAAAATTTGCAACAGATATCAACAAAAATTGGCATTTTTTAAGCTATGAGGCTGATCCCCATAGCTTAACAGATAAATATTCACTTACAATAAATTCTTTATTTCTTGATTTGCCCATTGCCATGTACAGTATATTTTGTTGAGGTTAAGGCAGGCAGTCCCATTGGTCCCCTGGCGTGCAGTTTTTGAGTGCTGATGCCAATTTCCGCACCAAAGCCAAATTCAAAGCCGTCAGTAAACCGTGTTGAAGCATTATGATAGAGTGCCGCTGAGTCTACCAATTGGAAAAATAGCTTTGTGTTTTCTGCTGATTCTGTAATGATAGCTTCTGAGTGTTTCGTGCTGTAAGTGTTAATATGATCAATCGCTTCCTGAACATTTGCAACAATTTTAATGGCCATGATTTTATCCAGGTATTCAGTTTCCCAATCTTCTTCATTGGCATCAATGAGATCCGTAACTATTTCCCTTGCCTTTTCATCCCCTCGCAGTTCAACGTTGCTGTTTCGAAGATTTCGGGCAAGTGCTGCCAGATGCTTTTTTGCCCAACTTTCATGGACTATCACTTTTTCAGCTGCATTACAAACAGAAGGACGCTGTGTTTTAGCGTTGACCGTAATATCAATAGCCATTTGCGGGTTGGCCGTTTCATCTATAAACACATGACAATTTCCCGCACCCGTTTCCAAAACAGGAACAGAAGCATTCTGAACAACGGTTTGAATAAGATTCTTCCCGCCGCGCGGAATTAAAACATCAAGGTATTGATTTAATTTAAACATTTGTGAAGCGGTATCCCGGCTGACATCCTCTAACAGTTGAACAGCATCTTGAGGAAGCTTCGTTTGTTCCAGTGCACGGCGGATGACAGATACAAGCGCCCGGTTGGAGTTCAATGCTGATGAACTGCCGCGCAGAAGAACCGCGTTGCCAGTCTTCAAACAAAGACTTGAAGCATCCACAGTAACATTAGGTCTCGCTTCATAAATCATGCCAACAACGCCTATTGGAACCCTGACTTTTTCTATTTTAAGTCCATTCGGCCGCTCCCATGATTCGAGCACTTCTCCGATTGGATCATTTAAAAGCGCTAACTGTTTAAGAGCGAGAGCCATATCCCGAATTCTTTGCTCATTTAGCATCAGCCGGTCAATCAAAGTCTCGCTTACCCCTTTTTCCCTTGCTTGATCTAAATCCTTTTTATTTTCTTGTAAAATGTATGGGATTTCTTCAATAAGTTGTGCAGCAATTGTTTTTAGCGCTTCATTTTTTTGTTTCGTTGTTTTTCCAATTAATTGTCCTGCAGCTGCCTTCGCTTTTTTTGCTTTTGATATTAATTCACTCATATCATCATCTCCTCTATATTAGATACTAATTGATCATGATGAATCACTTCAGGATGGTTTCGCCGTGTTATTTTCATTGCCATTTGACTTGTAAAGCCTTTGATCATTTCTAATTCTTCGGATGTATAATTTACTTGTCCCTTGCCTATGATTTCATTTTTATTATTGATGACCTCAACAACATCCCCGGCTTTGAATGTGCCGTTAATTTGTTTGACTCCTGCCGGCAGCAGACTTTTACCTTTTGAAATAATAGCCGTCAGCGCGCCGTCGTCAATTTTAATTTGTCCCGAGATTTGTGAGTGAAAGGCAATCCATTGCTTTGGTTTCTTTAAGTGGCTTTTTGGAGAATTCCCTATATATGTGCCATCCCCTTCACCATTTAAAATTTTTATCAGTTTATCCGGTCCTGAACCAGTGCCGACAAATACATTGACGCCAAGGGATAGTGCCGTTTGTGCGGCAATTAATTTTGATTTCATACCTCCCGTTCCGACTTTTGAACCTGATGTACTTTTTGCTTGTTCTAAAAGTTCTGCGGTGATTTCAGGCAGAAAATCATACCGTTTTGCTTGAGGGTTAATATGCGGATTTTCTTCGTATAAACCGTTTATATCTGTCAACATGATGAGAAAGTCAGCGTGAACAAGACCGCCGACAAGCGCTGAGAGCATATCATTGTCGCCAAAGGTCAGCTCATCAATCGCCACAGAATCATTTTCATTGATAATTGGCAAAACAGACCGTTTGAGCAGCTCGTTAAGTGTCGTATAGGCATTGCTATAGCTTTCTTTATTGATAAAATCGTGTCTCGTTAATAACAACTGGGCACAAACTAACCCATGCGTTCTAAAAGCCTCTGTATAGGATTGGATCAAAAGCCCTTGACCTACCGCAGCAGCCGCTTGTTTTCCCGAAATTGTTACAGGACGGGCAGGATAACCAAGATCAAAGAACCCTGCGGAAACAGCCCCGGAAGAAATTAAAATGACCTCATTTCCTTGTTTTTTTAATTGTGCAATTGCCTCTGCATGCTCAAATAATTTCGTTTTACTCAATCCGCCGTTAGCATGGGTTAACGAACTGCTGCCAATTTTAACAATGATTCTTTTTTTTGCCATATTGTTCACGCCTTTCTGCTTGAAAATCATTTATAAACAAAAAAACCCTTTACATCCTTACAATAACTTGTAAAGGACGGAAAGGGTTCAGCTTCCGCGGTACCACCTTACTTGACACCATTATGATGCCCGCTTAATTTTCCCATAACGCAGGGTGCGGTTGGGTTATTCATCCAACAGCTCAAGGGATAGGTTCAACAGTTTGACAGCGGTGGAATCTCCCAGCCGATGAATTCCACTCTCTAACGCGCCAATGTCTGTTTACTGGTCTCTGTCTATGCCGATCAATTTATAAATTTATGATATATTATGCTTAAATCTTATGATTATGTCAAGCAGTTTCCACATGAAATTATCGCCATTTTTTGTACTTTTAAAGTTTTTTAGAGAATTAGTTATATGTTTCTTTTAATTAATTGACCTAATTGCTTTGCTACTGCTTCAGTATCCCCTGTTAATTCTTCTAAAACATAAGACTCCACCACACCCATTACAGCTGTTCCCAAAAACTTTAAAATAATATACTTATCAATGTTTTGATTTAAAGGTGCATTTGAATTTAGTTTTTTATCTATTTCACCCATGATAAAAGTCAATAATTTATTTCGAAATGATAATGTACTATTACTTCTAAATAGTGAGGCAAAGAATGATTGATGCTGCTCAAAAAAATTAAACCATATAACCGCACCTTCTATAAAACCTTTGTTTTGTTTTTGGTCACATATTTCTCTCAATTGTTCTAAATGGTCATCAACAATCTTATCTAATAAATCATATTTATCTATATAGTGTAAGTAGAATGTTTTTCGGCCAAGGTCGGCTTTTTCAGTAATATTTTTAACTGTAATATCGTCAAATCCTTCATCAACTAACATTTCCAAAAATGCAGATTGAATAGCCTTTTGTGACTTTAATATTCTTCTATCTATTTTATTCATAGATTACTCCTTTTATTTAATACACACATTTTAGAAAGTGTGTATTAATGCACGAAATCAAGAATGTGGTCATTGAAATGATTCAATGTACATTTTAATATAAATATACACGAGGGCATTAACAACCACAAGTGTATATTCGAAAACAGACAAAGGTGGTCGTAAATATGACAGTTACTAAAAAAAATGTAAGGTTTAATGCAAAAGGGCTGCAAATAGCAGGTATTTTAAATTTACCTGAAAATGCTAAAGAAGAGAAACAAAATCCTGCAATTGTTTGCGTTCATCCGGGCAGCAGCTGTAAAGATCAAACCGCAGGTATCTATGCCGAGAAACTTGCTGAATTAGGATATATAACGATTGCATTTGATGCATCATATCAGGGGGAAAGTGAAGGTGAACCTCGATATATTGAAGAACCGGCTGCACGGGTTGAAGATATTCGCTGTGCAGTAGATTATCTGACAACGCTTGATTATGTAGATGAAAACCGTATTGGTGTATTAGGTGTTTGTGCTGGAGGCGGTTATGCAGTAAATGCTGCAATGACAGAGCGTCGAATCAAAGCAGTTGGTACAGTCGTTGGTGCTAATATTGGTCGTGTAAACCGTGAAGGCGATCCTATCAAAACATTAGAGGCAATTGGTAAACAACGCACTGCTGAAGCTCGCGGGGCTGAATCACTGATTACGAATTGGATTCCCAATAGTCAAGAAGAAAGAGAACAGGCTGGTATTACTGATATAGATATTACGGAAGCTATTGATTATTACACAACGCCAAGAGGTCAAAGTCCTCATTCTCCAAATAAGTTAAAATTCACTAGTCTACAATCAGTGATAGGTTTTGATGCTTTCCATTTAGCAGAGGAGTTACTAACTCAGCCTTTACAAATCATTGTAGGCAGTGTTCAAGGCGGATTCGCTTCGTATAAAGATGGGCATGAACTTTATAATAGAGCAGCTTCAGAAAAAAAAGATTTGTTTGTTGTTGAAGGTGCAAGTCATTATGATTTATACGACAGACCAGAACCTGTTAATCAGGCTGTTGAAAAATTGGGAGCCTTTTATAAAGAAAACCTTTAAAAATAGGTTCTACGTCAAATGTTGGGGTAGGAGTAATAGTTCCTACTCCTTAACCTAACTGATATCCCATTGATTTATATTGATGATGTAATAAAACACGTAATCGTAAACGATCATAACGCTTAAAACCAA